>CALCJM010000065.1 GCA_937967505.1 uncultured Pirellulaceae bacterium | reverse complement strand
GGACAGAGATGTCTAAAAAATTCATACCAATAACTGTTGAGTGTCGCTATTTCACTTGGCGACTGCGGTTGCGGAAAAATGGAATCTGGCAAGCAGACGCACGCGGCAACAACAAACTTAAGGGACGGCGGCATTCGCTGGGCCCCAAGGACCTCAGCGAAGCCAAAAAGAACCTTCACTTGCTGGATGAGAAAATGGCAGCGGAACAAGGTCTGATTAGTTACCAAAACCTCTTCAACCGAAATGAGTTCAACTTATCCGTCGAAGCCGGGTTTGATGCGTACCAGAAGCATATTGGACGTGCACGTGCCGCCGGCGGTCCAAAGTCAGCGACGGCAAAAAGATACTGGCGGATCATCACGGCTTTTCAAAATTTTCTTAACAGAAAGCACATCCAATACTGCGAGCAAATTACGAAACAGGTTTTGGATGACTACGCTGCTTACCGCTGTGTCACATGCGAAGATACTACGATAAAGCTAGAGTTGACAACGATAAGAACATTCTTGAATTTCCTGCGGGATGAAAAACTATTGGCTGTAGATACACATTTCAAATATCGAACCAAAAAGCCAAAAAAGTCGAAGCGTCGTTACTGTCCACTCTACGAAGAGGCACACGCGATCTTGCGAGTTCTGCAAAGTCAGCCCAAACAGTCGTGGCTTTTCCATGCTGTCATGATGTTGATCAATACGGGGTTACGCCTCTGCGAGATCGCGCAGATGACGAGTCATGACGTAAACCTCGACCTAGGCGTCATATGGGTGCTGGACGAGGAAGAAGACGAAACAAGCGAAAAAGAAACCAAGTCAGGGGAAGACCGCTTCCTTCCAATTACCCCTGAGCTTCGGCCGTTACTTGAGAAGCTTGTCACTGCGGATGATCGAAGGCTCTTTAATGGTCCCCGAGGTGGGCGCCTGGCATCAGATACGATTAACAAGGGGCTTCGTTCGATAGCGCTGGCTCCACTGGGAGAACGGTTTCCGCATCCAAAGTTTCGGTCAATCACGGCGCATTGCCTTCGCCACTTTTTTCGCACACATGCGACATATTGCGGAATTTCCAAAACTGAGATCGACGCATGGATGGGGCACGATGAGAGTTCAATGTCTCAACGCTACTTCCACACCAACATTGAATCCGCCTGCAAAAGCATTAAGAAATTTAAGCCACTGCTTTCAGGAGATTCATCTGCTTGACAAAACGCCAAGCAATGACCTAGATTCGATTATCGGTCGTCGTAACGTTAACGCCGACTTCTTATTACCCCGGAGGATCACGACAAAGACACTTTTGTCAGAATTACATAGTCCCTATTTGGCACAACCTTGGCACAACTTGTTTCTTACGTTCGCAACAGTGTGTTTAACCGCGTAAAACACAAGGGGAAATCGCCAAGCTAAGCTATCGGAAGGTTTTTACGACACCGCTTCTTGTCGTAGCTAACAAGCATCGCAATGCCAACCAGTTTACCAAAAAGAAACCACGTTGCCAAAGAGGCGGTACCCGCGGCGTGGCAAATCAAAACACGTCACCGAAGCGATCGACAGGGCAAGCCAACCGATGCTCCAATGACGAAGCCGCAGCCTTGCGTAAAACCATGTTACGCGACTCTGCGCTACCATTGACGGCGCGAAATACCGCGCGGTTTTGTCTTGCTTTTGAAGGAAATGGAATTTTGTAGATTTCGGTTGTTATAATCAAATTTGTACGAGAGAGAATCCATGTCCCGCACGAGAAGAATGTTTACCGCCCGGCAAAAAGCCGAGATCTTCCGTCAGCAGCTCGAAGAAAAACTTAAGGATCGCAACGAAGTCATTGCCGAGCTGATGGAGGCGAACGTCAAGGCAAAAAAGCTTTAGTAGCGAGCACCTCTGAAAAATCAGTGGGTCCCCCATGATACATGCGACACCCGTGCGTGTCGCGCGCTTCACTTCCGAGTTTGGCCCAATGCGAAAAACCTGAGCATGTCAGCGCGTCCTGATGCGTTAGATTCAGCTGTTTTTTAACCAGACAACTAGAACTCAAAATTCCAGTTCACGCTGAACCAAGTCAGAGAGAAGATTATCAGTTTGTTTGGATTCTAACCAATCGTGGGTGAGTTAATTGTTGCAAACGTGTAAAGTCGTCCCTGAAAACAGCGAAAACAGCGAAAGCGCGCATTCTTCAAATCTGCAACTCGATAAAAGCCAACGCAGAGTAATAATGGTTTTGCAGATTCGCGAATCGCAATCAGAGACCACCGACCTTATTTAAATCTGACTGATAAATGACCTATTCTCAAAATCGAAGATCAGCACGCACGAAGTCACACCAGTTAAACTTTCAATCACTTGAACCGAGAAAAATGCTTGCAGGTGACGTTTGCTTATCGGAAGGTGCAAATCTGATTTCCAACGGAGATTTTGAAACCTTCACCAATGTTGATTCGCAAAACATTCTCAACTCGTTTGCCACAGCCCGATTTTACGATAGCGAATCGGTATCTGGCTGGACGGTTGCCGATGGCGACGGTGACGGTAACCAGCGCGTCAATCTGTTAACATTCGATAATGCCCGGGGTACCGTTCTGGACGTGGATTCCATAACCAACCAAGACGATCGGGTATTTCAGGATTTCGCAGTTACTGCCGGCCAAGATTATTTGCTGACCTTTGATTTCTTTGGCCCAGACCAGATCGCCGACGTGGACGGTCCGCCAACCAACAACTTTGAAGTTTTTTATAATGGCGAACTCTTGGGTGCGCTCGAAGGCGTGGCGCGTTTTCAAACAGCGTCCTTTGTGATTGTCGGTGCGGCTAATGACCCGGCGGATTCAGTCAGCGATGGCGAAGAAGTATTGGCGCGACTTGAATTTCGCGATGGTAGTGATGGAGATCGTGGTGGCGACGGACGCGGTGCCCTCATCGATGCGGTTAGTGTGGTTGCGATTACTGAACAAACCGTTGTCAACGGAGATTTTGAAAGCAACTCGGTTCCGACCGGAGTGTCTGAGTTTGTTCCGGGGGAGGTTGACGGTTTTGCGCTGTTCAACTTCTCCGAGGATGCTCAGCGGCGCGTCATTGAACTGCAAAATAATGGTGACGGCAATTTCTTGAATCTTAATTCGTCGCCTCAGTTAATAGACCAAGTTTTTCAGGATTTCGATACCGAAGCCAATCAAGCCTATTTCATTACGTTTGATTTGCGTGTGGATCCAGCCAGCAATCTGGCGCCCGATGAACTACGTGTGCGGTTTGATAACCAGTTCGTGGCCAATTTCGTCGGCAATGATCAGTGGCAGAGCTACGGTGTTTTAGTTGAATCCACTTCTGAAACCAGCCGATTAACGTTTCGCGAACCGGGAGAAGACCTTGGCGACGGTGCCAGCCCACAAATCGACAACCTGCGATTCTTTCGAGTGGATGACATCGCGACTCCGGTAAATGATTTGGTGGTCGATGCCAACGGGGCCGCCGAAGGCCTCAGAAGCGAGGCACTGTTTGTTGCCAACGATGGGCCACAAATCATTGCACCAGAACTCGTGGTTAGCCATGAGTCGGGCAGCACGCTTAACCTCGCTTCTATTGCTTTGGTGGGCGCTGCGCCTTTGGCGACGGAGTCGTTAAGTGTTCAGGTTGACCCGGAGATTGCTGCCGAGTACGACCCGCAAGCGGGCATCTTGTTACTGACAGGTCGCGCGTCGGTGGCCGATTACCAGCGCGTGATCCGATCGCTGAGCTACAACAACACGGGGGGAAATTTGGTAAATCGACTGGTTGGAATTTCGGTCACGGATTCTGCCATCGGCGAAGGTACGAATTTCAGTCCGCGCACCTTGATTGAAGTTAACGTTAGGCAGCCACCCTCGTTAGCGGCGATCGATGATTTGGAATTAAGTTTTGGCCAAGCGTTCAGTTTGAATTTGGCGACCAGAGCGGTGGGTTTCGACGATGCAACGTTGACCTTCGAAGTGGCTGGCGCGGGGACGTTATCAGAGCAGCTGACGGTTTCGGATGCTAATGAACTGGTCCTGCCTGTCGCCACGCAGGCAGGGAGTTTTGATGTCGCGGTTGCAGCCAGCGATGCCCAAGGCGGCCAAGCCGAGCAGACGTTTACCGTCAACGTGGCCGATTTTGTTCCGTTTGAGGGGATTGGTGCTCTATCCAATGTTCCGGCGCAACTGCGGAATGACATTTACACTGAAGCCCCGCCACAAAACATCGACACTGCACTGACCTACGACGCGTTGCTGGATACCAGCCAAGGCGAGATTCGGATTCGTCTACTGGACGATGAATCGCCGACGTTTGTGAACAATTTTGTCAATTTGGCGCGTGATGGTTTCTATGACGGTTTGAATTTCCACCGCGTCATTGATGGATTTGTGGCGCAGGGTGGTGACCCGCTGGGAACCGGCACTGGCGGCCCCGGATTCGAAATTCCGGACGAAGTTGGTAACGAGATTGAATTTGATGCACGAGGGCAACTGTCGTTCGCCAATGCCGGAAATAATACTACCGGCAGTCAGTTCTTTATTACGTTTGCCCCAACCGGATTAAACAACAATCAGTTTTCTGTATTTGGAAACGTCGTCGCGGGAGATGATGTACTGGACAGGCTGACTCGGACTCAGTCACCCGGCAGCATTCCTATCCCCAATGTCACGCCGGATGTAATTAACTCGATCAGAATTGAGGAAGTGTAATTCTTGCAGGGCATCTGCATTTAAGCAAAGCAGATGGCGCAGGCGAGTGGACCGGGTTCTATTTTTTCTTCTCGGTGTGCATGGTGTGCTTACGCAGACGTGGAGAATACTTTTTGACCTTCAGTTTCTCGCCGCCAGACTTGCGACGCAGGGTGTAGTTGTAATCGCCCGTTTCATCGCAGACGAGATGTACAACTTCGAGTTTCTTCTTGCTTTTACCGGTTTTCTTCGCCATGGGAGATCCTCAGCGGCCTCTGTTTGAATGGGTTTTCTTGAATGATTTTGGATCGCGAGTATATCAGCGCGGACGTTTCACGTTAAGTCGTTATTTTCGACTTCCGGGGATAATGTTTCTGGGAGATTTGACCCATTGCTGACTTAATGCTGGCATAAAGCGGTAGAAGTAGCCCATTTTTCACTGAATTCACCGTTGATCCACCATCAGGGGGCAACGTCGGTCGCCGGGCTTAAGCATTTATCGGAACGGTGCCGGAGTGGGAACGGTGCCGAAGCGATATTGGGGGAGCGGCTACGCATCTTCGGCTTCTTCAGACGCGATGGCCGATTCTTCCTTGATATATTTGGAAATCGGCGAAGGGCGGCCGTAGTAGAAACCCTGCCCCAGTTGAAAACCCATCTCGACCAAGATGTCGTGACACTCGCGCGTTTCAACGCCTTCTGCCAGTGTCTTGATGCCAAGGTTATTGACCATGTTGGCAAATAAAGCCACCAGTTCCTGCCGCTTTGTGGGCGCATCGTTGATGTTCTTGGTCAGCTTCATATCGAATTTGAGGAAGTCCGGACGCACTTCACCCAGTTCTACCAAACGGGCGCGACCAACGCCAAAATCATCAAACGCCAGTTTGATGTCAAGGTCCTTCAGCACGGTGCAGAGCTTTCGCATCATGGTCATGTTGGTTGAGGCACCCTCATGGATTTCCAGGGTGATCGTTTGTTCCGGTGCCAGCTCACGCAGCGTGATCAGGGAATTGTACAGTTCAGGATGGTCCAGTTCCTTGGGGTGGGTGTTGACAAACAGGTTCATGTTGTTGGGGAATTGCTTGCCAATTTCGACACCGCGTTCGCGGAACGCTTCGCTCAACTGCGCCTCCAAGTTCAGTTGCGAGGCGGCATGAAACATTTCGTGGGGCGACTGAAGACCGAACAGGCGGCTGCGACCGAGTACTTCGTATCCGATGCGTTCCTGGGTCTCAAGTGTGACGATGGGCTGAAAGTGGGGGTGCAGGCCACCGTCGCTGATTAGTCGTTCAAACTGAATCATGGCCAACGCCTGATCGCAGACGTCTTCCTGAATGGTGTGGTGGTCGGTCGCTACTAGGGCTGATCCAACCCGGAATACGATTGTAGCGAACTGGACAATGTCGTTTTCCTTCAGCAGCACCTCCCCGATCAGCGGTTCGCCGTTGACGTAGGTGCCGTTGGTGCTGCCCAGATCGCGCAACCCAATCTGGTTGCCCTCTAGGTAGAATTCGGCGTGGTTCTTGGAGATGCAGCCTACCGGAAGGCAGAGCGCGGACTCGGTCTTCCGTCCCACCGAAAAGGGCAGCGTATGCAGCGGAAAACGACGGAGAGGTTCTGAATCGCTGATTTGGCCGGACAGAAACCATTGGCCTTTGGTGGCATTGGCATTGGCGAAATCAGTTGGAGAAGTGGTTGGGTTGCTCATTTGCAATCGTCTACAAATAAAAGTGCTGGCACGGCAGAGGACGCCATGTCTGTTTTGTTCGGCGGACGAAGCAGGCAACTGAAGGGTTTACCAATCAGATACGGGTTGCCCGAAAAAAACGTTAACGATTACAACAGATGAGAGTCCGGTTGTAGCGGTTTTGATTGCTCCAAGGGATAGCCGTATTTTTTGGCGTTGGCCTCCGGGAGTGACCGATCTATCCCGAAGTCTGCGGCCTAAAAAACAACTGGAAAAATGTCCGATATCACCACCTCTCATTCCTTCAGCAGCGATTTGCTGGCCACCATCATGGCCGACGAATCCTTCCGACCATCGGAGCCCGTTTCGATTGAGGATACGGGGTTGCCGCTGTCACTGATTGAGTCTCTGATTGTCAAACGTTTGGCGGTGGTGGGGGTCTCCAGTGGTCGCCAACTGGCGAATGATTTGTGCCTGTCATTTCAGGCTTTGGAGGCGCTTTATCAACACCTGCGTGCGCGGCAAATGATTGTCCACAAAGGTTCCGCTCCACTAAATGACTATATGTATGCGCTGACCGACGTGGGGCGCGATCGGGCGTTGATTTTCAACCAGGTCTGTTCGTATGTCGGGCCGGCGCCAGTGCCGCTGATGGATTATGTATTGAGTGCCGAAGCGCAGACCATTCGCGCTGAATCTCCCAAACGGCAACAGTTACAACATGCCTTTCGCGATATCTCGATCAATGAAGAGTTGTTTGAGAGCCTAGGGCCAGCGATCAATTCGGGGGCGGGGTTGTTTCTGTACGGGCAACCGGGCAACGGGAAATCAACACTGGCGCAGTGTGTGACACAGTGTTTTGGTAATGAAATCTGGATCCCACAAACCCTGTTTGAGGACGGTCAGATCATCAAACTGTACGATGCGGCCTACCATCAACGCGCCGAACAGGACGAAGACACGCTGTTGAGTGTTGCCAACCACGACCGTCGCTGGGTCAGAATCCGTCGACCGACGGTGGTTGTGGGAGGGGAACTGACCATGGATTCGCTGGAGATTCGGCACGACCCACACAGTAACGTCTGCGAAGCGCCACTCCAGATGAAAAGCAATTGTGGATGCCTGTTGGTGGACGATTTTGGTCGCCAGCGAATTGAGCCGCAGGAGTTGCTGAACCGCTGGATCGTACCCTTGGAGAGTCGGATTGATTTTCTACAGTTGCCTTCCGGAAAAAAGATCCAAGTGCCGTTCGAACAATTGATTATTTTTTCCACGAATCTCGAACCGTCCGAACTGGTCGATGAAGCCTTCCTCAGGCGAATTCCCTACAAGATTGAGATTGAAGACCCTTCGCCGCAGGAATTTCACAACTTGTTCCAGTTGTACTGCGACCGGTTCAATTGTGTCTACCGTCCGGAGGTGGTCAATTACCTGTTGAAGGTGCACTTTCTGGAACCACGTCGGCGAATGAGGCGATGTCATCCCAGAGACCTGTTGAACCAGATCAAGGCGTTTTGTACCTACAACGAATTGCCGATGGAGATGCGACCGGAGTATTTTGACCGGGTGGTGAAGAGCTATTTCACGATGGTACTGAAGTCCCCGGTCACCCCATAGGGGTGGGATTTTCGATGAATCGGGATCCTCGGCGATTGGAGTTTACCGGTCGGTGCGAATGTAACGGAAACGCTCAGGTAAGCTGCCCAAAGAATTGGCACGCGTCAGTAACCTGTTAACAAATCTTTTCCAGTAGGGCGATATACAAGCTATCTAAATCAATGGAGGTCTTCTCCTCTTGGATCTCCGATCCCTTCCTGAAACTGGCTGGCCTCGTGCCGCTAAAGTAAGTCAATCGTGGTCGCTCAACCGTTACAATCCAACACCGACGTGATCGGCTATCGCCTCAAGGACCGCATTGGTTCCGGGGGATTTGGTGAAGTTTGGTCTGCCGAGGCACCGGGCGGGATCATGAAGGCGTTGAAAATCGTCTACGGTTTTCATGATGAAAAACGCGCTCAGGCGGAACTCAAGGCACTCGATCGGGTGAAATCCCTGCGGCATCCGTTTTTGCTGAATTTGGAACGGATTGAGATCTACGAGGGTCAATTGGTGGTCGTGACGGAACTGGCCGACAAAAGCATGGCCGACCTGTTCAATGAGTTCATTCTCGAAGGTGAAACAGGCATTCCGCGCGAGAAAATTCTCCAGTACGTGCGCGACGGTGGTGACGCACTGGATTATATGAGTTCCGAACAGAACCTGCAGCATCTGGATATTAAACCGGAAAACCTGCTGATGGTCAGCGGTCACGTTAAAGTTGCCGACTTTGGGCTGATCAAGGATTTGCATAATGCCTCGCAGTCGCTGATGCAGGGGATGACGCCAGCCTACGCGGCGCCCGAGCTGTTTGACGGTCGTCCCGGCAGCAAAAGTGATCAGTATTCGCTGGCGATTGTGTATCAGGAAATGCTGACTGGCGTGCGGCCATTTCCGGGTTCCACGCCGGCACAGTTGGCCGCCCAGCATATGCATGGCAAGCCCAACCTGCGGTCCTTGCCCAAGAGTGATCAGGCGATCATTGCCAAAGCGCTGGCCAAAGACCCGAATCACCGGTTCAATTCCTGCCGGGAGATGGCAGAGGAACTGATCAATCGTCGCCGTATCAAAAAGAAGGTTGTCACGCGCATTCGCGAGGCGCGGCCTGATACTGATACCGAATCCCGAACGGCCATCTTTGATTCGACGACCAACGATTTCACAGCGATCCTATCATCCAATGGTGCCCCCTTTCGGGCCGCCGCGATCAGCCCGATCGAGCCACCGGCGTGCGATCCTGACACCGCAACGTTTCGGCCTACGATCGTCATTGGCGTGGGCGGCACGGCAAACAACGTCGTCAAGCGAATCAAACAGCAACTGGCCACGCGGTACGGTTCGATGGAACTGTTACCTGCATTCCGGGTGGCCTGCATCGACAGCGATCGCAGCGCTTTGATGACACTGGCGTCCAAAACAGAGGCGGTTTCGCTGAACCTGGACGAAACGATACCGGTACCGCTGCGAAAACCTGAGGCCTACCGTGATCACGCCGCTAGGTTTAAGTGGCTCAGTCGGCGGTGGATCTATAATGTGCCGCGCACGTTGCAAACCGAAGGACTCCGACCGCTGGGGCGACTTGCGTTTGCCGACCATTTTGATGCACTGTGGAATGCGCTTTCCAATTCACTTGATGCGTTAGCGCTGCCGGAAAATCTGGCGAAAACCTGTGAAACCTTGGGGATGAATCCCGGCAAGATCGACCAACCGCGTGTGATCGTGGTATCGACCATCAGCGGTGGATTGGGCAGCGGGATGACGTTGGATCTGGCCTATACATTGCGGTTGTTGATGGCTGAAAAAGCCATGAAAGCCGATTCGCTGACGGGGATTCTGTTGCATGCGGCCTATCGTCGCCACCGCGATCCCGGGCTGGCGGCAGCCAATGCGTTCGCGTTCATGACAGAATTACGTCACTTCAACGATTCAGGTTACGATGGTGATGTGAGCCTTGGAATTCCCGAATTTGAAGATCAGGCTCCATTTGAATATACGTACTTCCGCGACCTTGGCCGCGACCTGAAGCAGTCGGACTTCGAGGAAAAATTAAGCGGAATCGCGGAGTATATCGGGCTGGGATCGATCTCGCGCTGTAGCGTGTTTTTTGATGCCTGTCGCGAAAAAGAAAAAGAGCTGGAGCATTTTGCGTTGCGATCGTTTGGGTTAAGCGTTTCAGGACCGGGGGTCCAGGGGCTTGGCGAAATGGCCGTCAATCGCCTGTCACGCGGACTGCTCAGCCGCTGGATTTTTGGTGCCACCAACGCGGCGGGTACCGCCAGTGATTCTGTCGATGCTGTTGCGTTTGTGGATAAAACATTCGGCAGATTCAATTTGTCTTACGAATCGATTTTCGAGAGCATTCAGCGCGAAACGAAAAAGATCGTGACAGAGGACAAGGTTCGCCAGGCGTTTGAGCAGATCAGGCAAATGTTGGGGAATAAAGCTGCCCCCCAGCTGGAATGGCAGGTGCGGAAGGTCATGGACGATGTCTATGGGCCAGCCGCAGAAAATGTAGATGGAGGGAGCGAAGATCCGATGGTCTGTCTGGAAATGGACAACTTCATTGGGCAGGCCGCGATCTCCGGTGGTGATGAACTTTCACTTGAGTTCATTGAACTGCTTAATGGGGAGCGTCTGGACCTGAGCTTGATCGACAAATGCGTGAACACATCGCAGGAACGCCTTGGTAACTGGTCACTGTCATTGGGGCAACAGCTGGCTGATGAGGAAAAAAATCTCAACGCACTGCTGTCGACAGCGTTTCAAAAAATGAAACGCTCGGTGGGGCAAGATGCCATTACTTTGCTGGAGGAGTACATTCGGCGTCGGGAGTTCTACTTCTTTTTAAAGTACACCAAAGAATTCACACGCGTGCTTAACCGGAGTCTGAATTCGGCGGCAGCGGTGACCAATAAATTCAAGAGCCATTTGCAGTTGATCGCCAGCGAGTTCCCCAAGGAAAATGATCTTTCGGCGTTCGCCTCCGATGATGGGTTCAACATGGACTGTTTAATGAATGACAGTATCCATTCTGACCTTGAAGAACAAATTTCACGCACCGAGATTCAGGTTTACGCCTCACTGATTCAGGAACGTGGAGGATATGCGGAATCTTTGAACCAATCTTCGGTGTGGCAGCATCGGCTACCAGGTGAGATTCGTATCGCCGCCCAGCGTGTGCTGGCCGATGCCTATCAGAAGTTGTGCCTGGATGATATTGTTGTCCAGTCCGGCGTCGCGCCGGAGCAGTTGATCAGTTGGTTGAATCACAAGATTGGGTTGGCGCGTCCCGAGGTCAACAATTGCGGTGGTGCCATGCGGATGATGTTGGGACTGCCGACGTTCTCCAAAGCGGATGCGGTGGTGAATCTGGTGGGGAACCACTTCCAGATGAAGCAAAAGGCGATCAACGGTACCTACGGGAATTTTGTGATCTGTTTCGAGTGCGAAGATGTTGCACTTGCCAGCGTGGCATTTCGCCTGCTGGAAGACCGACCCGATGCGGTCGAACTGGTCAAGCGACTGCATACGCGGAACGATATTCAGTGGTCGTCACTTGCTGATTTGCTTTAAGTTTCCGTTGGCGATGAACCTGCCGACGGAGCAATCGTCTATGATGACGTGATGAATCAAAAGCAATTTGCAACAGAAGTGACGCTGAAGCTTCAGCAGGCCGGGCACACCGCATTGTGGGCTGGCGGGTGCGTGCGAGATGCGCTGTTGGGGTGCGATCCCAAGGACTACGATGTGGCGACCAGTGCGACACCTGAACAGGTACGGGAACTGTTCGGGTACAAACGTACGTTGCCCATTGGGGCTTCGTTTGGTGTGATTACGGTTGTTGGCCCTAAATCTGCCGGGCAGATTGAAGTTGCGACCTTTCGCCGCGACGGCGGATACAGCGATGGCCGTCGGCCCGACTCCGTTCAATTCACTGACGCACGGGAAGACGCCCTCCGTCGTGATTTTACTATCAACGGGATGTTCTTCGACCCGATCCGGGACGAGGTGATCGATTTCGTCGGTGGACAGGAGGACATGACCCTGCGCCGGATACGCGCCATCGGCGATCCGGAAAAACGCATCGAAGAGGATAAATTACGGATGTTGCGTGGGGTTCGATTTGCCGCCACACTGGATTTTTCGATCGCTGACCAGACGCTGGCGGCAATGATCCGTCGCGCTGCAGAAATCACCGTTGTCAGCCCCGAACGCATTGGCATGGAAGTGACCCGAATGCTGTCGCATAAAAACTGGTTGGCTGCGATGGATCAACTCGCGCAGGCAGCGCTGTGGCCTCACATTGTGCCGTCGCCGGAGGATGGGGCTCCGCATCGGGTGGAAGAAGTTCGGGATTTGCAGATTTCGGATGCAAACGATTTCCAATTGGAGACCATTCTAGCCGGGTTGTTTCAGGAGGCAATCGAGGAGGATCCCGGATCAAAGTCCCGGCCCGGTTTTCTGGATCGTTTGCAGGATGGTTGGCGTTTGAAGAATGACCAACGATCTGTGATTCAATGGTTGACCAGCAACTGCAAGACGATAGGGTGTGCTGACCGGATTCCGTGGTCGCGTGCCCAACCGGTGGTCGTGCATCCTTACTCACGCGCCGGCCTTGATGTGGCGCAACTGCTGGGTGCGCCCGAAGAGGTGCAGACATTTTGCAAATCGATGTGGGCCAAACCCGCATCAGAGACGAATCCTGACCCTTTTTTGGTAGGTAAGGATTTGATTGAAATGGGGATTAAGCCGGGACCGCAATTCAAGACCATTCTACAGGCCGTGCGCGATGATCAGTTGGACGGAAAGATCGAAACAGTGGAACAGGCCAGAGCGCGCGTCGGAGAGTTGGTTTAGAGCTCCCTTGCCGAGGGCTTTCGGGGGGCGTCGATGTTCGGAAATGGAGCTGTGTTGAAGGGGTACGGACGGCCGTGTTACGATTGAATCGACCATCGATGGTATGGTTGCGTTAGGTAATACGTGCCGGCGTGAAAACGTCCCGCACATCGAAGCAATCCATCTGCGCCCGCCTGGCTGCTTCAATTCCCAATTCGGCGTCTTCGTACACGCGGCAGCGTTCTGGTGCGACTCCAATTCGCCGCGCGGCCTCAAGAAACACATGTGGATTGGGTTTGTGAAGGTCGGTGTCTTCGGCACCGATGATGCGGTGATCATCAAACAGGTCGCTCAGCCCGATGATCTCTAGGACCGTTTTTACGACTGCGCGGTGGGACCCCGAAGCGACGGCCATCGGGAGTTTTCCATGATGTGCGCGGACGATATCAACGATTGGTTCAATCGGTTTCACCTCGTGCAAGCGCGCCAGGAATCCCTGTTCTTTTTCGTGGGCGACTTCAGAGGACGACAGCTCAATGCCCTGTTCACTGGCTAGGAGTTCGACGATTTTTATCGTCGGTTGACCGCCAAGAGAATAAAAACGATCCTCGCTTAGCGTAATTTTGTAGCGCTTCAGCGTATCCTGCCAGGCAAGAAAATGAAGGGGCATGGTATCGGCAAGGGTACCATCGCAATCAAAGATCAGGCCCAGTACCGCTGGTGTATGTTCGTCAGCCATTGTCAATTTTTATCAGTAGTTTCAGGGGAAGGGAGCTGAGTGTGCGGCAAGTGGTGCAGTGACGGGCCTGCTGTAGTGATGGGCCTGCAATTATCAATTTTTCGGTGCGCGACAGTCTAACTGAGACTCCCATTGAAAAAACAGGGCAAATAGACGACAAAAGACAGCCGTGAGCCAAGAGGATGTTTGCTACAGGAAACCCATGCCCAATTCCCACGTCAAAGCCATTGAGGATTATCTGAATCTCAAGAACCGCAACGCGCAGACCCAAGCCATTCGTGCGGCGGTGAAAATCGGGATCATCGAATCGTTGCGGTCAGGCCAAAAGAACTGCATACAGCTGGCTGAAGCCAATGGATGCAAAACGGTTCAGGTTGAGCAACTGATGGCGATTTTAGCGACCACCGAATTGGTGGAGTGCTATGGCCGGGACTATGCACTGTCGCAGATAGGCCGGTTAATCCCTGACCAATTCCTCGACTTTGGTGATGCTTTTTGGGAGCAACTGCCCAACTATGTCAGATCGGGCGTCTCGGTGCATGATGACCCGAAATGTGACCAATCCGAATTTGATTATGTGTTGCAACGGGCCACCGAGGAATGGATGATGACGCCGGTTGCGTTGGATGCGGCTGAAGTACTGGGCGTGGGGAAACATCGCAAGGGGCAGCGCATTCTGGAGGTGTGTTGCGGATCGGCGGTGATGGGAGCCACGATCGCTCATAAAGACCCAACGTCCAAAGTATTTTTGATGGATACCGCTGAAGGGCTTTCGCGCGCCGACCAGACGATCGAAAGCGTGGGGCTGGACGGACAGATAGAAAAAGTCCAGATTGACGACCCCAACGACATGATTGGTGCCGATGTCGATCCCAATTCATTTGACGTGTTGGTGGCGACGAATTTTCTGCATACACGATCCAAAGAGGCTTGCCAGAAGTTTTTTCAAACCGCCAATGCATGGCTGACGCAGACCGGAGAAATGGTGTTGGTTGATATTTTTCCCGGCCAGCAAAATGGTGAACTGACGCGGTTGGTGACGGCCATGGAGCTGGGGCTGAGAACAAAATCAGGCCAGCTGTACGACCTAGGGGTGATCAAGGAGATGCTGAAGGAATGTGGTTTTTCGCATATTCAATACGCACCCTTGCCCTCGGCCCCAAGTATTTACGGGTTAGTATTGGCCGGTTAGATGTTAGTTGCGTGCGGTGGATCAAGTGGGCAGAGAGACTGCGAAAGTGCCTTACGATTTGACAGTGCCACTTTGTGAGCGCTGCTTCGGGACACCGCTGCTATTATCGATTTCATTGTGACGGGAAGGCGAACAGACGCTACTGTCGGAAACCGTGACCATGGGAATGCGCCCGCCACTGATCGACAGGGGTCGGGGCCAAAACAGGACGGGGCACCGAAATAGGACGGGGCTCATCCAAAAGATAGAAGGAGGGAGAAGAGAAAAAAGGGTGAGTAAGGGGACTTGAACCCCCAGCCTCTGGTACCACAAACCAGCGCTCTAACCAATTGAGCTATACCCACCGTGTTGGGGCGAAAAATCGCCCAAATTCGTCTTTCGACTTGCGGGATTTTAAACAGGTGAAGATGGGCAGTCAACGGTTTGAAATGGAGGCGACGCTGTTTTCCCTGATTTCCACGCTGACGGCGGGCCGCTTAAGCGTTGTAGGGAAAATGATCGTTTATTTCCGCCTGTGATAGCTCGACTAGGAACCCACCAATGCGTTCCACCAAGATCTGCATCATCTTCCGGCCTTTTTCGGCAGTTGCCGCATGCGGGTTGCCCGACCCGGAATTGGTGGTCAGTAGATGCCAGGGGCGCGACATTGAAACCCACCCCCGATTCAGCGCTTCGAACTGACTTTCCCGGGTCGCCCCCGCGTCAGCGGCCAGCATGGCTGGATTGTCAACGTCTTTGGCCACAAGTTCCGGGAAATAGGCCAGTCCAAACGAGGTTTCCATTTCTCCAGCGTGGTCTTCGGCATTTTCAAATACGTCGTGGTACACATCCGGAAAACTGGAGTACCAGTTGCATAAGAACAAATGAGCTTCAGATTTACCATTGAGTTCTCGCAGCAAGGGGCGGATTTCGTTGCCGCCGTGACTGTTCAGAAGTACGATTTTGCGAATTCCGCTATTAACCAGCGAGTCGATCAGGTCTCGAATGATCTGGAACAACGTTTGCGGGTCGATGTTCAGCGCCAGCGGGAACCCGTGCATGTTGTTTTCTGTCCCGTAGGGAATCGTGGGTAGCAGAACAACCTTACCGCCTCTGTTCCATGCTGCCTCACAGATTTTTTCACCCACGATCCTGCTTTCCAGAGTGTCGGTGCCATAGGGCAGGTGAAGGTTGTGCGGTTCGGTGGCCCCCAGCGGCAGGACGGCGACCTCATAGTGCTGTTCTTTGACGGCGGAGTAATTGGTTCGGCCAAGGTCCCAGGGCTGCATGTTGAAATTTCCCCTCAATAATCATCAGAAGCCGTGATGCCCGGCGACAGTCGTTACTTCCTGCCAAAACACAGACCTGTGGCAGGGTAAATTCTATTGGTTGGTATTCACTGACGGCGGTTGTCCGGTAGCTGAATCTGAAGGGGGGGATTTTAGATTGGCCGTTGCCTTGGCCAGACGTGCGCGCTGGTTTTTGGTCAGCCCGTGCCGATAGTGCGTTTCGGGCGTGAAACTGATCTGATGCCGCTTCATTTCCGGATCGTTAATATCAAGGCTCAGGTCGCAGTCAAACCTAGTCAAAACGGTGTGATTGCGTTTCCAGTCGGTGGCGGCGTTGGTGAAATGAGAAAGTCCCCAAGTGATTCCTCGACCGTATTGGGTATCAGTAAAGGCATCGGGCACAAACGGTCCGGCGGCCGTTGGCAGCAGTTCGGTGATTGCTGCGACCTCGAAATTGACCCAGTCCGGTGCATACTGGATCGTGAAGTGTTCCTGGCCGTCGCGCAACGCGATGCAAGCCACTCCTGTGCGAAACGGGAATAGCGTGGTTTCATGACCTGAATTGACCAACGGGTTAAGCGGATGCTTTTGAAATGGGCCCAGTGGATCTTCGGCGATGGCCAGGCCGTGGCAGATCCAGACATTGCCGGGGCGATTGAATGCCGCTTTGTAGTAGATATAAATTTTTCCATCATGGACCAACGGGCACGGATCGTGAATCGAAAATTGGTCCCATTCACCGGCGGCACCATTGGGGATGATGATCTTGTTTTCGGGCGTCCATGGACCTGCGGGGGAGTCGGCCCATGACACCGCGACGGGGCAGTGGTCGCCGCGTTTGCCGCTGGCCTCCATAAATGCCTGATAGTACAGGTAAAATCTGCCTTTCCATTTCAAAATACCCGGCGTCGTCACACTCCGCCAACCCGGTTGCGGATGAGCCGGGCGGGCAACGGCAACCCCCTGTTCGTGCCAATGGAAACCATCGACACTGGTTGCATACCAGACATCACTCAGATCCCAGTCTGTTGAGGGAATCGTGTCGGTGCATTTGTCTGGTCCCACGGGACGAGAGGGCGTGTCGCGTTTGGTGTACCACACATGGTACTTGCCATCTTCAAACAGAACTTTGGTTGGGTCGCGACGGGAGACGGTTCCATCGCCATCGTGATAGTCAAAACCCTTCAGCGCCGTGTATCTGAATTGGGAATACAGTTCGTTGTCGTTGATGTGCGGCGCGGGATGTTGAACGAAGACCCGTTTCATCGCCGCACTCAATGGGCGATTGGCCGTTTCTTCGGTAACCGTATATGGAAACGCACCGGAGGGTTCATCGGCGCAGGCCGGGCCCGCGCTGATGAAAACAGCCAGACAAACCAGTGAAGTAATAGTGATGCGGTTCATGCCCCGGTTTCCTGCAAAATTGGTTGGTGATCATCATTGATTGGTGGACGTCACCACTATAACGACCAAATGTAAGGCAGGCAAATTGAAGGCGGGACGAATTTCGGGGCGTCTAACGGGTAATGATATTCACACCCGGTAGTGACTGTTTCAAGGACGCCGCGGCGCTGGCAGAGATACGTGTTTTTGAAATATCAAGCGTCTTGAGCGATTGCATCTGGGCCAACACAGGCGCGGCGGCGTCTGTGATACGCGTGCCTGTCAAACGTAATACCTTTAGTTTTGTCGCCCGTGCCAGGGAGGCAAGATCGCGGCTGGTAACGCTGGAAGCCGTCAGATCCAGTTCCTCCAACGCACGTAGTTGATTCATCTGAGCGAAGGCTGCCGGGTCGATTGAACAACGGGCCAGAAAGATCTGCTTCAGTCGGTTGCATTCTTTGAGGGATGCGATTGAGGCCGCAGAAACTTTGCTGCCGGTCACATCCAGCCACCGCAGACGTGTGCACTGACCGATACTTTCAAATCCGCTGACCGACAGGTCGGCGTTGGGCAGCGCCATCTCTGTCCTCAGCTCCGGACGCATCAAATGGTCTGCGACCTCGTCATTGGACGTTTCCAAAAACTTCAGATACTTGAGGTCCAGCTGCGACATGGCTCTTCCCAAAAGTTTTTCAAACGAATCGGTTTTCACTCTTCGTTTGTGAATCGCTTTCATGAATTCGTTGATGTTGGGCTGCATCATGCCGTGGTCATCATTCATCAGCATATGGGCCATGCCGGCCGCCTGGGAGTAGATCGACGAAATGTCCTTGCGATTTTGAAATTGTTCCTGCGACATCGACGCCAGTTGGACCAACGGAACAAAGAAACCCTCGCGCAGCTTTCTAACACGGGCGTACTGAAGCCGTCGGGCATCAAATCCCCCCAGCGTGACATAGCCATCCATGTCCGTCAGCGATTCAAAGTACATCGCGATGCCCTCGTCCAACCACAGGTGCTGTTCCTTAAATGGTGACTTGCGGGCGCGGACGGTTTCGCGAAACAACTGGTGCGCCAGTTCGTGTTTCCACGTGTCGATGTTCTGGGGATCTTTACCGGCAGAAAAAAACGACAGCTGTAAGTCCTGATTGTAATAGCCGGTCGATCCTTCGACCCCTTTGACCCACCGCGAAAGGCTGGTGACGTATTCTTGATGGTCCTTGAAGAAGACAATGTTATATCGTTTTTTGGGTTCTTTGAAGGATCCCTTCTTTTCGATCCAGCGTTTTACTGACGCCGATGTCCAGAACTCAAAAAATACTTGCCGCCAGACATCGTGCCATTGCTCGAGACTCTCCGCCAGGAAAATCGTCTCTTCCTGGTTGGCGGTCGAATCAATCGTGAAATGCGGCGTGATCACCGTGATGTAGGATCCGGATTTCCAATTCAACAGTGCGTGGGCAGGGCGTTTCTTTTTGACCTTCAACCGGTCGGTGTTGATCTGCCATGAATCGCCTTTGTCTTTGTGGCCAAGAACCTTCCGTGTCTCTGCATGGTCCCGGTCAAAATAGATCACCTCGTGAAGAAGTTGAAATGCCGTTCCGTTGGCGCCTTCGTCGGCCGCTTTTTGGGCCAGATCAAAGATCTTCGCCGCATGTTCGATTTTCGCGTTGCCGACCTTTTCCAGCCACTGGCCCAGTTTCCCGTCACGCTGCTCGGGCATTTTTTTGGTGGTTGGCAGGTAGATGTACTGTCGTCGTAAATCCCGGTTGTGGTAGATCTTGAAGGTCTGGGTGACCTGACGAGCGATGCCGACTTCCCGGCACCACATCGCGATCTCCTGAAGTTCATCGGCAAAGTCCCTGTCCAACGCCTTGCGTTTGGCGCGCCAGTCAGTGGCATTCCGCTTCTGACCCAACGCAGACGACGGTGCAGAGGAGGTCGCCGCAGCAAATAAAATCAGCAGCAGGCCCGTCAGAATTTGTACCAAACGGATGGAGCGGGGAATTCGGAACATCGGTTTTCCGGGCGATAGATAGAACAGGTTGGGTAAATGGGCTGATTGAACTGATTGGGCAGATGCGAGTCGGCCACGTTTGCCCGTGCGGTCATTACAGTAGGCTATCCAACTGATCTACCAGATCTGCGAACCGTTGCAAAGCCGTATCGACGGGCTGGGGCTGTTCCAGATCGACGCCAGCATCGCGCAACAGGTCCAGCGGATGCTTGGAGCAACCGCCTTTAAGGAAGTTCAGGTAGTCATTCAGTTCCGCATCGCCGCCTTCAAGAACCCGTTGGCTGAGAGCGATCGAGGCCGATAATCCAGTGGCGTACTTGTAGACGTAAAACGCCCGGTAGAAGTGCGGAATCCGCAGACACTCCAGTGGCAGTTCCTGATCAATTGCAAATTCAGGTCCAAAGTAGTCGGTCAGAAGTTGTCCGTAGACTTCCTGGAATGTGTCGATGGTCAGCGGTTGTCCGTTTTCGCACATCTCATGGGTCAGTTTTTCAAATTCGGCAAACATGGTTTGCCGAATGATGGTGCCGCGGATGGAGTCGATTTCATTGTTAATCAGATAGGCCTTCAACCGGTCGTCGGTGGCGTTGTCCAGCATATGGCGTGTCAGCAGTTGTTCGTTGAAGGTGCTGGCCACTTCGGCGACAAAAATCGTGTACGAGTAATACTCAAATGGCTGATGCTTGACGGAGTAGTACGAGTGCATGGAATGGCCTGCCTCGTGGGTCAAGGTGAAGACATCATTGAGCACTTTGGGTTTGTAGTTCATCAAAATATAGGGCTCGCTGTCAAAGCACCCGGCACTGAACGCACCGCTTTGTTTGCCCGCATTGGGATAGCGATCACACCAGCGACCGGCCAGGCCCTTTTTCAGGACGGAAACATATTCGTCCCCCAGTGGTGCCAGCGATTGAGCGACGACTTCGACGGCCTGGTCCCAGGTGTGCTCAATTTCAATATCGCTGAGAATAGGTACGTAGGTATCGTAGTGATGAATATCCTCCAGGCCCATTTTGCGTTTTCGCAGGTCGTAGTACTTGTACAGTGCTGGCAGGTTGTTGCGAACCGCGCCGATCAAGTTGTCGTAAACTGATTGGGGAACATTGTCGGCGTAAAGTGCACTGTGCAGGGCGCTGTCGTAACCACGTGCCCGCGCGTAATAAACATCCTTCTGAATTGATCCGGCCAGAATCGAGGCCAATGAGTTTTTGTGATTGGTGAACTGTTCGTAGAACTGATGGAAGGCTTTTTTTCGCACGTCGCGGTCGGGGGAAACCAAGAACTGGGAAAACGTGCTGGGCGAGAGTTCGACTTCGTCACCGTTTTCATCTTCCAGAGTGCCAAATTTCAAATCCGCATCGTGGAGTTGCCGAAATATCCGGCCCGTTGCACCGGCCATCTCGCCCTGCATCGCCAGTAACTGCTCTTCTTTTTCGCCAAGCGTAAATGGTTTGTATCGGACCAATCGCTCGATCATCAACTGGTACAGTTCCAGTTCGGGTTCCTTCAAAAAGGCATCCATGGTGGTGTCCGGGATCGCCATGATCTCGGGCCGGATGTAGCTGCCCGCCTCGCCCGCCCGAGTGGCAACACTTTGCAGGCGCGCCATCAATTTCTGATAGTCACCGTTGGTCTGATCTTCGGCCATTTTCAGAAATGCGTAATTCCCCAATCGCTCGCCCAGCCGTTCCTGTTCGCCATCAAACTTCAAACAGTCGGAGAGCATCTGGGCACTCTGGGCCAGCTTCCCTTTGAACCGGGCGTAGCCATCAATCTGTGTTTCAAATTGTGTGAACGCTTGCTCCCACGCGTTATCGTCAGGGAACAGGAGAGTCAGGTCCCAGGTGTCGCCAATGTTGACTTCGGAACGTTTGGGCAAGCGGACAACAGTATTCATGGAAAAACCGGTTTCAAGGATGAAAAATTACAGACAATCGTCAGGGGGGCACCACGGCCGGCAAAATCAGGATTCTGCCTTCCGTCAAGCGGATGAATCGACCTTCTGAGCAGCGCAAATGACGGGAAAACAGCTATCTTATCGCGTTTTGACAATTTCCAAAATGGCGATCGGATTTTTCACCGACGGGTGCTATTTCCTGACCTATGTTTCAGCCAGAAACTCAGTTCGTTGCAAAAGTCAGGAAATTTGTAGAGGTCGGATGATGAAAGCAATCTGCTTCGAATGCGGAAAAGAGAAGTCGGCAGCGATCAAACTGTGTCGACACTGCCAGGCAATGCCGATCACTCGCCGGGAAAAAATTCTGTCCGTTTGTCTGTCATCGGACTGTCTCCGCCCACGCAATCTCCTGTTTTCGCAGGCTCATATTTTTAAACGAGGGCTTCCTCCCGGGTTTCGCGCCAAAGTCATCCGCACCGCGATGGAGATCGTCGATCAGCTACCGGATGAACTTCAGGTCTCCGCTTCTTTCGAACTTTCCGGTGACTTTCAGGAAGTGCTTGTCGTTGAATAAGTCGCTGGACCGTCTGTCCAACCCGCTTCACCGTCCGGTCTGCCAATAGGCCAATAGGCCCGTAGGCCGACCGACAGATCTCCGCCCAGGTATCGCCGGTCGTGATGTCGTCGTGGGATTTCACAAGCAATGGTCAGGCCCCTGAAAAACTCTCTCCGGAACGCGTACAATCCATTGATCGCGCATTCGCCGTACAGCTTGGTACTTAATCGTTTTGATCCGGAGACACAACATGGACCGCCGAATTCTCAACACGCAAACCCTGTTTCGGACACAGGCGATCTTTGTTCGGGGCGTTTCGATGCTTGCCTTGATTGCGATAGTTGCAACAGTTGCATTTTGCAGCAATGGCACGTTGAAAGCCGACGAAGGGATGTGGCTGTTGAACAACCTGCCGGTCGATTATCTGAAGAATACTCACGGGTTCACTCCAGATCAAAAGTGGTCGCAGCATTTGATGAAGTCCTGTGTGCGCTTCAATGTCGGCGGATCGGCTTCGTTCGTTTCATCCAACGGACTGGTTTTGACCAATCATCACGTCGGCTCCGACACGTTGTACAAACTTAGCACCAAAGAAAACAACTACGTCAAAGAGGGTTTTCTGGCGCGTACTCCGGCTGAAGAATTGAAAGCGCCAGATCTTGAGTTGAATCAATTGATTCAAATTTCGGATGTCACCGAAAAAGTCAACCAGGCGGTTACCAGTGACCTGCCTGCGGCGGAAGCGGCGGTCGCGCGCCGCGCCCGCATTGGAGAAATTGAGTCGGCGGCCACCGAGGAATCGGGGCTGCGGTCGGATGTGGTTACGCTTTATGGTGGTGGTAAATACCACCTATACCAATACAAAAAATATACCGACGTGCGGCTGGTGTGGGCACCTGAGGCGGCCATCGCATTTTTTGGAGGCGATGCCGACAATTTTGAGTATCCCAGATTTAACCTCGATGCCTGTATCTTTCGCGTCTACGAAAATGACAAACCTGCCACCATTAAACACTTCTTTAAATGGTCAGACGATGGTCCCGCGGAAGACGAACTGGTCTTTGTCGCCGGCAACCCCGGTCGCACCAGTCGTATTTTTACCACCGACGCGTTGCGACATCAGCGCGATGTCCGAATCCCGTGGTCGCTGGATTACATCCGCCGCCGTGAGATTTTGCTGCAACAGTTTGCCCTCGAGGGGCCCGAACAGGATCGCATTGCACGCGACCAGTTATTCGGTTTTCAGAATGCCCGTAAGGCTTACATGGGGGAACTGCAAGGCTTGCAGGACCCTGCCTTGATTGGCGGAAAAGCCGCTGCCGAACAGAGATTGCTGAATGAAGTGAAATCAAACCCGTCTTTAAAAGATCATGCTGCCGCGTGGCAAGTCATCGCCGACGTGCAGAAACGAAAATTGGCCCAACTGCGTGAAAAGTTGTCGTTGCGGACAGACCTGTTCGAAATTGCCGAGACGCTGGTGCAGATGGCGGCCGAAGACCAGAAGCCGTCGCCCCGACGGCTGGCCCGTTTCCAAGACTCGGGACGTGACTCGCTGAAACAGAAACTGTTTTCTACGGCTCCCATCTACAAGAATCTTGAACAGGTGCTACTGGGGGATTTGATAGCCCGCACCTGTGAAATCCGGGGGGCCGATGACCCGCTGTGCCAGAAGATTCTCGACGGTAAGAGCCCGTTGGAACGCGCGGCGGAAATGATCGGCGGCACAAAACTTGATGACCCGGAAGTGCGCAAGGAAATTGCAGCCGGTGGGGCCGCAGCAATTGCCGGTTCACAGGATCCACTGATTCGCCTCGCGGTAGCCGTGGACGAAAAACTGCGAGCAGACCAAAAAATCAGCGAAGAGATCGCTGAAATCGAACGGCAGGCCTACGCGCGAATCGCAGACGCTCTGTTCCGGACGCAAGGAACTTCGGTTTATCCCGATGCTACGTTCACTATGCGTTTGGCCTTTGGGCCGGTTAAAGGCTACCAGGTGGGTGGGAAGTCGATTCGCGCGTTTACCGATGTCGCCGGCACGTTTGCTCATGAATTAAACCATGCCGGGCAAAAGGATTTTGTTTTACCCGAGTCCTGGAAGCAGGCCAAAGATAAAATTCCCGGCAGCACAAAAATGAATTTTGTCTGTACGGCTGACATCATTGGCGGGAATTCGGGCAGCCCGGTGGTCAATCAGGAACTGGAGTTGGTCGGTTTGATCTTTGACGGCAACATCCAGTCACTGACCGCCGATTACGTCTACAACGACAAACAGGGCAGGGCGGTTAGCGTGCATTCCAACGCAATTCGCGATTCACTTCGTTACGTTTACGACGCACGTTTTCTTGCGGACCAATTGGGTAAGTAGTCGATTTTGTCATCCGGCAATATCATTGATGCCCGGTATGCCGTCCCGTTTGGCCAAAGAGGATGGGGGTAGGGCTTGTTGCGGATTAAGGCGTCTTCACTGCGGCCCAGGTCCAGTGCCGATCTGATGTCATCGAGACAGTTGTGCTTTCGAACCCCAGCGACCGGACAATATCGGCTACTTCTTTGGCCGTCAGTGCTGCCGCCAGTGAATCGGCGAACAGCGTCTGACTTTCTGGGGTTTCTTGTCCGGCATACGCTTGCACAAGTGCGTCGAGTGCCTGTTGGTCGGTGGGGCGCGACAGGTCTCTGACGAACAGAATTCCGCCTTCTTCGGTCACTCGCGCCATTTCGGTGAAACAGACTTCAGGATCGGGGATGTGATGGTGAATGGAATTGGCAATCACCATTTCGATGGAGTCATCATCATACGGCATGGATTTGGCATCGACCTTGGCCAGCGTAATGCGCTCGCGCATGCCGGCCGCCTCGATGTTATAAACGGCCAGGTCCAGCATGCTGACCGCAGCGTCGATCGCCAGTACGTCGATGCCGGGATTGAGTTTACACAGTTCAATCGGCAACAGCGCCGTCCCGGTTCCCACGTCCAGCACGTTCCAGTCGGTCTCTTCCAGCCTGTCGGCCAAAGTCGCTTGTGAGAATGCCAGGAAGTCCCGTGCGAACGAACGGTTCACATCCAGATGGTTCATGCCGTTGTACTCCGCAGCCGCCTCGGGCGTGTCCATCAATTCAGGTTCAAGAATTCGTTTCATGCTTTCTTTCAATCG
This sequence comes from uncultured Pirellulaceae bacterium, assembly GCA_937967505.1. GTDB lineage: Bacteria > Planctomycetota > Planctomycetia > Pirellulales > Pirellulaceae > Mariniblastus. Next base: position 28,240 of record CALCJM010000065.1, on the reverse strand, counting down.
GTGTCCGGTATGAAGCTGCTATCGTAAAAACGGTATGGCCAGTGGGTACTTCCACACCTCCCCGTTGTTGGCCTTGATGCCGGCGATAATTGGAAACACGACTCCACAGATAGCCAACGCCAGCAGCAGAAAAAATCCGACAATATAGAAGAACAAAATTAATCCGACCAGCGCGTAGATTCCCGATGAAATTAGCCAGTTCACTGCATTTTTTCCATGAAGGTCAATGTCTGTGCGGTGACGTTGCTGTTCCTAGCACGGATGCGCGGCCACGCAGGTGATTCTTGAAAAGGCGGTCTGGAAACTTGCTTACTAGCAACGCAGCAATGGGCAGGCTCCCGACAGCTAAAGGCCGATTCTTCAATTGCGCTGTAGTATTAGGTGAACCTCTTCATTAACAACCACTCTACTCTTCCACTCAACTGCCAGTCAGGACTACACAATCATGCTGGCCAAATATAACACCTAAAGATAATAATCGACTGCCGTAGTGGAATACATGGTTCCTAACCCGATGGTCGTGGGTTCGAATCCCACCAGCACTACTCTCGTAACAGTTTCTGTCGAAGACAGGGTGCTGTAGCTCAGTCTGGCAGAGCATCGCAAATCTGCTCAACACTTCGTCGGTTATTTTTCCAATTTGTTTAACAGCGGTTTTGACTGCCGTATTGGAATACATGAACTCGGGCATTGCAGGTTCGAATCCTGCCAGCCGGTCTTCGACTGGCTGTAGGCAAATTGGTAAAGCCACCGGATAACTTCTGATGCTGAACTTCGTCAAAACCTTCCCGATGTCGATCCGACTGCATGTGCGGAATACATCTCTGCAACGTGCTTTTCAGCGCTGGTTAAACGAAGCTTCGGTGTCAAAACTAATGTCGGCCTCGGTCGGCAATGATCCCGGCTTGCGCGACGTGATGCGGATGGCGCGGCCAACTCCGGTCGATAACGCGCGGCGCGCCCTGTTTGGTTGGTTGACCGGCAAAGACCTTGAAAAATGGGCTCCGGCAACACGAGATGACCTTCCTGAGGCCGTTAGACAACTGCAAGCCTTCCGTTCATCAACGGATCCGAAACGGCAAGCTGAAATCGCGGACGATCTGAGCGTGCGGTGGGATTTGCTGGCTGACACCGCCCGGGGAGTCGATGTCTGGAAAGCGATTGCTCGACGGATGGGGCCTCAGGCATTGCGTATGAACCTGAATACCTTGTAACGTCATGAAGTTTTCAAGGACGCTTCGATGGTGAATGAAATTGCCGCGCGATTGAAAGATGCCGACGCGATCAAACGGTCGCAACAGTTTCCCTACCAGTATTTTGCTGCGTACCTGAATGCAGGTTGTGACGTACCACAGAAAATCAAATCCGCACTTCACGATGCAGCCGAGATCGCCTGTGGCAACGTTCCACAACTGCCCGGGCCAGTTGTTATTGGATTGGATACCTCGGGATCAATGACCTGGTCGGTATCAGGTAATCGTGGTCGAGGCGGAACATCAAAAATGCGTTGTTTGGATGTGGCGGCATTGTTCGCTGCGGCGATTATGCGTCGTAATCCAGACTGCGTCGTCATTCCCTTTGACACGAAGGCTTATCGAGCCAATGTCGATCCGGGAGACACGATCCTGAGCGTTTCGAAACGCCTGTCGAAATTTGGTGGTGGCGGAACTAACTGTTCACTGCCGATTGCGAAAGTCAACTCAACATGTTTGGCATCACGGTCGTTTGCCGGAATCGTGCTGATTAGCGACAACGAAAGTTGGGTTGGCCGGGGACGATACGGATCGACGGCCGTCATGTCCGAGTGGAGCAAGTTTTCCAGTCGACAGCAGGGCAATCCGAAGTTGGTTTGCATTGACATCCAACCAGCGGGTAACGTGCAGACCCCCGACCGCAAGGACATCCTGAACGTAGGCGGTTTTGGCGACTCGGTTTTTAAGGTCGTCAGTGCGTTCCTGTCCGATGATCAGAATCGGTTTGTCAGTCAGATCGAGTCGATTGAATTGTAAATTGTGAAGCGGCAATTCAGGTCGGCACGGAGTTTGAAATTCAAACTCCGTGCTTCTTTCTGCATATGTGTGTAAGCCTATTCGGTTACAATGGGACAAATGCCTGCACACTGCTACGCGGTGTGTGCGCCCTGTACTGCCAAAACCAATTCCCCGCCATATGATAACCAATATGACTCTTCCACTTTCCGGTACCCGCATGCTTGCCTTCACCGGCGACATCTATGAAGATCTTGAACTTTGGTATCCCAAATTGCGGTTGATCGAGGCTGGCTGTGATGTCGTCGTTGCCGGTTTGGAGACGGGCAAGACCTACGCGGGCAAAAATGGCTACCCTTGTATCAGTGATGTCTCGATCGCAGATTGTGATGCGGCCAATTTTGATGCGCTGCTGGTCCCTGGCGGGTTTATGCCGGACAAACTGCGACGGGACGCTAGGGTATTGGACATCGTGCGCGCGTTTGATGCGGCCAAGAATCCGATTGCCGCAATCTGTCATGGTGGCTGGATTCCAATCAGCGCCAACGTTTACCGTGGCGTGCGGGTTACCGGATCGCCCGGGATTAAAGACGATCTGGTTAATGCTGGAGGCATCTACGAAGACGCCAGTGTTGTGGTCGATGGGCACCACATTAGCAGTCGACGCCCGGATGATCTGCCCGATTTCTGTCGGGCGCTAACCAAGGTGATGGTTGATCGCTTGGCGACATAGGGTTTTGCGCTACGTTTCCTGAACTGGCGGCCCTCCGGAAAACCTCTCCATCCCCATCAGGATCCCGGCCATCACAAAATAGGCCACTGCGATCTGTACGGTCAGGTTGCGTGTTGTTTCCTCCATTTCGACAATCGTTGACGGCCAAAACATCTGGTCGCCCCGGAGCGGCGAATGCATGATCCCGAACAGCACCATCGTACCGGCCACCGCCAGACAGATCGCCGCACTGCGAAACTGCCGATCGATGATGCGCGCGGTCGCCGACGCCCAGATCAGACTGGTGAAAATAAACCCGCCGGCGAGGATATTAACCAGCAGCAATCCATGCTGGAGCTGTTCGGCTCTTTCCGGTGAGACCAAGGTAAAATCAAACACGTCCGTGTAGAGACCTAGCTGCCATGCAGCCAGTTTTGCCAACGCCGGAATACAGGCGATGGCAATCGCCGCATAGTGCCGGTGCGGCGTCACGTGGAAGCTTTGCGCGGTAATCTCAATTCCAATAAACACTAGGATTGGCAGCACTGCGGCCTCGGGGATCAGTAGAAACAGATAACTGAAATATCCAATCAGTCCGGCACCGCCAATGAACAATGCCGTCGCCAATGTATAGGCGGCTCTTCCGCCCATCGCTTTGTAAGCGGGATGGCCGATGTAGGGCGTTGTTTGAATCACGCCACCGCAGCACGCCGCCAGCAAGGTGGCAAACGCCTCGGTGCCGATGACCTGTCCGGTATCAAAATCGTCACCCACCGATGCGGCACTTTCGGTGCAGTCCACGCCACCGATAACCGTCGCCACTGCGAATGGAACGATGTAACCAAGATACGGCACCGTTGATTCCCATTCGTTCAGCCATTGGAAGTTGAATGCCTGGGTCCATTCCCGGGGGAACCACGCCGGATCGCCGATTGAATGCGTCACCGGCAGCAACGTTTGGCCGGTTACCGTTTGCAGCGCGTGCAGTAAATAGTAAATCGCCGTTGCCGCCCCGACCGCCGCCAAGGCTCCGGGAATATTCCCCGGAAGTCTGGTGCGGGCCACCAGGGCAATTAGCACGATGACCAGCGCGGTCATGCCCACGATTGGGTTGTCGATGATCTTGGGCATTTGCGAAAATGAAATCAGCACCAGGGCGATCGCCGCCAGCGACCCCAGTAATCCGGCGCGCGGAAAGACGCGATGGATCCAGTTTGCCGCCGGGGCCATGGCGGCTTTGATGATGCCGGTGATCAGGATCGCACACATGCCGATGTGCCAGGTCTTCATTGCCGCGTCGTCTACAGAAAGGCCGGCTTCTTTGGCCGCCAGAAATGCCGGCCCCAATACCAGCAACGCCATGCCGATTGTGCTGGGGGTATCCAATCCCAGCGGCATTGCTGTCACGTCAGTCTTGCCGGAAGTCCTGGCGTAGCGGATCGCCATGAAGAAGAAGATCAGGTCGCCTACCAGCACACCAATCGCGGTGCCGGGGACCATGTAACGCAAAGCAAATTTTACAGGGAAGCCAAAACCTGCCAGCAAACTTACCAGCAGAATCAGGCCGGCGATGTTATCCAGCATTAGCCCAAAAAACGCGTTGATATCGCCCGTTTGTGCCCATCGATAGCGCGATCGAGTCAAGTTTCACCTCAGTGGCACGGGGGTTGCGTACCGGGTTCTCAGGATGGAAATGGAATGTTTTCTCCAGCCGCCACTGTGGCAAGGAAAGGAAAGGAGAGAAAACGGCTGGCGGTCATTTTTGCCCATATTTTGCTGGCAAAACATACGACTGAGTGGCCTGGGGAAACTAATTCTCAAAAAAATTCCATCCTTTTTGCCATGGGTCGGACCAAACGTGTCAGGACCCTGGCTGATACTGAGACTAGATGAGGCGGAGCCCTCTGATTTCAACAAAAACCCAATAAAGGAGACGTGTTTTAACAAGCCCAGCATCGCAACGGTGTCCCCACAGACGGACAATCCCCCGAGGCCCCGAGAGCCGTTTTTGGTCATTTTTACAAAAACTAATCTCCCAAACGCCCAATTATTAGCGAACCGGCTTTAATAGAACGCGTATTTAACCATGCAAGGTACAATTCACGATCTCTGTTACAACACTCAACGCCAATTCGAAGCGAAATCTGCACCTGTGACTGACGAAGAACTATTGCTGGAGTACCGCCAGACTGGTGATCGCGAGCATTATGCTCAGCTGGTCTATCGGTATGAGCGCGAACTGTTCAATTACCTACGTCGTTACATGGGCAATGCGGAGATGGCGGAGGATGTTTTCCAAACGGCCTTTCTTCAGGTGCATCTGAAGTCTGAGTCGTTTCAGGAGGGTCGTCGATTTCGACCGTGGCTTTATGCCATCGCAACCAACGCGGCGATTGATGCCAAACGACGTAATAAAAAACATGACGCCGTTAGCCTCGATACGCCACGAGAACAGGATAACGAAGACGTTGGCCGTTTGGTCAACCTTTTGGAAAGCAGTGATCCAGATCCATCCAATTCTGCACTGGCGGCAGAACGGCAACAACTGGTCCGCGATACGTTAAACCAATTACCCGAATCGATGCATACATTGATTCAACTGGTTTATTATCAGGGAATGAAGTATCGGGAGGCAGCTGAGGTGCTCGACATTCCTGTCGGCACTGTGAAAAGCCGGATCCACTCTGCGATCACCAAACTTACTGACGCATGGAAAACCAGCCACGTTGATTAATTGCCATTTGGATTGGCGATTGTCATCCGGCTGACAACCGACGAGTACTATTTTGAACAGCCCCGTGCAAGAAGAATTGCTAGGCTACGTTCTGGGAGCATTGGATGCGACCGAAGAACGTAACATTCAGCAGAAAATCGATACTGATCCATCGCTTCAGGAAGCAGTCCGCAAGCTTCAAGCCAGCCTCGCGCCGCTTGACTATTTGGATAAGCCTTCCGGACCGCGACCAGGACTGGCCCGCCGCACCTGCGAATGGGTTGCCGCCGCAACCAAAGACTCCGATATGATCGAGGCCCATTACGTTCCCGATCATCTTTCGGAACTGGCCCACACGAACATCACCACACAATTTTCAACCTCCGCAGACAGCTTATCCAGCATCGCATCGAATGAATCCGTGTCTGCCGGTGATGCGGTTGTCGCCGAAGATGATTTGCCGGAAGACGATGACCACAAAGTCTCACTCTCACCCAGTCGTTTTCAACTGTGGCATCCTCGCAGTTGGTCTTTTTCGGACGCACTTGCCGGCATTGCGATCGTCGCGGTGATGGGCGGTATGTTATTTCCGGCGATCTCGTACCAGCGATACAACAGCCGCAAAATGGCCTGTCAGGACAACCTTCGCCAGGTGGGGCAGGCGTTGCTCCAGTACAGCGACCAAAACGGTGGGCACTTTGTCGCCATCCCGTCGGCCGGTCGGCTTTCGGCGAGTGGTTACTTTGCTCCGGTCCTGAAGGACGCGGGGCTGGTGGAAGACGATTCAATTTTCAGCTGTGCCGGATTGGCGTCCGCAAGCCCGGTCAGCATCCCCAGTTTGGAGCGGCTGGATTCTTCAGACGATGGCCAACTGGAGTTTCTCAAACGCAACATGTCCGGTCATTTTGGTTATTCGATGGGCTACAGCGATGGCGAAAAATACCAGCCACTAACCAACAGTGGGCTGACCAATACGGTATTGGTGGCCGACATGCCATCGATCAACCAACCGGGGCGTCGTAGTATCAACCACGGCTCGTGGGGGCAGAATTGCCTGTTCGGTGATGGGCGCGTTGAGTTCATCAAAGGAGATTCTGTCGGTGAAGATGCAATTTTCGTCAACGATTATGGCATCGTGGCGCCCGGCACCAGCCAACGCGATAGCGTCATCGCACCCAGCCACCTCTCGCCGACCAGCAGGTAGGCTTACTTAAGGCGACTTAAGGGGGAAAGGCGATTGGTAGTGAGGAGTTGACCACCCGTTGCCGACGCTGCCAGCGTCGCCAACGGTAAGCTCTCAACTGCCGGTCACTTAAGTAAAACTCTTGGCATGGATCGCGGTGGACTGCTGAAAATATCTTTACGCTTCACTGCTGCCGGAAATGGGCTTGGCAGGTTAACCTATGCAGCGTGATGACTGCAAAAATAAAACCGGAACTGATGAGCCCTGCCGGACACTGGGCCGAACTGCAAACCGCTATCGAAGCGGGTGCAGACGCTGTCTACTTTGGGCTGAACCACTTTTCGGCTCGCGCCAAAATTGGCTTCGATCTGGCCGAACTACCGGAGGTAATGGAAACACTGCACCAGCGTGGCGTTAAAGGTTTTCTCACCTTTAACACGCTGGTCTTTGACCATGAACTGCGGCAAGCCGAACTTGCACTGTTGGCGATTGCCGCAGCGGGGGTTGATGCCATCATCGTTCAGGATATTGGCATCGTTAAACTGGCCAAACAAATCGCGCCGGATTTAAACATTCATGGCAGCACCCAGATGTCGATCACCAGTGCTCAAGGGGCTGATCTGGCCGCGTCCCTGGGGTGCAACCGCGTGGTACTGGGGCGCGAGTTAAGCCTGAAAGACATTCGGAAAATTGCCTCGGAAACGGATGTTGAACTGGAAGTCTTTGTCCATGGAGCGCTGTGCGTGTCCTACTCCGGACAATGTTTCAGCAGTGAAGCCTGGGGCGGACGCAGTGCCAACCGAGGGAAATGCGCTCAAGCCTGTCGGTTGTCATACGATTTGATCGTTGATGGTCACAAGAAAGAGCTGGAGGATCTGCGGTACCTGCTTTCTCCCGGCGACCTGTACGCCCTTGAGCAAATTCCCGAACTGGTTGCTATCGGTGTCCACTGTTTGAAAATCGAAGGCCGCTACAAAGATGCCAACTACGTCGCCGTCACCACCAACGCCTATCGCAATGCCATCGACCTGGCGATGTTGGGAGTGAAAAACGAAATTTCTCTCCAGGAGAAAACCGACATCGAACAGGTCTACTCGCGCGGGCTTGGACCTCATTTTATCTCGGGAATTAATCATCAAAACGTTGTTATCGGGCGTTCGCCGCGCAATCGGGGCGTCCACGTTGGATGTGTCACCGATACTGATTCTCGTAAAAATAACGTCACCGTTAAAGCCATCCACCCACTGAAACGCGGTGACGGGATCGTGTTTGACGCGGCCTCTTGGAGAAGCCCCGACGAACCCGAAGAGGGGGGCCACATTTACGAAGTGACTCCCGTTGGAGCCAAGGATGTGCGTCCCTTCGAAAAAGCTCCAGCTGCCCAAGGTGCCTTGGACGCGTCCGACACCCTAGGCCAGCACGTACGACTTGAGTTTGGCCGACGGGAAATCGATATCAGCCGGATTCGCATCGGTGATCTGGTCTGGCGTACGCTCGACCCACAACTGCCCAAACGGCTTAAACCCCTGACTCATCCGGGGCAACCGGTCAGCACACATCCCGTCAGTTTTGTCGTTGTGGCCGAAGTTGGACAACCGATCAAAGTTTCCGCATCGTTGGAGTCCGGGCTGACTAGGGAATACACTGGTGAAACTGCCCTCGAACCGGCCAGTAAACGAGCGCTGGATCTGGAGGCGCTCACGGAGAAGCTGGGACGTCTTGGAGGTACGCCATACCACCTGAGCAAAATTGATTTCTCTAACAGTACCCCCGTGTTTTTACCCACCAGTCAGCTGAACCAGATCCGTCGCGCACTGGTGGATGCACTGTTCGATGCCCGTGGTGAGACCCGTCCCATCGCTGCCAGACCGGCAATCGACCAGTGGATGCGTGACGCAGAAATTGTGCCCACTTTCGAATCGACGGATACCGATCCGTCCATCGATAAACCAGTCCAACTGCATGTGCTGGTTCGGTCGAAGGAGCAGTTGGTCGCCGCGATTTCCGCCGCCCCGGCCAGCATCACGCTGGACTATCTGGAATTGTACGGGTTGCGGGATTCGGTTGAGCTAATCAGGGCGGCCGGGATTCCCTGCCGGGTCGCCAGCCCGCGGATCCTGAAACCGGCGGAACAAAAAGTAGCGCGTTTTTTGATTTCGCTGGACTGTGAGATACTGGTGCGTTCGGCCGGGCTGCTGTCCGACCTGCTAAAAGAAGAATCCGTGCGCGGCAAACTGATCGGAGACTTCAGCCTCAACGCTTCCAACTTTATCGCGTTTAAGACATATTTGGCGATGGGGCTTAAACGCATTACCCCGACCTACGATCTCAATGGTCAGCAGATCGAAGAACTGACCAACTACATCGCACCCGAAAATTTGGAGGTCATTGCATTCAGCCATCTGCCCGTGTTTCATACCGAACACTGTGTGTTCTGTCGTTTTTTGTCTGAAGGCACCGACAGCAGTAACTGCGGGCACCCGTGCGAAAAGCACCAAATCACAATGCGCGATCATAGTGGGCGCGAGCACCCGGTGCTGGCCGATGTTGGTTGTCGCAACACTGTCTTTAATGCTGAAGTGCAAATCGACCCCGATTGGATAGAGCGTTGGCGGCAAGTCGGTATTCGAGATTTCCGGATTGAGTTCGTGCATCAATCGCCTGAGGAGGTGGGGGAAACGATCGCTGCGTGTACGGACCTGTTGACGGGCGACCTTTCCGCTGATGACCTAGCAAAAGGACTCAATCAATCCGGCCAGACGACGGCGGAAGGCAGTCTGTTTGTACCCGCAGGATTCAAAGACTTGGTACAGCTGCGATAAACGCTGCAACAAGCGCTGCGGGAAAGCAAGGCGGGTTGGATCGGGGTGAGCCGGAGCCGGTTTTGGTTAGGGCTTTGGCTTTGATTTTGGTTGACCTGCCCGGGGCGAATTTTTATCGGACGCGATTGAAGAAACGACACGAATGAAAGTCGTAGCAGTATTGCCATCCAAAAAGATGCAGAACCTTCGGTGCTCCGGCAAGCGACCTGCACGCCTGATTTATGCCAGTTTCAACATTCGTTCCAATGCCACCAGCGACCATTTTTGCGTTTCGTCATCGACGCGGATGACGTTCACTGCTGAACCGGCAGCGTAGTTTTCCAGCGTCCAGCACAAATGTGCCAGGTCGATTCGATACATCGTGGCACACATGCACATCACGGGCGAAAGGAAGTGAATCTCCTGCTCGGGATGTTCTTTTTTCAATCGGTTGACTAGGTGGAGCTCGGTGCCAATTGCCCATTTTGTTCCGGCCGGAGCTGCCTGGACGGTCTGTATGATTTTGCCGGTCGAGCCTGACACATCCGCGATATCATTGACCTCGCGCGGGCACTCCGGATGGACCAGAATCTTGATGCCCGGGTGATCGGCGCGGAACTGGGCGACGTGTTCGGGTTTGAACATCTGATGCACGCTACAGTGCCCTCGCCACAGAATGACTTTACTGTTTTCAACAGTGGCCTGTTCGTTACCGCCCAGTTCTTCGGCGTGTGGGTCCCAGACACACATCTCGGGATCCTTGATGCCCATTTTCAGCGACGTGTTACGGCCAAGGTGCTGATCCGGAAAAAACAGGACTCGCCCCGTGCGTTCAAACGCCCACTGCAGAACCTTTTCGGCGTTGCTGCTGGTGCAGACGATTCCTCCATGCTTTCCGCAAAACGCCTTGAGGCTGGCTGCGGAATTGATGTAGGTAACCGGGGTGATGTCATTGGTGTCGATGACCTCTCCCAGATCTTCCCACGCATTTTCCACCTGACGAATCCCGGCCATGTCGGCCATCGAGCAACCGGCTTTCATATCCGGCAACATCACGGTAACGCGCTTGCCATTTCGATCTTCTAGGCGTTGCGGGCTGTTGGCGACAATGTCGGCGGTTTCTGCCATAAAGTGCACGCCGCAAAACACGATCGCTTCACAATCACGCTCGGCCGCCATTTGGCTCAATTGCAGGCTGTCACCGCGCAAATCCGAGTGCTCGATCACTTCGTCCTGTTGGTAGTGATGGCCAAGAATCTGCAGGCGGTCGCCAAGAAGCTTTTTTACGTTTCGAATTCGCATGTTGAGGATTTCGTTGGACAGGGAACGGAAGTCCTTGAAATCGAATTGCGCTTCGTTTAGCTGAGTCAGGCTCATGACACTCGTGGATGCTGGAAATGTATTGCGAGACCGGATTCGGACCGCCGATGTTATTTTACTCGTCAGGAAGCGAAACTTAAATACGTTATGTCGGCCGGGGGTTTTGCCGCGTGATTCACCACGCAGGCGATTACCTGGCCGATCGCATGGCGGCCTGGACATCTGCGGGCATGAACCCGGTGGCGACCTGCGACCATTTGGAGGAAACGGCATCGTGCAGCGACAGCCGCAGTTTTTTCTGGTTCTTTTTTAGATCGCGGTTGATCTTTTCTACCAGCTTCGCTTCTTCGGTTGCAATTTTTGCGTCGATTGCGCGCCGGGCCCACTGGGTTGCCTGCTGTGCCACTTCGCCGCCGATCTTGCTGATTCGATCAATACGGAACTCTTCCACTTCCAGATGGGCGGAGGTCGTCTGCGGGCGGAAGATCAGGTCGGGCGGAAATTTGGTGACATCCATCACGGTTTCCAGTTCGATCGTCACCGCAAGATTCACCCGCGCCTTGCCCTGAAGGGACAGACTGTACAGTTGTACGCCTTTGACCCATTTGGCGACCCGTCCATCAATTTTTAAATCCGAGCGACAGTGTAAATCGAACGCGACTTTGCCATCATCCGCCTCACGCATGTTTTTGACGGAAACGGAAAACTTCTGGTCCGGATCAACCAGAGAGGCTCCGAACTTTTTCCAGTTGCCGTGGTTGACCATTTTCTTCTTGCGCTTGGTGCGAATTTGCAACCCCTTCCGCCGCACTCGCAACCCGTCAAAGCGTTCCGCTTGCTTCCCCCAGTCCTTGTCCTGTTCGAATTGGTGCGGTAGATGCCCCAGCACCATTTTCGTCAGCAGCGCATCGATTTCTTCGCCCGCGTCGTGGGACTCAGGTTCGCCGGGATGAAGTGTAGAAGCCGCCTGCGAGGGAGCAATTGACCGAGCCGCTATTGGAGCCGATGACCGAACCTGCGGCCGAGCTTTGTCGAACGCGGCTGTGACCGGTTGTGTTGCGACGGGTAAGGTTTCTATTTCACCATCGAGTACACTTTGTAGGGCCGTTGTCGGCGGCGTTTGCGCACCCGCGACTGCGGCACGTTGGGCACACCAGGGCAGGAACGCCAGCTGCACAATCAGGGGTAAGGTATACGGAGAATGAATCACAAGAGGCTCAACGGTCGCAAAAGAAGGATGGACGTTCATAACATAGTAGATGATTCACACTATCGGGGACAGAGAAGAATGGTGGCACTGTGCGAACCTCCCGGAGCCCTCTGGTTCCCGAGGCCGCGGATATGCTGACTGTATTCCGGGGGTGCCAGTACTGTTTTCTGGTATGCGCGCCCCACGGGTGCGGGGGCTGGCACGAATGTCGGAGGCCCCTAGTGCGATCGATCTTCCAATACGGTAAAATCCGAGCCGTGCGTCCACCGCACTTGCACCCCCCGATTGGTAACAAGATTGGGAATCAGACTTGGAACAGATCAATGATGTCATCGCCGCCCGAACGCTGTTTCTACTTCAGACACGCCGTACGGGCGCTGGTGGCCAGCGTGTTGATCTTTGGCGTGGCCGGTTGTGGCCAAAGTGGCAAAGCGATCCCCGCAGGGTTGCGAGAGGTTGGCCCTGCCACACTAAAAGGTAAGCTCTCCCGCGCGTGGGGTGGGGACAATTTTGAGTTTGGCCAGCAACAGCAATTGCATTACTTTTTTATGACGGGCATTGACTGTCCCGAACTAGGCCAACCGTTTGGCGAAGAAGCGCGACGTTATCTGATCGATACCTATTGCGATCGCGAACTGGAGATGGAAGTCTTACAGTACGATGAACTCAAACGTGAGATCGGTCATGCCTGGGCAACCAACCAAGAGGGGGGGCGGGTGAATCTCGCTATTGATTTGCTGTCACGAGGGTACGGCTGGTACGACGGCAATGAGTTCGAGGGGGCTGAGCAATACCGCGCGGCGATGGAAATTGCCCGGACAAAAAAGATCGGTCTCTGGAGCCAGCCCAACCCAACGCCGCCATGGGAGCATTGGCAGAAGACCGAAGACGCCATTCGGGGCAAGCCTGAGCAGTAGATTTCGAATTGCCGCTGTCCAAGGAGAATCTCTTCCGCACCGCCCGTGATTCATTTCCCGGACACTGTCGGTCACAATCGGTCGTCGGGCTCTGGTGGCTGTAAAAGCGAATTGGGAGAATTCGCTACAGGTTCCGTTTTCTGTTTTTCAATGCGCGAGGACACTGGCGAAAAAAAGTCACGTGGCTCCAATTCGCGCAGCCCCAATTCAGGCAATTCGGTCAACCTCACCCTTATTCTGGAAACTCTGCGCGACTTCTGCCACCTGCGGTAACACCGACGGCCCCGGTTGGGTGTGGATGTCCCGGTGGTGGCCGCAATCATCGCCGATTCTGTGTGAATCCCGGATTAGCACCTTGAAGAAAGTACCGGGCTGTTGGTACCCTTGGGAAATTTTGCAACCCTAATGAATTTCGCCCTCTAGGCCTTGTCTGGACTATTGCTGGGGCGACCTTCCAACCACCCATTTTTTCAAGGTCTGCCGAGTGCCACGTCGCGACGACATTCACAAAATTCTCTTGATCGGTTCTGGCCCTATTGTGATTGGCCAAGCCTGCGAATTCGATTACTCGGGCACCCAGGCCTGCAAGGCGCTCCGCGAAGAAGGCTATGAGGTTGTGTTGGTGAACTCCAACCCCGCCACGATCATGACCGATCCAGACACCGCCGAACGAACCTACATCGAACCGCTCGACTGGAAGATCCTCGAAAAGATCATCGCCAAAGAAAAACCTGACGCCGTCCTGCCAACCCTTGGCGGCCAAACGGCACTCAATCTGGCACTTGATCTCGAACATCACGGTGTTCTGAAAAAGCATGGCGTGGAAATGATCGGTGCCAAGGCCGATGTGATCGACAAAGCCGAAAATCGCGACCGCTTTCAAAAAGCGGTCGAAAAAGTTGGCCTGTCCACCTGCCGCGGTCGCACCGTCAACTCCGTCGAAGAGGCACGTCAGGTGCTCGACGAAGTCGGTTTGCCGTGCCTGATCCGCCCCAGTTTCACCATGGGCGGCAGCGGTTCGGCGATCGCCTACAATCGCGACGAATTCGACTCGCAAGTGTTGCAGGGACTCGACCAGTCCCCCACCACCGAAGTCCTGATCGAAGAATCCATCATCGGCTGGAAAGAGTACGAGATGGAAGTCGTCCGCGACATGGATGACAATGTGATTATCGTTTGCGCTATTGAGAACTTTGATCCCATGGGGGTTCACACCGGTGATTCGATCACCGTCGCCCCGGCCCAAACGCTTTCCGATGCCGAATACCAGCGTATGCGGGACGCCAGTATTGATATCATTCGCGAAATCGGCGTCGAAACAGGTGGATCGAACATCCAGTTTTCTGTCGATCCCAGCAGCGACCGGATGATCGTGATCGAGATGAATCCACGAGTCAGCCGGTCGAGTGCCCTAGCGTCCAAGGCAACCGGTTTTCCGATCGCCAAGATCGCGGCAAAACTGGCCGTCGGTTTTCGGTTGTGGGAACTTCAAAATGATATCACGCAAAAGACCCAAGCCTGTTTCGAACCGACGATCGATTACGTGGTGACCAAGATCCCGCGTTTCACCTTCGAAAAATTCCCCGAAGCCGACGATACGCTGACGACCCAGATGAAAAGTGTCGGCGAAACCATGGCCATCGGTCGCACCTTCAAAGAGTCCTTCCAAAAAGCCTTGCGCGGCCTAGAAGTGGGCAGTTTCGGTCTGGGCTGTGACCACAAAGATCTGTGGGGCACCGATGAACAACCGGACCGCGACGAGATTCGTTCCAAGCTATCGGTCCCCAATGCAGCGCGGCCGTGGTTTCTGCGTTACGCGTTTAAAATGGGCATGTCGATCGACGATGTGTTTGAACTGACCAATATTGATCGTTGGTTCCTGACGCACCTCTACGGGATTGTTCAAATCGAAGAACAACTGCGTGCAACGGCCTTGGCCGATGTTTCCACAGCGCTGCTTCGCAAAGCCAAACGTGCGGGGTTCGCCGATCGTCAGTTGGCCCATATCTGGGACACCAACGAAATGGAAGTCCGCCGCGTCCGCAAGGAAACGCATTCGATTATCCCAACCTTTAAATCGGTTGACACTTGTGCGGCTGAATTCGAAGCCTACACACCGTATTTCTATTCGACTTACGAATCCGAAGACGAAACACCACCCAAGGGTGACAAAAAACGGATTATGATCCTTGGCGGTGGACCCAACCGCATCGGACAAGGGATTGAGTTCGATTATTGCTGCTGCCATGCAAGTTTCGCGCTGCGGGAAATGGGAATCGAATCGATCATGGTCAACTCAAATCCGGAAACGGTTTCGACCGACTATGACACCAGCGACCTGCTGTTCTTCGAACCGCTGACCGTTGAGGACGTACTGAATATCTGCGACAAGGTCCAGCCCGACGGTGTCATCGTTCAGTTCGGTGGCCAGACGCCGTTGAATCTGGCTCGCGCCCTTTCTGATGCGGGCGTTCCTATTATCGGAACCAGCGTGGATACCATCGACGCGGCCGAGGATCGCGAGCAGTTTCAGAAATTGCTCAATACACTGAACCTGAAACAACCGCCCAACGGTATTGCCCAGAACATGAACGAGGCCCGGCAGGTCGTCGCACAGGTCGGTTATCCGGTGCTGGTCAGGCCAAGTTTTGTGCTGGGCGGTCGGGCGATGGAGATTTGCTACGACAAATCCCAGTTCGAGCGTTTTGTGCTGGAGGCGTTTATTGTTTCCGCCGGCCAACCGGTGCTGATCGACAAATTTCTCGAAGAGGCGATCGAAGTTGATGTCGATTGTATCGCCGATGGGACCGACGTGGTGATCGCCGGTATCATGGAACACATCGAAGAGGCGGGCGTTCACTCGGGCGATTCCGCTTGCTCGATTCCACCCTACAGCTTGAGGAAGGAGACGCTGGACGAAATCCGGGCGGCGACCGTCGCGATGGCGGGTTACCTGAAAGTGGTGGGCCTGATGAACGTGCAGTTCGCGATCAAAAAAGAGGAAGACATCACCAACGTTTACGTGTTGGAAGTCAATCCGCGCGGCAGCCGCACGGTGCCGTTCGTCGCCAAAGCCACAGGAGTTCCGGTGGCGGGGATTGCTGCCAAAGTCATGGCCGGCATGACTTTGAAAGAACTGGGCATCACCGAGGAACTCCAGCCTTCACAGGTTTCGGTGAAAGAAAGTGTGTTCCCGTTTCGCAAGTTTGCCGGTGTCGATATCGTGCTGGGACCAGAAATGCGGTCCACTGGCGAGGTCATGGGAGTCAGCCCCGATTTCCCGACAGCCTTCGCCAAAAGTCAACTGGCCGCTGGAGTAATCCTGCCGGACAGCGGACGGGTGTTTGTCAGCGTGCGTGGTCCGCACAAGGATCGCGCCGTCAACGTCGCCAGACAATTGCACGAGATGGGGTACCAGGTGCTTGCGACGGCCGGAACCGCACGGGTCATCGATGCCGCCGGTATTCCTGTCGAAAGTGTGAAAAAGCTCAAAGAGGGTTCGCCCAACCTGATCGACCACATGAAAAACGAAGCCGTTGATCTGATTATCAATACGCCCAACGGCAAGGGAGCCCGTACTGACGAAGGGCAAATTCGCGCCGCGGCAGTCCAGGCCGGAATACCCTGTATCACCACAATTCAGGCTGCAGAGGCGGCCGTCGAAGCGCTTCAGTCGCTGCGCGAGCAGCCGATGGAAGTGCAGTCGCTACAGGAAAGGTTCCAGACATCATGATTCAATCCACCCCGAGCATGGATGCCGTTACCACCGTTAAAAAATGGGATCGCCCCGCCATCCAAGCGTTGTTCGATCTGCCATTGATGGACCTGATGTTCCAGGCACAAACCGTTCACCGACAGCACCACACCCCCAACACGGTGCAACTAAGCAGCCTGCTGAGCATCAAGACTGGTGCCTGTCCGGAAGACTGCAAATACTGCCCGCAAAGTGCGCGATATAAAACAGGGCTGAAGACCGAACGGCTGATGCCGCTGGACCAGATCGTGGCCGCGGCGACCGAAGCAAAATCCAATGGTGCTGAACGATTTTGCATGGGGGCCGCCTGGCGCACGCCCAAAGACTCCGACATCGAACAGGTTGCCCAGGCAATCGCCGCGGTGAAAGAACTGGGCCTAGAAACATGTGCAACTCTGGGAATGCTCAAGCCTGATCAGGCCGAAAAACTGGCCGACGCAGGGCTGGAATACTATAACCACAATCTGGATACCTCACCCGAGTTCTATGGCGAGATCATTTCGACTCGAACCTATGACGATCGCCTAGAAACGCTGGACAATGTTCGTCAGGCCGGGATGAAAGTTTGCTGTGGCGGGATCGTCGGCATGGGCGAAAACAAAACTGATCGCGTTGGCTTGATCGAAGCGTTGGCCAACCTCGAACCGTACCCGGAAAGTGTTCCGATCAATAATCTGGTCAAGGTTGCCGGCACGCCGCTGGGGGAACTGGAAGAAATCGACCCGTTCGATTTCGTCCGTATGGTTGCCGTGGCCCGCATCACCATGCCCAAATCATGGGTGCGTTTGTCGGCCGGGCGCGAAGAGATGAACGACCCATTGCAAACGCTATGTTTTATGGCGGGTGCCAATTCGGTGTTCTACGGCGACCAGTTATTGACGTGTAATAATGCATCGATCGAGCACGATCGTGGTTTGTTTGAAAAACTGGGAATCAACGCGTCGTAGGTTTGCCCCGTAGCTGCGGTCACCAGACTGCGAAAGTCCAACACAACTTACTCCCCCCGCCCTTCATGCCTTGGCGAAACGAACTGTGCAGCCAACACGCCGATCGCAAGGCCGCCAGCCTCTGGCGTGAGCTCCGTACGCTGGAGTCGTCGCCTGGTCGCACGGTCACCATCGCTGGCAAGTCCTTCCTTAACTTCTGTAGCAATAACTACTTGAGCCTGGCCAACCATCGGCAATTGGTTGCTGCGGCCAATGCGGCCACTGAAAAATATGGCACAGGTGCGACGGCCTCTCATTTGATCATCGGTCACAATACCGTCCACCAGCAACTCGAGTCGCGTATTGCGGAATTTGTCGGGGCGGAAAAATCTATTCTGTTCTCTACCGGTTACATGGCCAACAGCGCCGTTCCGACGACCTTCCTTGGCCGCAACGATTTGATCGTACAGGACCGCTTGAACCACGCCTCGATGATCGATGGAGCAAGGTTGAGCACTGCCAAACTACAGCGCTACCCGCACTGCGACAGCGTCGCGGCGGAACAAATCCTGACAAAAAGAGATCTCGGGCGAAAGATGCTGACCACCGACGGTGTGTTCAGCATGGACGGTTCGATTGCGCCATTGGCAGACCTAAAAACGATCTGCGATCGACACCATGCCATGCTGGTGGTTGATGACGCACACGGATTTGGCGTGGTTGGCGACACGGGGCAGGGCTGTTTGTCGTCGTGTGGGCTGGGACCACGCGGCAATACACTGATGCTGGGTACGCTATCCAAAGCGGCTGCTTCGTTTGGCGCTTTTGTTGCTGGCGACGCCATTTACATTGATACGCTGGTGCAGCACGCGCGGCCGTTTATCTATACGACCGCGCTGCCAACATCCGCTGCCGCCGCAGCGTTGAAGGCGATTGAGTTATTTGAAGCCGAAACGTGGCGGAGAGCAAAGCTTGTGGATAATATTGCTCAGTTCAGGAAACTGGCTGTTGCCGCCGGGGTTCCTCTGACAGAATCTACCACGCCGATTCAACCGATCAGCGTTGGCGACAGCCAGAGTGCGTTGCAGCTGGCCAATCACCTGCAACAAAACGGCATCATGGCTATCGCCATTCGCCCGCCTACCGTACCGTCAGGGCAATCCCGTGTTCGTATCACGTTGATGACCGATCACACTCGTGAAGACATTGAAAACCTGATCGCCGTCCTGAAATCAGCCCCGTAAATTCTCCACCTGTCTTTCTCCCATGTCAAAACCCAACCTCGTCCTGCTGCACGGCTGGGCAGTGCACTCGGCGATCTGGAACGGAGTCGAGCAATCGCTGGCCGCACATTTTAATTTGCATTTGATCGATCTGCCCGGTTATGGTGGTCGGCACAGTGAAAATGGCGATCTCGATCTGACGCAACTCACGGGCGATGTCTTGTCCCGGGCACCGGAGAACGCGCACTGGTTGGGCTGGTCGATGGGGGCGATCGTTGCCATGTCGGCAGCCCTTGGTTCGGCCGGCCGCATTTCATCTTTGTCGCTTGTCTGCCCGACACCGCGGTTTATGCAGACGTCCGGGTGGGAGCATGGTATTGGCCGGCCGGCATTGGAAAATCTTCAGACGCGTTTTCACACCGATTACGCGACGGCGCTCAAGCGCTTTTTACTGATGCAGGCTGGGACGGATCAGGTGGCCCGAGAGAATGCCAAAACAACCTGGCAGCGGCTCACTCAGTCCCGTCCTCCATCGGCGGCGACACTCGACGCGGGCCTAGAGATTCTGAAAACGACCGATTTGCGCGAAACAGCCGCCGGAATCAGCATCCCCACTCGCATTATCACCTGTGCCGATGACCGCGTGATTCCCGCGGCGGCCGGAAAGATACTTCATGGAATGATCGAGCAAAGTACACTGGTGGAATTGCCGTCGGGGCACGCTCCCATGATCGAAGTCCCGAAAAAATTTATTCAGGCAATCACCTCCTAGCGCCCCATCACCTGACGGTGGACCGCCGACGGAAATGCGGTCCGCGCTCAGGCAGTCGCAATGACGGACAAGAACAATCATGCCCCTTTCGCCACAACAAATTGTCACGCGTTTCAATCACGCCGCAGCGACGTACGATGCGGTGTCGGGGTTGCAGCGCGCGATGGCTGATGATCTGTTGCGGCGATTCGATCCAGCGAACGCAAAACGCGATTCGGCGATCGGTGACCTTGGCTGTGGGACGGGCTATCTGATGGGCCAACTCCAAAACCTCGGGTTTACGAACTTGCACGGGTTTGATATTGCCAGAGAAATGATAGAGATCGCGCAGGCCGGCACGTGCGATGTAAACGCCTCTTTCACCGAAGCCGACTTGCAATCACTGCCGGTACCCCGGCAGACTTTCGATGTGATTTTCTCCAACGCAGCCATTCAGTGGTGCGATACCGCACGTGCCGCGACGGAGATCAACCGGGTGTTGCGGCCCGGCGGCAGCGGATTTATCTCGACCTTTGGCCCCCGGACATTACAGCAATGGAAAAACGTATTTCAATCGCACGGACACAATAGCGTCCACTCATTCGCAGCACCCGAACAATTGACAGCTCACTTTAAAAAATCAGGACTCACTGTCAGTCAGGTCGAAACCCGCCTGCAAACGCAAACCTTCCATACGGTGAAGGAGATGTTTGACTCAATCCGAAAACTCGGGGCCAGTAATGCCGCCGAACAACGAAAACCGATCAAGAAATCGGTTTACCAATCGATCCAAAAAACGTTCCAACAACAACTGGTGGATAACGGCACGCTTGAGACAACCTTCGAGACCATTTCCATGGTCGTACTACGTGTGGCGACATAGAGTGGCACAATGGTCGCTGGCGTGTCCCTGTTTTGCCGCAAGAAAAATTCCGCTCGCGCCGTGAAACACGAATGCTAATACCTACTCACAGTGAATCCATGATTCGATATTGCCTGATCGCAGGAGCTGTCATCCTGAGTGTCGCTTGCTGCGGCGTTTCCGCCTCTGGCCAGTCAACCGATTACGACCAGAAGCCGATCCTCTACAGCCAAACCACCGCCACCGACCCGGTTGCCAAACTCATCCGGCAAATCGACGCCGGCGAAAAAGCACTCTCCTGGGATAAGAATCACGGTTGGTTGCCGTCCTTGTTGAAGGAACTGTCTATCCCGGCTTCCTCGCAGCTGCTGGTGTTCTCCAAAACCAGCTTGCAGATCCGTTACATTACGCCCACCAACCCGCGCGCGATTTACTTTAATGACAATGTCTACATCGGTGCAGTTCCTAACGCCCGGCTGTACGAAATTGCAGCGGTCGATCCGCAGCTGGGGGCCGTGTTTTATACACTCAGCACCAAAGAGAAAACCCGCAAGGGCGCGTTGTCCTCCTTGAAGCGCGACAATACCAGCTGTTTAAGCTGTCACGGTACAGGTAAAACCCAGAACGTGCCCGGTTTTCTGATCCGGTCGGTGTTCGCCGAATCGAACGGTCAGCCACGGTTCGAATTGGGGACCACTACGACAGATGTCTCGACTGATTTTATTGACCGGTTCGGTGGCTGGTACATCACCGGCAACCATGGAACCATGCGACATCGTGGAAACCTGTTTGTTCCTTCTGACACAGCCGAACTTCAATATGACCAAGGGGCCAACCTGGCGTCCTTACCCCAACGCGTCAGGCGAGGCAAATACATCACCGATTCCAGCGACATTGTGGCCATGATGGTGTTGGAACATCAAACTCAAATGCACAACGCGGTCACTAAGGCCAATTACACCTGCCGCAAAGCGCTGGCGTATCAGAAAATGATGAACGAGGCGCTCGAACGAAACGAAGACTTTGTCAGTGACTCGACGATTCGTCGATTAAATTCAGCGGCTGACAATGTGGTGAAACATTTGTTGTTTGCTGACGAGTTCCAGTTGACCTCGGCGGTTGCTGGCAGTTCCACTTTCGCCAAAGATTTTCAAACCAGCAGGGAAGGGGAGTCTCAAGCGGACTCCCAGGGCCGTGATTTGCGTCAGTTCGATCTGGAAAAACGGCTGTTCAAGTATCCTTGCAGCTATTTGATTTACAGCCCGTCGTTCGACGCGCTACCCACGGCGATGTTGGATTTGGTGTATGAGCGTCTGAACAGTGTTTTGACCGGCAAAACGACCGATGGATTCGAGCATTTGACCGGGACGGATAAAGATGCGATCTCAGAAATACTGCGGGATACCAAACCCGGTTTTGCCAAATTCGCGCGCGTTGCGAAGTAGCGTTCTTGGCACTCAGGGGCGGATTCTGTTTCAACAGGGGAAATGGTTTTCCTGTTGTTGGCACATGTGGAAACTGTCGGCTCTTTCAAACTTTGTCCAGCGACCATGCGACAACTTTGGTTTCTTTGGAGAAATGCAGTAGCGGTTTTTGTTCGCCAAGCTCCAGGCCCAAGCCCTCGGTCATCGTATTGTCGTGAACGATTGCCTGTGCGTCGCGCAGTCGCCAAGGCTGGTGGTTGATTTCACCCCGAAACAGTTGGCCTTGGGGGCTGGTTGTGTACAGACAGTATCGCGCGGTCAGCCAGTGGACCAGCGTGTCTGGTTTGGCAAAATACCAATCTCCCATGGGGCGATACTCGCAATTTAATTCGGCTGGCGGCGCGGTAGGGTCTGTTCGGATGCAGTGGTAGTGAATCCACTTCCCTGAGGATTGGCGGGGCGTTTTTTTCAACTGGATACTGGCATCGACATAGTTCAGGTGGAACAACCACCGCGCTGTCCGGACGGCGATTTTGCTGGTTGCATCCAGCGAGAAGAACCAGACGCCCGGTTTCCCGTCGATCGTCACGTAGGTTCTGACGTTCAGTTCCGGAAATCGTGAGACCAGCGGCAGCTCGGGCATCCACCGAGGGGCCACGTTTGCCATTCGAAAGGGGACGATGCCAATCCAGGCTTGCCCTTCGAAGGTGTCAAGTTTTACAGAATTTGGCAGGAGGCCTTCGAGGAGGTTGGCATCGACTTGGTAATGCATGAACAGGAGGTCGATCCACGTCATACGCATGAAAGTCCGGCGTTTGGGTGGATCCCAACAGCGGTCCTCAGCGGTGTAACATGTTTCGTTTGTCGGCATTGAGTGTTTCTTGAAAAGGCCTTTTTTGGATTTGCCGTGAACCGAAAAGCCGATGGTTTGCGTAACAGGCACCTTTTGCGAGAACCGATCGCCAGTGACAGTACGGAATGCTACTGGCGGGTTGTAAATTTCGTGAAATCTGACTGGAAACCTAGTGAACAAACCTTTTCGCGACTCTTTCGATGATTTAAGATCTGAAAATAAGGAACGTGAAATTTCGAGGCTACACCAAGGCTTCGGTTTTGTGTTTTTTGTAGATGGGGGTGTGGCGGAACTGGCAGACGCGCTAGATTTAGGATCTAGTGCCCTTTGGGCGTGCAGGTTCAATTCCTGTCACCCCCACTCAACAATTAAAGGGTTTTCATCAGTTTTGATGAAAGCCCTTTTTTCGTGTCGCGATCACAAGTGACACAACAAGTGACAACATTGGGTTTCTGTTGGTTTTACGTCGCTGGTTTTGGCTGGGCATCGTGCCTAGCCTTAAATCTTCCGCATCTCCCAATAGAGGCCCTCGCAATGGCATCACTTCAACAAGAGCCAACAGGTGTTTTCCACATCGTCATCCGCATCCGAGGTAAACGTTACAAACGCTCACTCAGCACCAAAGTGGAATCGAAAGCCGTCGCCCGGTTAGAAGAAATTCAGGAGTCTGCCGATCTCCTGAAACGTGGCAAGATTCAATTGCCCGAAAACGTTTCGGCAATTGACTACGTATTGTCGAATGGAGATCCAGCAGTTGCCAAGACGACTAGCCAGTCAAACATAGAACCAAAGTGTCTCACGCTGGAGGAGGCGTTTAATGATTTCTTTGATGCGATTCCAAACGGCAACATCGAGCCCGAAACGCTAAAGATGTTACACATCCACAAACGGCATCTGCTGCGGATACTAAAACCACGTTTCGACATTGCCAAACTGACAGGACAAAGCCTCCAATATTATGTAAAGCAACGCGCCAAAGAGACCACACAGTATTTCCAGGATCGGACGAGCGGCAACAGCCCAACGAAAAATGAGGGTGTTCGAACGCTTGTGACAGCAACGACAATACGAAAAGAGATTACGACGCTTGGGAGCCTCTGGCGATGGGCCAGCACGATCCCAATTGTGTCAGGTGCCTTTCCAAGCCGAGGGCTGAGATATCCCAAAACTACAGAGAAGCCACCCTTTCAGACATGGTCTGAAATCAAAAGGCAAGTCGACTTAGGACATTTAACCTCTCGTGAAGTTGAAACGTTGTGGGACTGCCTGTATCTGCGGAAAACAGAAGTAGATGAGCTACTTGAATACGTGAAAGAGAATCAGAATCATGACTTCATTTATCCCATGTTTGCGATGGCAGCATTTACAGGGGCTCGACGAAGTGAAATTTTGAGGTCGCAACGATCTGACTTTGACTTCGATCAAAAGGTGGTCACCATTCGAGAGCGAAAACGAGTAAAGGGCCGCAATTCTACTCGTCGCGTGCCACTGACATGCAGTTTAAACCAGATCATGACTCAATGGTTTGAACTGCATCCCGGTGGCCTTTCAACCTTCGCTCAATTGAAG
Source organism: uncultured Pirellulaceae bacterium (assembly GCA_937967505.1). GTDB lineage: Bacteria > Planctomycetota > Planctomycetia > Pirellulales > Pirellulaceae > Mariniblastus. The sequence continues at coordinate 4,034 of CALCJM010000065.1, read as the reverse complement.
TCGGGCCGCGAGTGTGCAATGCCAATTACCAGAGACCAAGCTCAATCTCACTTTCGGCAGACCTTGAAAGGAAGCCAATGGGATCGAATTAAGGGTTGGCATTGCCTGCGGCACAGCTTCATAAGCAATCTAGCTTCCTCTGGAATCGACCAACGCATCATTGATGATTTTATCGGCAATACGACTGAAGAAATGCGACGCAGATATCGCCACCTTTTCCCGGATGTAAAGCAAGCGGCGATCGACAAGGTCTTTGGGTGAAAGATTTCATGCGCATGGATTGGCGGCAACGTAGCTAGCTAGTTCAGCTTGGCTGTCCACGCAGCTCAAATAGTCTTGCGCAGAATCCTATGAAGGCGGCGTCGGGGTCGCGTGCTGGCTCATTGAAGCTACTACCTCGCCATTGTTGCTCCAGCAAGTAGATATCCCAGCCCGGCGCCGCTGCTTGAGCCTGATCGTATGTCTCTGCCTTGAGTGATCTTGATTCAACTCCACTCGATTCATGCTTTTGCATGCTACCGCGGTTGCGAAAGACGACCATGTCGTCTTCATCGAGTGTAACAGAGTAGTCCGGCATGTGGTGAAATTGCTGGTCGTGTGCCGAAATTTTTGAAACCATGCGTCGAAACTCTTTTAATGACGATGCCGAAGCACACTTTTTTTGCAGAAGACCGAGTGAAATTTTCCACTCGGCTTTGTGCCCCGCGTGCTTGCGGGCTAGCTCGTACATTCTGCGTTCCAGCGATTTTCGTAGTCGAAAATAGTTGCGATGAAGTGTCAGCACTTCCTTGCCCACCACTGCGTTAAAAACCCAGTCCGACAGGTTGATTCTTAGCTGGGACATGCGTTCCGAATCGTGACGGGTCACAATACGCCAGTTGTCGATTAGGCCGAATCCTTCCCTCGTTGTCTCTTCGTTTGTTTTGAGATTCGTCTTAATTCGCGTGCCACCTAGACGATCCAATGCGTTTTCAAGCTGCTCATATCCCCGACCGTCTGTTCGACGGTTTGTTGCAACCAGAAGGTCATAGGCTTTGATATGAATAGTCTTGCTAATGTCTTCACCAGCATTTGCCTTTGCCATGAGTTGACTGATGCAGTAAATCAGAATGTCTTTGTCGTGAATTGTGGCAAGTCCATAGGCACTTGGGGCTACCGTCACTTTCACGCCGTTGTGCACATACTCTCGTGGTCGAGTTTCTGGCTTGGTTGACAGCGAAAAAATCGGATGCTCCATCGACCCCAGATCGTCTTTAAGGGACGCTTCTGCAACGTCGCAGATAAAGAAATCCGCCACCGGGTAGCGATCTGGAAGCAGGGGCGTCTTATCATTCGTGTTTTCATCCACCATTAGATGACAATCGTGCTTTCGCACACCGATGTCAAGAAGTTTCGTGCTTCTACACACCAACTTTCGTGCTTTCACACACCGCCCGTTTCTACTTCGAGTGCTTTATCAAAAGGTTAGAGCAAGCCACCCACAGCGTAACACTTGTTTAACACATATTTAACACACAGGAAACTTGAAGCAGGCTGTGGACAACTCAACTTTTACCTCATGCACTTGATTCAAGAAAGATGATATTGAATGGGCTACCGCCCATAAATTGTCAATCTATTCCAACCCTTCGCTCCGCTACGCCCCATGCTTTGCATGGCCTTAAAATGCGTTCCGCCTCTTTCCAAGAGGCTTCACAAATCAAGATTGAGCGGCCGCTCACGCGGCCGCAAGTTTGCTCGGCATGGGATTCATTGTTTTTTGATGCTCATTACCAAACTCAAATATAGAAGTGCTGGTGAGTTTGGTTCCTATTGACGCTCGAGAAGAACCAACTTGGATGTTCAAGCCGTTTGATGGCAAGGCTGGCTGTCAACAATCGCTAAACTCGGCATCTATCCGAGAAGGGCAACGGGATATTTCTCGGAGATGTGACATGTCGTCTGCCTTTTGTCGATGTGACTGAGGCAGGGGCACTGGCTGTAGTTTTGCATTCGGAGTTTCACGCCGATGCAGACGGGAAACATCAGTTTGTGCATTCGGCTGATATGACTGAAGCAGTTTGCGGACGTCATAGGATACGGGGTCGAACCCGCAATGGCAATCAATATGGTGCGGGAAAAACCAGTATTTACGGTGGTGGCCAAAATCTGGGACCACATCAGAAACGATAGCCGATTGATGATGATTGTGGGACGGTGGGAGGATCTGCCTGAGCATATATCAGGCAGACGTTGACGCTGTTGTTCGTGAACACTCCACCGGAAAAATGAGAGGGCAGTCTGGTTATCCCGCCGCCCCGTTGGCAATTGTCGGGCGTCGCGGGCGAATTATAAGGACCGCTTAAGCGGCTGACACCATTCCATTGAGTTGGCCCGCCATATCTTCGAGCACTGGAAAATCAAAGAAGAATTTTGGGTCTGTTGGTGGGACTTTACGTCCAGAAAATTCAAGTTCGACGCCGGACGTTTTCAGATCGTGATACAGGGCAAAGGCGTAGTTAGCGAGAACATAGAGTTTTTCACGGTGTTCGTCGCCAAGTGTTGTTTTGCCCAGATCTGAACGAATTTCAAAACACCCGTTAGCGATTTTGAGAAGAATCTGTTTTTGAAGATTGGTAAGCATTTTTCACCGTTGGTTTTTGGCTATTGATCAGAATCGCTTGTTCTAACAAATTGCTTGGAAGCTTGGCAAGTCAACGCCACTATCAATAGAAGTCGTTCCCCTGACCTTGGGGCGGCTCGGTATAAGATATATCCAGCGAATAGTTTTTGCCGTCATCGTAGACAGTTGCGACGAAGTTTGTCTGGCATTGGTTCACCCTTGGCATGTCTGGACACCCTTGATAGACATGTTCTTCATAGTCTACGGAAATCATCACATTCATTTCATCATTCTGCTTGCGGACCTCCTGCACCGTTGGATATGCCTCAAAAACACCACCTCCGTCTGCCGTACCCTCTTCGGAAATAATGTCCTCCCATGTCCAGTCTTCGACCTCTTCTTGAGCAAACGTTTCACGATCCGAATCATTTGAAGCACGCCAAGCATCTTGAAAACTCATAACCTCTCCTGTCTGAACCTATTCATTTGAGCCAACAAAACTTGTGTACCATGTTTTCTATCCACTCCACCCTGTCCCAATTGGCACACTCCGCTTGGTCGTTTTTATGCTCCACCAAGACCGCTTGAACTAATGTGAGATAGGTTCTAGATCGTTCAAGCGTCTCTTCGCTAAGCTTCACATCCGTCGGCATGTGAAAACCAAGACTTCAGAAATTTGATTTGTCATTTGCTGATAATGTCCCTCTAGCTCTGCTCATTTCCTGCCGGCCCCCAAAGGGATGCACCCAACAACGTCCCTCGCCCCGAGTAGATATTTGTTGTACTTCTCATGTTCGAGCGGAGCGGTAGTCAGTCTTTGAGCGAGGTCAGCAATTCAGGAACTGTATTGACTCATTCTTTGTCTTTCTGAGATTGTGAGAGTTTCTTTCTTTTGCGCCGAACGGATCGGTCCAGACGTGTCTTAATCTGGTGACATTCGGTGCAAAGCGCGTGGAGGTTTTTGGGGCTGTTGTCGCCCCCGTTGCAGAGGGCAATTCCGTGTTCGACTATCAGGTTGTCCGTTGTCCCGCAAGCTACGAAACAACCGTCCCGCTCCAGGATATCACGCTTGAGGCTGTTGGATACCTTACTTTTGAAGTTAGGTAGTCCCTGACGGTAGCTGAGAGGGTTAGGGTTGTGATGTGAGAAATAGGCTTCAGGTGTTGCAAACCGTTGGGCTTGTTGTTCATCCGTGACAACGACCGCCGGCGGGGATTGACCAGGTGTGCTGAAGACCGTACGTGCTGTGATGAACAGAGCCGTGGGTACTGCGATAACTACCAGTAGAATTGGAAGCGTCCCAAAAATTGTTAGAAGTTGAAAATTGGTCTCCCGAAGGCGACACTGTCGCCCTTCGAAACTTTCAATTTTGACGTCGGTTTTGGCCGACGGGGAGACCAACATGGACGACTGTAATATTTTCGAGACGCTT
>CALCJM010000064.1 GCA_937967505.1 uncultured Pirellulaceae bacterium | reverse complement strand
GGAGCTGGCAGCGTCGCCAACGGTAAGCTTTCAACTGCCAATCGCCTAAACCAAAATCGACGCCGGAGGCCGGCATAAAGCACTCCCCAAAAGTTGTATCGACCTCCGGCCCTTGTGAGTAATGTGGCTAATCCCGGTGGCTGACATCACCGGCAAGAGATGTTTCGCCCGCCGGCCTGCTTTAGCCATCTCGCAGGGAGTTGCGATCGCCGAGATCAACAGCGTCAAATAACTTTGCAAATGGCTTGACCTCCCGCAGTCCGAACTCTGCTGGTTGGCAAACCTGACCCGTTCGGATACCGCGCTACCACCTACCGTTTCCCGGCACTACGTGGCAAGGCAAGCCTCCCGAATCAGGATTTTGGCAGACGCAGTCGCACTGGAAGAGGGATTCGAAATCAATTTCCGTAAAGCAAAGCTGATGCGTTCCGGGCAACGTCAAATCGCCTGCGGAATCGTGTTGAACAAGAAATTAAACATTGATCGACGACAGGCTGATTTGCTCAAAGCCAATTTCACTAACAACCTCACCGAATCACTCCCGCGATCGACGAAGCAGACGGGCAATTCATGGCCAGCTGCTTCCGCGCCCGGTGCCTGCACGATCACGCGTTCCCGCCCCGAATCGCTGTGGCAGGACGACCGTTGTAAATCTCCAAATCAAAAGCGGGTACTGCATCACCCACGCCCTGTCGCTTTGCGAGAATGCGTAAAACTCTCTCAAAGTAGACAAAGTAGTTCTTCACGTTGGGGCGTTTTTTGCGAACCCATTTAAAGCTTGTGTTGACCAAACGGGTCGAAAGATTCCCCGCCTTGACCTGCTCAACGACGGCTTCGACAAAGGCTTTCTCTTCATCGCGACGGGTCTTCAGGATCGCATTCAACTGTTTTTCGTATTGTTCGAAATAGCTGTCGTCAAGATCTTCCACCGCCCCGACACCGATAGAGTCGGCGTTCTGGCTACGACCGGCCAGCGTCGCAAAAGGGCGCGCTGATGCTCCGAACGAGCGTGTTTCGTTTGGCTCACGCACCGTCGACTGAGCCACCAGATCCATGTTTGACACGTAGAGGATCAGGATTGCCAATACTGGTGATGCCAGCTTAAGCAAAGTGATTGCTGGTTTTATACAGGTTGGGGACGCATGCATTGTTCAATCCTCGAAGGGCAAATTTTCGTGACGATGAATATCTGCTGGCGTTCTTCCCGTCGATAGTAATTTTTACAATTCCCAATCATGGGATTCGGATGTCTTGATGCCAGCACTTTTCTCTGCAGCCCCGACACGTCACCCGGTATAGCGAATTAACCGGCAATCTTTCCACCGCCGGTCTGCTGTAACTATCGCAGTTTCGTCTCAGGGGTCCGGTTAAAACGGTTGCCCATGATTTTCGGCATATGCCGGTTTCGCCTGTCTGGTCTGCTTTTTTCAATTGCCCCTGTCGCTCCGACGAAGATTGGTTATGCAGGATGTACTACGTTTACGCGGCGCTCTGCCGGCAATCCGGCAGTTTCCGAAGATCACTTCGGCGCTTCCATGGAGCGTGTAGACCAACTTACCCCATCCACCTGCATTCCATGATTTTTGAGGTAGTTATGAAGCGACGAAAAATTGCCCTCACTCTGTTTGCAACCTTCTGTGCCTCCGCCGTTGGAGGCACAGACAACGCTAGGGCCGACAACCCGTTCGAGAAACTGATCCCGCGCGGAAAACTGATCAAAATGCTTACCGGCGACGATCAGAAAAAAGAAACACCGCGGCCTCAACGCTCAACGCGCCCCCGTCCCACACCGGCACCAACCCCCGCCGACCAAGCCGCAGACAGGCAGCATCCCCCTAAGAAGCGCGAACCTGACCGCATGGCCAACCGGCCGTCACCAACCCGTACGCGACCGTTGCCTCCCATCACATCCGGATCAAAAAAAGGCCAAACACGTAGCAATACGACCGGGCGCGGCAAAGGCTTCGGCATGATGGTGCAGACGTCGCGCGACAACGACCTGGTTGTTACCGCAGTCCAAGCAAGCGGCAACGCATATAGCGCCGGGATTCGTCCCGGCGATCAATTGATCAGTCTGGGCGGTGGTAAGCTGACGGCACTGGACGAGTTCAAGCAAATCGCCAAAACGCTTGGGCAGGGTGACCAAATTGAAGTTGGCTTCGTTCGCAAAGGAAAAACCCGAAAGATTCAACTACAATATGGTTCCGCGCCGGAAGAAGGAAACGTTGCCGTTGCCGGCAACCGCGTCCCGTCACCGACGGCGGCCCCTGCCGAAGTGGATGCTAACATGCAGTCGGTGCTTGATTCACCTGTTGAACACATCAGTCGGCTCACCCCTGTCGCCGCTCGTGTCCCTGCTGCCAGCCCTAAAAAAATCACCTCACTGAACGAGACCATCGAATCACAACGTCTCAAAATGCAGGCGATGGCCGAGGAGTTACAACTGCTTCGCAGGGCTCACCAGCCTGCAGTCGAGCCCACGGAAAACAACTGGAGCTTTCCAGACCTTGCAGGGCCTGACAGCAAATAACAAACTGTAGATTGGAGGATGTCATCACTTACAAAGCCTACGCAAGTGACGAGCAACCCTTTGATTAAAAAATGCCGACCGGCAACGGTCGGCATTTTTTGGTGCGGGGATGCGGATCAAATTGAATGTCCATTGCTGCGCTACCCCAGAAACCGGTTGACAATCTTGCGCCCGGTCACACTCATCGGTAATTGCCTTAATTCTTCAATAGCACACCAGCGTGTTTCTGTCGCTTGTTTCTTCAAACGACCTTTGATCGATGACGCTTCGAAACAGCTCAACCGAATCCGGTACTTCGTAACCGCATGCCGCATCGGTTTGCCAACGACCGTCAGTTCGGCCTTCAACCCGGTTCTGTCTGCGAGGGTTTCTTGCAAAGAGTCTGCGATCGTGGCAGCACTTTGGCGATGATCGATTTGATAGCGTGGGAAATCCCACAGACCGGTCCAGCGTTCCTCGGGGCCACACACACGCACCAGCCAGCGTTGCTGTCCGCCGCGACGGCGCGACACCAACAGTGCCGCTTCGTACAAATCCTCATATGTGATCTTTCTTCCTTTGGCCGGAATCTCTGCCTGCAACCCTTTCACAAACGTTGGGCAAATATTTTGAATTGGACAGGCCGCACACTGCCATGTTTTCGGTTTGCAGACTTCACTGCCCAGTTCCATAAGCGCCTGGTTGAAGTCTCCCGCCCTTTGGGATGGCAAGATGGATTCGGCAAACTCCCACAAGATTTTCTGGTTGGCTGACGTGCGCGGGTCAGACTTCATCCCCAACAGTCTGGCGTACAGACGGATGGTATTGCCTTCGAGAATTGGTAATTTCTGGTCGAGCGAAATCGACAGAATCGCCCCGGCGGTGTAGCGGCCGATTCCCGGCAAGGCCAACACGCTGTCAAAGTCTGTCGGGAATTGCCCATCGTGCTGTTCCACGACCTCAATCGCGGCGGCATGCATTTGACGCGCCCGACGATAGTACCCTAACCCCTCCCACAGCTTCAACACTTCACTCTGTTCGGCTGCCGCCAGTTCTTTGACCGTCGGGAAACGCTCCAGAAAGCGCCGGTAGTAGTTTACCACCGTCGCAACCTGAGTCTGTTGCAGCATGATCTCACTGACCCAGATTCGGTAGGGCGTACGATTTTCTCGCCACGGCAGATCGCGTTGGTTGGCGTCAAACCAGCGGAGCAAATTACGACGAAGGGTCGTCTTTGATTTCGAATCCAGCATTATTTGGCAACAAAGTTAACCAGTCGATCCGGGACCACGACGGTTTTAATGATCTTCTTTCCGACCAGCAATTCAGCGATTTTCTCATCGGCCAACGCCAATTTTTTCAGTTCGTCTTTGGCCGTTCCAGGCACCACATTGATCCGTGCCTTGATTTTCCCCAGCACCTGGACTGGAATCTCGATCGTCGATTCAACCGTCAGCGCTTCGTCATATTCAGGCCACGGCTCCAGAGCCAGACTTTGCGCGTGCCCCATTAGTCGCCAGAGCTCTTCGGCGATATGAGGGGCAAACGGAGACAACAGCAGCACGAACGATTCCATGACGCTCTGCGGGCGTTGTTTTTCCTTAGTGAAAAAGTTGACGAACTCCATCATCCGCGCGATGGCGGTGTTGAAGCTGAGTTTTTCAATGTCGAGTGTGACGGCTTTGATGGTCTGGTGCAGCGTGCGTGTTTGCTCTTCAGTTGGTGTGAAATCTCCAACAGCGGCGTTGAGCGTCAAGGATTGGTCGTTTTGGTCATCGACAATCAAACGCCATACGCGATCGAGAAAATTTCTCACGCCGCTGACCCCTTTCATGCTCCACGGTTTGGCCTGTTCCAGCGGCCCCATGAACATCTCGTACAGCCGCAACGAATCGGCACCAAAATCCTTGACGATATCATCCGGGTTGACCACGTTCCCACGACTCTTGGACATCTTGTATGCGCGGCTGTCGATGCGAATCGATTTATCCGAACTCAACACCCACGATTCACCAGATTTCTCCACATCCCCCGCATCCACCTTGACCAGTTCAAGTGGCTCTCCAACGGTATCGACAGGCCTGCGATCTTGGTCACGTTTCACGTCTTTGGAGGAGACCCAGTTACCGGCGGCATTCTGGTATCCCGTGAATTCAACATCCCCCAAGATCATGCCCTGGTTCACCAACCGTTGAAACGGCTCTTGGGATTGCAAGTGTGCGCGGTCAAACAGGACCTTGTGCCAGAACCGGGCGTACAGCAAGTGCAGCACCGCATGTTCGGCACCGCCAATATACAAATCGACCGGCATCCATTGCCTCTCCAGTTCCGGATCGATGAAGACCGTGTCATTTTTGGGATCGATAAACCGCAGATAGTACCAACACGACCCGGCCCACTGCGGCATGGTGTTGGTCTCGCGTTTGTAGGTGACGCCATCGATTTCCGGGAACAGCCATTGTTTATCGGCCAGATCCAGCGGTGGCTGGTACTGGCCACTATCGCCATCGGGCTTCGCCGTGTAATCCTCGATCTGCGGCAGATTGACCGGCAAGCTTTTCATGTCCACCGCCCGCACCGCACCGGTGAATTCGACCACCCCTTCCTTGTATTTTTCTTGATCCAGTTCGTGCAAAATCGGGAATGGTTCGCCCCAAAACCGCTGCCGACTGAACAACCAGTCACGCAGTTTGTAATTGACCGCTGCACGTCCGACGCCGTCCTGAGTCAGCAGTTTTGAGATGGCTGTCTTGAATTCGTCGGTTGCCATTCCATCGTAGCTACCTGAATTGATGGCTGTTCCCACACCCGCAAAACACACTTCTCCGGCAGCCAGTTTTTGCACATCGACGTCAGCCGTTGCCGGTGGACTGACCACCGGCACAATGTCGATACCAAAGGTTTTGGCAAATTCGAAGTCGCGCGTATCGTGAGCCGGAACCGCCATGATGGCTCCGGTGCCGTAAGTGGCCAATACGTAGTCGGCGATCCAGACGGGAACCGGTTTTTCGTTGACCGGATTGATGGCATAGGAACCGGTAAACACGCCCGTCTTTTTGGATTTGTCGTCTTGCCGGTCCCGGTCGCTTTTGGCTGCGGCTGCATCGACGTATGTCGTCACGGCTTCTTTTTGATCGGCCGTCGTCAACCGTCCCACGGCAGCGTGTTCAGGCGCAATAACCATATAGGTAGCCCCATACAAGGTATCCGGGCGCGTGGTGTAGACTCGCAACACATCGTCAGCCGGTTTACGAGGGAACCCGGATTGGGCGCGTGCAGCTTTCCAGGCATCCACTCCGTCGGCGGCACCAATATAAAAATCAACTTCCGCACCGGTGCTGCGCCCGATCCAGTCACGTTGTAGTTTTTTGATTCCCTCGGACCAATCGACGCCGTCCAAATCCTGTTCCAAGCGATCGGCGTAAGCGGTGATCCTCAACATCCATTGCCGTAATGGTTTGCGCACAACCGGATGCCCACCCACCTCTGACTTGCCGTCAACCACTTCTTCATTGGCCAACACCGTGCGCAACTTCGGACACCAGTTAACCAATGCCTCGGACTGATAGGCCAGGCGGAAATCATCCTGATACTGGCGGACCGCGTCCGCGCCTTCCGCCCGGACATCGTCCGGGATTGGCAGTGCGCTGATTGGGCGACCTTTCTGCCGGTCATTGTCGTACCAGGTATCAAACAGCACCGTAAAGATCCACTGCGTCCACCGCACGTAGTCGATATCGGTGGTCGAAATCTGCCGCTGCCAGTCGTAGCTAAAGCCCAACATTTTCAATTGACGAACGAAGTTTTCGATATTCCGTTCGGTTGAAACGCGTGGCGGTGTATTGGTTTTGATGGCGTACTCTTCGGCGGGCAAACCAAAGGCATCGAACCCCATCGGATGCAAAACAGATTTACCGGCCATGCGAGCCTGACGGGCGATGATGTCGGTCGCCGTGTAACCTTCGGGGTGGCCAACATGCAAACCATCACCGCTGGGGTAGGGAAACATGTCCAGCGCATACAATTTTTCGCCGCTGATTTTGTCGGGAGTTTTGAAAGTGTGATTTTCGTCCCAGTATTTCTGCCAGCGCGGTTCGATGTCTTGTGGGTTGTAACGTGGCACGGGCGAATTACTTTCGTCTTCAGAAGCTTGGGGCGGATACAGTACGGTAAGCCTATGAGCAAAACGTGTTTGCGGAAGAGGCCTTCCCGGGAAACGCGGACGGGATTTTAACAAACATCCCATTCATTCGGCAGGACCTTCACTGGACGTTTTGCACGGCAACAGGTTCGCACGGCCAGCACGGCTGCCGTCGGTGCGCGACACCGATTGCCCAGCCAGCGTTTCAGAGCCTATTTCCCGGTCTTTGACAGACCAGCCACCCCATGTTTTTCAATGTGAGTGCTGCAAGTTAGGACATCGGCAAGATTTCAGAGGTAGGATTCGGGATATTTTTTTGGTAAAATGAAATCCAGACGGCAGGAAGAGGACAGCAGAGGCAGCGAGGAGTACCCCCGCCTTAAAGTTGCAGATCGATGTCAAATCCAAAATTGTGGTGACATTGATCAAGAATCGCTTCTCCTTTAACGACCCTCCCACAGTTACCCCACCCGGCGCTTATAAATCTGGCTGCTGGTTGAACCTGTTCATTTTCCCCACAGTAGTGACGTGATTCGAAGACGCCCGAAAATTCGCCTGACCGATGAAGAACGTCAGCAAATGCGTAACGCCTGTCAATTTAATGCTGAATTGATGGATGTGGTGCGCCCACATGTTGCTGCCGGAACAAAAACCGCCGCGATCGACAAAATTGTATTTGAATACACGCGCGACCATGGCCATACGCCGGCGTGTTTGGGGTATCCGGGTGAAAGCCGCCCCTTTCCCAAGAGTTGCTGTATCAGCGTCAACGACGTGATCTGCCACGGAATCCCGGGGCGGTACGAACTGCGTCCCGGCGACATTGTCAATGTTGACCTGACCACGATTGTACATCAGTGGCACGGCGACCAGTCGGAGACATTTCTTATTGGCGAACCGGAAGATATTCACCACGAAGCGCGTGACGTGACGCAATGTGCGTTTGACAGCCTGCACTTGGCGATCGATGCAATCTATCCCGAGTGTACCGTTTCGGTGATTGGCGAGGCGATCGTGGGCTACGTTGGTCAGCGATACGGTTTCGGCATCGTGGACAAATACGTCGGTCACGGGATCGGAGTGAAATTCCATCAACGTCCCAACATTCCGCACGTGCCAACGCGGCAGTCTCGTCAAGAGCGGCTTTATCCGGGAATGTGTTTTACCATCGAACCCATGATCAACGCGGGTTCAGCACGCAGCGTTTGCGATCCCAAAGATGGCTGGACCGTACGAACGTTTGACCGCAAGGTATCGGCACAATTTGAACACACGATTCTGATGAATGAAGACGGCCCTGAGATTTTGACGCTGACCCAAAACGGTCCCCAGCGCGGACACCAGTTTTAATTCGGCCGGTTCACACGGCGGGACCATTGGCAGGATTGGCAGGACATCTCATGGACGTTTCAAGCTACAATCGCGAAGCGTGGGACGCGCTGGCGGATCAGGGCGATGAACTTTATCGTGCAGTGACGCCGCAACAAATTCAGGACGCCCGCGCCGGCAGGTGGCGGATTCGGATCACGCCAATCAAAGCCGTTCCCCGTGACTGGATCGAACCTGTTCAAGGAAAACGAATTCTGTGCCTAGCGGCGGGCGGCGGCCAACAGGCACCTATCCTGTCAGCACTCGGCGGCGAAGTAACGGTCTTGGACATCAGCGCAAAACAACTGGCGCGCGACCGGGAAATTGCCGAACGTGAAGGGCTGGAGATCACCACCGTTCAAGGTGACATGAAAGCGCTGAACCAGTTCCCCGATGAGCAATTCGACTTTGTGCTCAACCCATGTTCGGTGATTTTTTGCCCGCAGGTCAAACCGATCTGGCAGGAAGTTTTTCGGGTGCTTGCCCCGGGTGGTCGATTTGCCACCGGATTGATTAACCCGCTGTGGTATGTGTTTGATGCCGGAAAAATGGACAGGGGAAAACTGAAAGCGCGACACAAGATTCCGTACTCGGATCTGCAATTGAGCGACAAAAAACGCGCACAGCTGATCGGCCCGGACCGCCCGCTGGAGTTTGGGCATACGCTGGAGGATCTGATTGGCGGACAACTGGAGGCTGGGTTCCAGCTGGTTGGATTCTACGAGGACCGCTGGGGAGACGATGACAAACTGAGCAACCTGATTGACGTGTTCATCGCCACCTGTGCCCAAAAACCGGTTTAAGGGAGGCGATTGATGCGCGCTCCTCTTCCGATCATCCTGCTGGTGTTGTCTTTGTCGTCAAAACAAGGGGTGGCAAACCCATCGCAGGTGCACGCGTGCATGGCTCCCCGAAACAGGTGCGGTATCCGAAAGAATCGCAGTATTTTGGCGCATGGAAATGCAGCCGAAGCGAATTCCCGGGTGTTGATCACAAAACGATCCAGCCTTCAGAACTCGATTTTACAATGGATACCAACGGGCAGGTAAAAATGCTTCTGCCCACCTACGACGGATTGAGATTGTGGGTGACTCACCCGGAATGCAATGACGATTCAACCCACCAATTTGATTTCGCCGTCGGTAAAAACGAGACGGTAATGTTTTATATGCTGAACCCCAGGTAGGGAATTCAATCACTCGTCGAACGGAAGCGTTCCAACTGTACCCCGGTGAAAACTTTACGGGCTGATCAGGGAATCCGGGTGGCCACCCGAACGGTTGGGGTTTCTTGCGCGAATTCGTTTTTTTCCGGTTGCGAACCGGTCACGGTTTTCGACAATCGGGCCTCTGACAGTCAACCCAACCATGAACCCGTCCAGACTCCATGACTTCCCCAAAAATCAAACGAGCACTCATCAGCGTTAGCGACAAAACGGGCATCGTCCAATTCGCCAAAGGCCTGACAGAAGCGGGTGTCGAGATCTACTCTACCGGTGGCACCAGCCGCCACCTGGCCGAAGCCGGCATTTCCGTCAAAGATGTCGCTCAATACACCGGATTTCCGGAAATGATGGACGGGCGAGTCAAAACTCTACATCCCAAAATCTTTGCGGGCATTCTCTGCCGGCACGACCTGCCCTCGGACATGGAGTCTCTCGCCCAGCACGACATTTGCTCGTTCGAACTGGTCGTGGTCAATCTGTATCCGTTTGCCGATACCATCGCCAAACCAGGCATCCAGGAATCCGACGCGATCGAACAAATTGACATTGGTGGACCAAGCCTCGTCCGCGCCGCAGCAAAGAACAATAAATTCACCACCGTCGTGACAGCTCCCGACCAGTACGACGCCGTCCTAACGGAACTCAAATCCGCTGGTGCCACGTCACAGCAATTGCGTCGGGACCTGATGGCGGCGGCATTTGCCCACACGGCCAGGTACGATCAAACCATTTCGGGGTACTTCGCATCATCTGCCAGCGCGGATGAAAACAGCTTCCCGCCCACGATTGACCTAGCCCTGACCCAGTCGGCCGTTCTGAGATACGGCGAAAACAGCCATCAACAGGCAGCACTCTATTCGTCCACATCCAACGGAGATGCAAATCTTGTTGACGCCACACAGTTGAATGGAAAACAACTGTCCTACAACAACTTGCTGGACCTGGACGCCGCACTGAACATGGTACGCGGACTGCCCAATGCAGCCTGTTCGGTCATCAAGCACAACAATCCTTGCGGCGCCGGCACCGCAGATACGCTGATGGAAGCCTGTCGCAAAGGATTCGCAGGCGATCCCGTAAGCGCCTTTGGCAGTGTGATTGGCATTAACCGTGAAGTCGATGCAGATACGGCTGACTTCCTAGCGAGTGGTGATTTTTTTGTGGAAGCCATTGTGGCGCCTTCGTTTTCTGACACGGCCCTTGAGACGCTGAAGACGAAACCCAAATGGAAAAAGAACGTGCGACTGCTGGCGGCCGGACCACTGTCCTCCGGCCAAAAGGTTTGGGAGTACCGCAATCTACTGGGCGGGATGCTGGTCCAGGAGGCCGACAACCAACCCGATAACCAATCGGCTTGGAAAGTCGTCACCGAAACACAACCTGATGACGCGACGATGCAAGAACTGCAATTTGGCTGGCATATGGTACGATTTGTCAAATCCAATGCAATTGTTCTGTCAAAGGATCTGGCGCTGGTTGGCGTCGGAGCAGGACAAATGAGCCGCGTGGATTCGGTAGAAATTTCAATCCGTAAAGCGCGAGCCGATCGCGCGGCCGGATCGGTACTTTCCTCGGACGCATTTTTCCCTTTCGGCGACAGCATTCCAATCGCGGCTGCGGCGGGCGTCAAAGCCATCATCCAGCCAGGCGGCAGTGTTCGGGATCAAGAAGTTATCGATGCCTGTAACGAGCATGGCATTCCGATGGTATTCACCGGCAACCGACATTTTCGTCACTAATTCGGTTGGCACCGTCCGCCAACGACAATGAGCGTGTTTGCCTATTGCTGCGTCAGACTTTGGCGCGACAAATGCCGGACTGCCGGACGTTCATCAGTTTCAGGGACTGAATTGAATATGAAACGAAGCGTTGCGGTTCTGGGGGCGACCCCTGCATTTATTCGTTGGGCGGTCGAGTATTCGTGTGACCTGCGGGATGTGGACGTTCCCAATTTGGCCGATGGCACGTTTCGTCAGCTGCGGTCGCTACGTGAATTGTCGGCAGGCATTGAGGAAGGCCGGGTCATTGATGGGTTTTGTCTATCGGCCGACACCGCCAGTTCAGATTCTTCTGCAATCACCGGGGCGTTGGGGTTCCCGACCGATGAGGTGTTTGATGTATTTGGCGACGCAGGGTCGATTTCCGCGTCCTGCCACCACTGCCCGGCCAACAGCGCTCTGCCGGAAGTCCCCCTTGTTGGTCATCAAACACGCTGGGCTGGTTGTTTCGGTTGGCTGGCGACAGATTTGAATTACTCATTCGACCCCTCGGTGAAACTGGTAACCAACGCGCGGCCCAACTTGATCGCGCGCATCAATGAAATTTGCCGTCGAGATTCGTTGGCCGCCGACTTTGGCGGCCCGACAAAATCACAGCCGTTCTACTCGTTCTGGCAACACCGGTGGCTGGAACCGGATGTCCTGGAGCCAATGACGCGCGTGTTTGAACTTGCGGCCCGCGAGGTTCAATCCCATCAGGAGCTGACGTTGTTTGCTGCAGCATGCCGTCGCGCGGTCGAAAGCCAATTGAGGATGTTCGTTGAACTGGTCCCCCGTGGATTCTCAGACGGAATCCACTGGCGCAGGAATCCATCCTGCATGCGTTGTGGTTTGGACGTCGCACCGGATGAAGAACGGTCCCATTTGTGCCCGGGATGCGGGACAGATTCGCCCGTCGGCAATTCACGAAAATCAAAGGTGTTGGGGCGTCGGCCGTATTTGCAGTTGGAAAAGATTCTCTCCACCACCGGTACCGAGGAACTGCTGACCCGTTATCGTGATGGCCGGTCGTGAAAAAGTAACTGAACGCCCGACTGTGAACTCTGGTTGAATTGGTTAATCTGGAGATCTGGAGGCGGAAAGCAAACATGACAATTTTTACAAGGAATCAACGATGAGCAGTGTATTGGACGGATACGTTTTTTGTGCCCGTAAAAACCTTGAGTACGGACAGAGGTTGGTGGCCGATCTGGACGCGCAACAGATGATGCTTCAACCAGCGGCAGACCCGACAGCTCCGGCTAACCATCCGGCGTGGGTGTTAAGCCACCTGAATGCCTACTTGCCGATTATTTCTGCCGCACTCGACGGCCGGAAATTTGACGATCCCCAAGACCATCGTTTTGGAATGCAGTCAAAACCAGAATCCGACGCCACACTTTATCAGGGGAAGGATGATTTAGTGGCTTCCTACGTCCAAGGACACGAGGCAATTATTCAACAGCTTGAGTCGGTGCAGCCAACAGTGCTGGAGCAGCCGATTTTGCTGCCGCGTTGGCAAGCGATCATGCCGACGGTAGGCGTTTGCCTGCCCTACCTGCTATGCAACCACGAAAACCAGCACCTTGGTCAGATCAGTGCGTGGCGAAGAATTCAAGGACTGCCCTCGGTTTAGTTCAGTCTGGTTCGGCCGGGTTCGGTCGATTCAGGGCAGGCATCCGGTCCATCGACAATGGCGGTCCCGGTGGACATCAGGTATGCTTTGATGCAGCAAACCGTTTTTTAACTCAACGCAACCTGGCAGCAACCTGCGCGCGGCATGGCCAAGCATCGGGGCTGTAGATAAAAACGATTGTGTTGTTTTTGACAACCCCTATTACGCATGAAGGGGCCGGGAGTCTTCGAAGTGTCTCCGCAGTCGCTTGCTACTATTGATAAAGTGAATACAAAAAACCTGCTTTTTCAAACAAGCTTTTAAGCCGGTTTTTGTAGGGCGAAAACTACAGGTGCCGTATTTTGGCCAAAAAACGGATCAAATGTCCACGTTGAAGCTTGGAGACACTAGGAGGCGTGGTTAGCCTATTGTGCGACGGAACTACTGACGATGCTTCAACGGCTTGATGCATCGCACCGGCACCTCCGGTGTTCTCACCTATATCTTCATGGACGGAGCTCGCCTCGACGCGTCCTTTTACACACCTTGAAGATAGCAACAGGATTTGAAATGCGCCCAGTTTTTAGGATGTTTTGCGGATTCATTTTTGCTTCTACCCTTTTAACACTCTCTGTCGGTACCGCATCTGCGGTTGCACCGGCAGCCCCGCAGATGCGTGGTGCCTACACCAGTTTCTCGGACGATCAAGCGTACGCGGTTGCCAACCAGCACCAGACACCACAGCAGAAAATTGACGCGGCCATGGCCATGGCCCAAACTGGCAAGGTCAAAGAGGCTCTCGCGAAAGCGGAAATCGCCTACAGAGATGCCCGGCACGATCCCCGGTTTGTCATCCACTACATCGACAAATTGACCGAGATGTCGAAACTGGAAGGCAAAAAGTGGGACAAACAACTGCTGAATTCGGCCATCAAAGCCGCCAACACACTGCACAAATCGAAACTTTGCACGGGGCAGGGTGATGCGGAGCTGTCCTACCACTTCATGACATCACTGGGAACGCTTGGCGAGGAGGTATTGGGCCGCAACAAACGAATTGCCAGCCAGCTGTTTTCGGCACAGGGCAAAGTCGCCCAAAACCTGCGGAACAACCCGGGTTATCCAAGCCAGTCATTGAACGTTTTGGGCCAGCCGATCATGAACCTCGCTCGCGCTCACGCATTCAACGACGATGAAGTCTCGGCACTTGAGACGATCAAAGAGGCGTTTGAGATTGGGTACACCAATTTTGAAAAAACCGCTATGGCTCCGGCATTTGCCAATATCGATCAGCAGCAACTCAAGAAAACGATTCGTGCACACAGGACCGCCTATAAGAGGAAGCTGGTCCGCTGGAGTCGCGAGGAATTAAATCGCTTCGGCCAATTTCAGATTAACTTCGATGTTGCCGATGTCAATGGTGGTCGGATCAGCTCGAAAGACTTGAAAGGCAAGGTGACCGTGCTGGACCTGTGGGCGACCTGGTGTGCTCCATGTCGTGAGGGCATCCCTCACTTCGTTAAACTCGACCGCGAGTACGGATCGTCGAAAATTGAGGTGATTGGCATTTCGATGGACGAGCCCAACGACCCAACATCGGCGGTGGATACGGTAAAGAACTTTGGAATCGATAATGGCATCGACTACAAATTGGCCGTTGGAACCAACGCCATCAAGTCGCAGATCCCCGGACGGGTTTTGCTGCCGACGACATTATTTGTTGATCACAAGGGCACTGTGCGTTATATCGCATCGGGCTACCACGACTTTATGCAGCTGGAAGCGTTGACCGAGGCACTGGCTGCCGAGATGAATGGCGCCGCGGACAAAACCGCCAGCCGCTAATACGGTCCGGTTACGAGGCTAAAGATAAACAGTCGGCAGTGAAAACTGCCGACTGTTTTTATTTGCCAGTATGATGCCTGCTGAGCCGAATCTGTCAATTTACCGTCGAAATTGCGAGTTCTTCCCGGAACAAAGGACTTTACGTTCCGGGTGGGCCATGATACTTTATTGGCCCGCGAAAGCCCGGTTTTCCGGCTTTTTCGATACGCCGCAAAAGACAAGCCAGCTGTTGGAACCGGATAGCCCTCCAGTTTCTCCGACAACTTTCAACACAATCCAGATTCGCAATCACTGGACCCTGTTGCGATGTTGGTTTCTGTTCACCTGTACGCAGTCGTTTCACACGACGTTCCGGGTGTCTGATGCTTTTTCTGCGTTCAGGTTCCGTTCCACGGAATTCAACCTGATTTCAATTTCTGATTTAACTGTCGAAACAAACTTAAAAGGCTAACAACGATGGCAAAAAAATTCGTCTATTTTTATGGTGGCGGAAAAAAAATGACTGACGGTGATCGCACCATGCGTGAGATCCTCGGCGGTAAGGGAGCCAACCTGGCTGAAATGTGCAACGCAGACGTGCCCGTTCCTCCCGGCTTCACCGTTTCGACAGAAGCTTGTGCTGTCTACGAAGAAAAAGGCAGTTACCCCAAAGAAATGATGCAGCAAGTCAAACTCGAACTTGCCAAACTGGAAAAACTCGAAGGCAAGAAACTTGGCGATGCCAAAAATCCGCTGCTGCTGTCAGTGCGCTCTGGTGCCGCTCAGTCGATGCCGGGCATGATGGACACCGTTCTGAACCTAGGCATGACCGACAAATCAGTCAAAGGATTCGCCGAAGCGACCGGTAACGAACGGGCCGCCTACGATTGCTACCGCCGTTTCATCGATATGTTTGGCGACGTGGTGATGGGACCAACTTCCACGCTGAATCACCATCACTTCGAAGAGGCCCTGACCAAGATCAAGAAAAAATACAAAGCGGCGCAGGACACTGACCTGACTGCCGATCAATTGAAGGAACTGGTAGAAAATTACAAAGCGATCTACCAAAAGCACGTTGGTTCACCGTTTCCGCAAAACCCGATGAAACAGCTCGAGTTTTCGATCAATGCGGTCTTCGATTCATGGCAAACCGAACGCGCGGTCAAGTACCGCGTGCTGAACAAGATCACCGGCCTAATCGGGACTGCCGTGAACGTGCAAACCATGGTCTTCGGCAACATGGGCGACGACTGTGCCACCGGCGTGGCGTTCACCCGTGACGGTTCAACCGGCGAAGCCAAACCAATGGGCGAGTACCTCGTCAACGCTCAGGGCGAAGATGTCGTGGCCGGTATCCGTACGCCAATCAACCTGGACGACATCGTCAACGAGGACGACAAAGGTCTGGTCAAGGCAGGAAAAGAACTGCTGAAGATTATGGCGAAACTGGAGAAGCACTACAAATATCCACAGGATGTCGAATTCACCATCCAGCAGGGAAAACTGTACATGCTGCAAACGCGTAATGCCAAACGCGTTGGCCTGGCTGGTGTGCGTTGGGCGGTTGAGATGGCAACCGGTGTTGACCAAGTCACCGGCGAAAAACTGCCAAAACTGCTCAGCCCCAAAGACGCGCTGATGACGGTTCAGGGAAGCGATCTGGAGCAGTTGCTGTTCCCGATCTTCGATGCCAAAGCTGAAGCCAAGCAGACGCCGATCTGTGAAGGCCTGCCGGCCGGCCCTGGTGCCGCAGTGGGGGCGATTGTGCTTAATAGTGACAAAGCTGAAGCGATCAAAAAGAAGAATCCAAAAGCAAATCTGATTCTGGTTCGCCACGAAACCTCTCCGGAGGACGTGGGCGGAATGGGAGCAGCGGAAGGTATTCTGACCAGCACCGGTGGCATGACCTCTCACGCGGCGGTGGTTGCTCGTGGATGGGGTAAGTGCTGCATCTGTGGTGCCGGCGATGTCAAAATCGACGAAAAGAAAGGCACCATCTCTGTTGGCGGCAAAACCTACAAGGAAGGCGATACCATTTCGTTGAACGGTTCGACCGGTAAGGTTTACGTTGGCGAGATTCCATCGGAGTCTTCTCCAATTGTTGCGGCTTTGGTCGAAGGCAACAAAAAGGCCCAGAAGCACTGGATCTACCAGATGTACCAGACGGTTTCTGACTGGTCAGACAAATTCCGCAAAATCAACGTTCGCACCAACGCCGATTCGCCGGCCGATTCGGTGAACGCGCGTTCATTCGGAGCCGAAGGAATTGGCTTGTGCCGCACGGAACACATGTTCTTCGAAGGCGATCGCATTACCGATGTTCGCAAGTTCATCCTGGCCGACACCGACGGCGACCGCACCAAAGCGATCAAGAAACTTCTCCCGCACCAGCGCAAAGACTTCATGGGCATCTTCAAGGCCATGGACGGTTTGCCGGTGACAGTTCGCCTCTTGGATCCTCCGCTGCACGAATTCCTGCCCCACACAGAAGCCGACATGAAGAAAATGGCGACTGAAATGAAGGTTCCACTGGCCAAGGTCAAGGAACGTGTGGCTGAACTTCATGAGTTCAACCCGATGCTGGGGCACCGTGGCTGTCGTTTGAGCATTACTTACCCGATCCTGTGCGAGATGCAAACTCAAGCGATCATCGAAGCGGCCGTAAAGTGCCATGCCAAGGGCATCAAGGTGTTGCCTGAAATTATGATCCCGTTGATCGGCACAAAGGCTGAGCTTGATTTCCTTGAGAAGATCGTTCGTCGGGTTGCTGACGGCATCATCAAGCAGGCCAAATCGAAGGTGAAGTACATGGTCGGCACCATGATCGAAATTCCGCGTGCTGCGTTGACGGCGGATCAGGTTGCAGAAACAGCCGAGTTCTTTAGCTTTGGCACGAACGACCTGACTCAGATGACCTTTGGGTACAGCCGCGACGATATCGGATCATTCCTGCCCGACTATCTGGAAGAGAAAATTTTGGAAACAGACCCGTTCCAGCAAATCGATCAGTCTGGCGTGGGGCAGTTGGTCGAAATGGCGGTCCAGAAGGGCCGTTCAACGCGCCCGAAACTGAAGTGTGGCATCTGCGGTGAACATGGTGGTGAGCCAACTTCGGTTAAGTTCTGTGTGCGTACCGGGCTGGATTACGTCAGCTGTTCACCCTTTCGCGTCCCGATCGCGCGGCTGGCTGCTGCTCAGGCTGCGATTGAAGCGTAAGCGCCATTTAAATTGGTAGAACGGACATTCATTCATGTCCGGTAGGAAAATCAAAAATCCCGCAGGATTCATCCTGTGGGATTTTTTCATGGTCGTACTGGCACGAGCAAATTTGAAATATAGTATCGCGCAGCGCACATGCGGATGTCCGGTCGGCGGATGAAGGCGCTCAGGCCTTGGCTTGAAAACAGGCGCGTCGCGTTTGAGGGATTGGGCATTGATCAACCACTACCGCCTCTTCGCCAAGCGCGCTGGCTACCAAATCTCATGATTTCAGTCTCGCCAAACGGTACGAAATCAATACACCCGTTACGTTAGTATCAGGTAATTCTGCGGGCAATACTTTATTAAGGTCTGGCGGAGAACCCGCCCTTCTTCATATTTCCTTCACTTGCGCTCTCAAGTGGCATGCGGTGCAAAAATCTGGGGCATCCCTTTCAGATCTTTATTTCCTCATCGAATCAGTGAATTCCAACCGCCAAAGTTCATTTGATCCTTAAGGCGGACTAAGCAACACTAACGGATTGCAAGCGCGACGGGACTGCCGCAGGTTGATGCCTCGGAAAAAATCCATCTGATCGTGGCTTGCTGGTTTCTGATTTGCAATGCTCCTGTGTCACCACCACCAGACCAGAGAAATAATGATTCAGAAACCGGACAACCATGGTGGACTGATCGACAAGCTATTGGAAGCTCAACAGCAGACCACCGCTGTCGAAAAGTTCTCGCAACAATTTACCGCGCTACATAAGCCGGCGATGGAGGAAATCTATCGAGATCTGATCCCGCTTACCACGCTCGAAGAGGGCCAGCAATACTCCTTCGAAGTTGACATGGACGCCTGTAGCGGATGCAAAGCTTGCGTTACTGCCTGCCACAGCCTGAATGGACTGGAGGAAGGCGAGGTCTGGCGAAATGTCGGCCTGCTGGTCGGCGGCGAAGAAGAGAAACCCGCCATTCAGCACGTGACATCGGCCTGCCATCACTGTGTCGAACCGGCTTGTATGCTGGGGTGTCCGGTGAACGCCTACGAAAAAGATGCCGTTACCGGAATTGTCGAACACCTCGATGATCAGTGCATCGGTTGCAAGTATTGCATGTTTACCTGTCCCTACGACGTTCCCAGTTACAGCCAAACCAAGGGGATCGTCCGCAAGTGCAATATGTGCAAGGATCGACTTGGCGCGGGGGAAGCCCCCGCCTGCGTGCAAGCGTGCCCGAACCAAGCGATCAAAATCGTCGCCGTCAACAAGGAAGAAATCAAATCAAAAGCGCTTGCCCGGACAGGGCTGGAAAACCAACTGGTCGCCGGCGCTCCAGACTCCTCGATCACATCGCCAACGACCCGATACGCTGGGGCCAATAGCAGTGCCGCGTTGCTGGACAGCGCTGCGGTCTTGTTGCCCAAGGACTATGCAGTTGTTCGGTCACTGCACAGCCACTGGCCGTTGGTGTTCATGCTGGTGTTGACGCAACTGTCGGTTGGGATGATCGCGGCGACCTGTTTTGCGGAATTTCAGATACTGGATGCGCCTGATGCCGCCAGTTTGTTTGACAATCTCTTTGGCAATTTGTACTTGTTGTCGTTTGCCGTGTTGAATATTGGTTTGTTTGCGGCCATCTTCCATCTTGGTCGACCGCAGTTCGCCTACCGCGCGATGGCCGGTTTCAGGACATCGTGGTTAAGTCGTGAGATCATTGCATTCAATGCACTGGCCGGTGCTGCCGGCAGCGTGGTTGCCCTGAGTACGTTTCCGATACTGGGTGACTGGTTTAGCGTGCCGCGCGCTTGGGTGGCTCTTTCTGCATCGCTGGCAGGGGTGGTTGCCATTGCCACGTCGGTGATGGTTTACGCTGCTACCAAACGACCGCTGTGGACGATGGCGCGTACTGGCGGCCTGTTTTACCTGTCAGCCGCGGTCACTGGCACGATGGGTGTGGTCGCTGCGGCCGCCATGATTACCCGCCTCACCGGTGATACTGTTTTGCTGCCCACTGGCACCCTTGTGGTGCTGCTGTTATCCGCCGTCATATTTTCAATTTCAAAAATGGCCGTCCATTGGCAACTGACAACTTGCGGTAACACCAAAACGTTTTCTCCGAGGAAACACGCGGCGTTATTGCTGGCGGGGGAAATGAAACTGCAAAGCATAACGCAAATGATTCTATTGGGCGTCGGTGGGGTTGTATTGCCGTTGCTGTTGCTGGTGATCTTGTCGGGTGGCGGTGGCGATTCCGTTTTCTTTGCTGTATTCGCGTTTCTGGGAGCAGTTGCCGTTGTGATCGGAGAACTGTTCGAACGCTATTTATTCTTCGCCGTCGCTGTGGCTCGCCGCATGCCCGGTGCTCCTAATCATTAATCCAGCGGGGAGCCACCGTTATGGCATCAGTTGAAAAAACCAAAACCGTCGCCAAAGCCAAAACATCAACGGCCGCGCCACCGCAGAAACGGGGAATCCCAATTCCCAGTCCCTTCGAACGCGTTCACACGGGCCCGCTCACCGAGGAACTACTGCTTGAGCCGGGGAAATTTGGCTTGGGGATGGTGCCGGGCACCAAACAGCCCAACGCGACCACAACCATGGCTTGCGGATTTTGCTCAACCGGCTGCGGTTTGAACGTTCACCTCGCCGATGGTCAGGCGGTCAATCTGACTCCAGCGGTCAACTACCCGGTTAATCTGGGGATGGCTTGTCCCAAGGGGTGGGAGGCACTCGCCGCGTTACCGGCCAGCGACCGTGGCACAACACCGCTGATTCGCACCAACGGAAAACTACAGCCTGCTTCTTGGCAGGCTGCCATGGAAACATTTTGCGATTCCTTTAAATCAATTCAGCAAAAACATGGCAAGGATTCTGTCGCTTTTCTGGGCACCGGGCAATTGCCCAGCGAAGAACTGGCTTTCCTAGGGGCGTTGGCCAAATTCGGCATGGGCATGGTGCATGGCGACGGGAACACGCGTCAGTGCATGGCGACAGCCGTGACGGCCTATAAGCAATCTTTTGGTTTTGATGCGCCTCCCTACACCTATGATGACTTCGAGCAATCCGATGTGCTGGTGTTGGTTGGTTCGAACCTGTGCATCGCCCATCCCATCATGTGGCAGCGCGTGCTGCGAAATAAAAACAACCCGGAGATCATTGTGCTGGACCCGCGTTGCACGGAAACGGCTGACGCCGCGACCGAACATGTGGCACTGGCCCCCAAAAGCGACCTAGCATTGCTGTACGGGATCGCCAATCTATTGATTTCAAAAGGCGCGATTGACCAGCGGTTCATTGACCAGAGCACCAGCGATTTCGAAGGCTATCAATCTCACGTCAAAACATGGACACCGGAGGTCGTCTCCCGGGTCAGCGGCATCAGCACGGCACAACTACATCGCGTCGCCGATAAAATCGCGGCCGGTAAGCGTGTTTCCTTCTGGTGGACGATGGGCATCAACCAGAGCTACGAAGGGACGCGCGCCGCACAGGCGATTATCAATCTGGCGTTGATGACCGGCAATATTGGCCGGCCGGGCACCGGTGCAAATTCGATCACGGGGCAGTGCAATGCCATGGGATCGCGTCTGTTCAGTAACACAACCAATCTGTTGGGCGCGCATTCGTTCGACCATCCGGAACATCGCCGCAAAGTCGCGGCGGTTCTGGGGATTGAGGAATCAACAATCCCGCAGGAGACCGGCGATACATACGACAAAATCATGGCAGGCATCGCCGAGGGAAGAATTCGCGGTCTTTGGGTGCTGGGAACCAATATGGCGCACAGCTGGATTCACCAATCCGAATGCCGAAGGTTACTGGACAAGCTGGACTTCCTAGTTGTGCAGGACATGTATCATTCCACCGAAACCGTCGCCCACTGCGATTTGTACCTGCCGGCAGCCGGGTGGGGTGAGAAAGAGGGCACCTTTATCAATTCCGAACGTCGCATTGGTCTGTTGAAAAAAGTCTCACGAGCCCCTGGCCAAGCGCTGGCTGATTTCTCCATCTTTCAACTGGTCGCAAACTACTGGGGCTGCGGCCAGATGTTTGAGAGATGGACGGATCCGGAGGCCGCCTTTCAATTGCTGAAACAGTTGACCGCCGGGCAACCCTGCGACATTACCGGCATCGAGAGCTATCGAATGCTGGATGAACACGGTGGCATCCAGTGGCCCTATCCGCAAGACAATCCGGACACCGGTCAGCAACGCCGACTGTTTGCTGACGGACGTTTTTTCCACAAGGATGGCAAAGCGCGATTTATCTACGATGCCCCCCAACCGATGCCCGAACCCACTAGCGACCAATGGCCGTTTCTATTGATGACCGGGCGCGGAACCGCAGCGCAGTGGCATACACAAACACGCACCGGAAAATCCTCCGTGCTTCGCAAGCTGTATCCCGCAGAAGTTTACGTCGAGATCCACCCTTTGGATGCTGCCGAAATGGGGATCGCTCCCGACCAAAAGGTGACCGTTTTGACCGCGCGCGGAAGCGTGACGGCAAACGCATTTATTACGCCAACCGTAAACCAAAAACAACTGTTTATGCCCATGCACTATGTCGAAGTCAACCAGTTAACGATGGCGCATTTTGACCCCTGGTCGAAACAGCCTTCCTACAAAGACTGTGCGGCCAAAATTGAAGTCTAACCAGACCGACCGATTCCGCGGACTTTTTCCACCAACCCACCACCATTGTTTTGCCACGAGACTATCCAATGAGCACCAATGATCCTGATTCGAATGAAGTATCCGGAAGCAAAGGTTTCTCTGATGAACAGAAGAATTTTTTGCAGGGGTTCACAATGGGCGCAGATGTCGCGCGCACCGTGCGCAGGTTGCCAGTGATCTCCGACAGTGCGCGCCACGCAGGAAATTCTGCGTCAGTTACCGTCGGCCCTGCCGGTGTCACTTTCGCGGGGCCTGATCAGGGGCATTTTGATGCATTTGCCCGCCACGATGCCGAGGGCAAAAAACTGTGCAACGAGGAAAAGGCCAAACGCGAAAAAAACTCGCTGGAAATGTGGGATGAGATCGACAAGCGTTGCCAGGCGGATGAGTTTCCCAAGGGAACGGATAACTTTTTGACCAAGGCCCACGGATTGTTCTATGTCGCTCCCGCTCAAAATGCCTACATGTGCCGCATGCGTGTGCCTGGTGGGCATTTGACGACATCTCAAGTGCGCGGGATTGCCGATGTGGCTGATAATTTCGCCGGTGGTTACGCTGATGTGACAACAAGAGCCAATTTTCAACTGCGCGAGATCCCCGCAAAACACGGCATGGACGTCCTGATGGGGCTGCGTCGGTTGGGCATCGTCAATCAGGGCGCTGGTGCCGACAACGTCCGCAACGTCACCTCCGGCGCCACCAGTGGTTTCGATACCGAAGAACTTATTGAAACACTGCCACTGGCCGAGGATCAACACTGGCACCTGATCAACAACCGTGACCTGTACGGGTTACCCCGAAAGTTCAATATTTCGTTTGATGGCGCCGGGACGACGTCACCACTTTCGGACACTAACGACGTGGGGTACTTCGCAGTCAATGTCACCGAAGAGATTGCGACTGAACAGATTCCTGCCGGCGTCTACTTTCGCCTAGGACTGGGCGGCATCACCGGACATAAGGACTTTGCCCGTCCAACCACCGTGCTTGTTCCCCCCAAAGAATGCTGCCGCGTCTCGGCCGCGATCCTGCGGGTGTTTATCCGCGCCGGCGATCGCACCGACCGCAAAAAAGCCCGATTGAAGTATTTGTTGGATGCGTGGGGATTTGAAAAATTCATTGCTGAGGTCGAAAAGGAATACGGTCAACCGCTGCTGCGAATGGAAAATGACAAACTTTCTTTCAAGGAGGCCGAAAACCGCTTCGCTCACGTCGGCTTTCACCCGCAAATCCAGCCCGGCAAGCAGTACGTCGGCGTGATTGTTCCGGTGGGACGTATTACCAGCGCCCAACTGCGTTCACTTTCCGACATCGCAGACAAATACGGCGACCGGTTTGTTCGACTGACCGTCTGGCAGAATCTGTTGATTCCCTTCATCGACGACGCGGATGTGGACGCCGTCAAAAAAGAGATTGAAGCCATCGGTCTCGAGTGGTCGGCCAGCAGCGCCCGGGCCGGACTGGTCGCCTGCACCGGCAGCAAAGGTTGCAAGTACGCCGGCGCGGACACCAAAGGACAGGCTTTGATTCTGGCCAAACACATCGAAGACACCGTCGATCTGGATCAGCCATTAAACATCCATGTCACCGGCTGTCACCATTCGTGTGCCCAGCACTACATCGGAGACATCGGATTGATGGGGACAGCCGTCACCCAAGGCGAGGATATGGTGGATGGCTATCACGTCTTTATCGGTGGCGGGTACGGAGCCCGTGGTGCGATTGCCCGGCAACTGTTCGACGCAGTGGCCTTCGAAGATGTGCCGCCACTGGTGGAACGCGTGCTGACGGCCTACTTGGACAACCGACAGGACGCGCAGGAGAGCTTTGTACAGTTCGCATCGCGCTGTTCGGATGAGCAATTGCAGTCGTGGGGCAACGCCTCTTGAAGGCCCACCACCGAACACAATAACAATACGACAGAATACAAAACAAACTTTGATACACGGAAATAAACCTAGGTGACGCCATGAATAAAGTAATGAACACGAAAGAGCTACTTGGTGCGATTTCATTTATTCCGGAAACGGCTCCGTTCGATGGCGAACAGCGCGCGTGGCTGAACGGTTTCTTTGCTGGCTTGACCGGAATCGAGGAAGTTGCCGGCATTGCAGCGGGCAATACAGGGCTGGCCGGTGGCGTCGCGGGGCTTGTCGCTGAACCGGAAGTCGAAGAGGAAGAGGACTTCCCGTGGCACGATGACGCGATCGAAATCGACCAGCGGATGGAACTGGCCAAAGATCGCCCGCACGACCGAAAACTGATGGCCGCCATGGCTCAGCTGGACTGTGGATCTTGCGGCTACCTTTGTCAGACTTATGCCGAGGCGATCGCTACCGGTGAAGAATCCAATCTAACGTTGTGCTCGCCCGGCGGAAAAGAAACGGCCCGGATGCTGAAAAAATTGGTCAAGGAGGTAAGTGCTGGTGCTTCGGCAAAACCAAGTTCGGCCGGTGCAACGGCAACGACAACTGATGAAGCCGGATATTCCCGGAAGAATCCATACCCGGCCAAACTGATTAAATCGGTCAAGCTAACGGGGGACGGTTCCGCCAAAGACGTGCGCCATGTCGAAATCGATCTGTCGAGCAGTGATTTGTCCTACGATGTGGGTGACGCCTTGGGGGTCTACCCGACCAACTGCCCGGAGCTGGTGGACGAGGTGCTTGGTTGCTGTCACACCAACGGTCAGGTTGACCGCACACGCGAATCGCTGATGGTCAAAGACCTGTCCACCGCCACTGATGAACTGATGGAAGCTTTGATCGAACGCAGTTCAGGGGCGTTGAAGAACTCTTTTGAAAAACTTGCGGCGGACGACGATCAACTGGATGAGGTCGATGTACTGGACGTGTTGGCGATGGCCGACCAGAAAATTTTGGCCGACACGGATCTGGTGGAAGCATTGCCGGATCTCAACGCGCGTTTGTATTCGATCGCCAGTTCATTACGGCGGCATCAAGGCCAAGTGCACCTGACGGTGGGCCGGGTGGCTTATGAGAAAAACGGACGCATACGCAAGGGCGTGGCATCAACGATGTTTTCCGATCGCGTCGCTCCTGATTCCGAAGTGCGGGTATTTGTGCAAGCGGCTCATGGATTTACGGTTCCCCAATCGGGCGACACGCCGATGATTATGGTGGGGCCGGGAACGGGAATCGCTCCCTTTGTTTCCTTTCTTCAGGAGCGTGAGGCCGTTGGAGCCAAAGGCGATAACTGGCTGTTCTTCGGTGATCAAAAATCGGAAACAGATTTTCTTTACGCCGATCAACTGACCGAGTACCAGGAGAATGGCTTGTTAACCCGTCTGGACACCGCTTTCAGTCGCGATCAAGCGCACAAGATCTACGTACAGGACCGGATGCGGGAAAACGGAGCCGAGATTTTCAAGTGGCTTCAGGCCGGCGGGCATTTCTATGTGTGCGGCGACGCCAGTCGAATGGCCAAGGAT
Organism: uncultured Pirellulaceae bacterium; assembly: GCA_937967505.1. Taxonomy (GTDB): domain Bacteria; phylum Planctomycetota; class Planctomycetia; order Pirellulales; family Pirellulaceae; genus Mariniblastus. The sequence goes on along the minus strand of CALCJM010000064.1, from coordinate 58,644 downwards.
GTCGACAAGGCACTGCACGATGTGATTGCCGAACACGGGCAAATGTCCGAAGACGAAGCCAAGAATTACGTGAAGAATCTGAGCGCGGAAAACCGCTATTGTCGGGACGTTTATTAAATTTTCTCTGCCTGTTCGGGGCCGGATGGGAGAAAACGTGGCTGAGATTTTCAAACGGTGGTAGATCGGCGAGTGCTTTTTATATGCAGCAACGCAAGCCGAATGGTGAATGGCGTGGACAAGGCTTTGAATGGTGTGCTTGCCGAGCACGGGCAAATGTCAAAAGAAGAGGCAAAGAAGTAACGCGATTGTTGTTACGTTTGTTGCGGCAGCCCCGGACGCAGCCGCACTTCCGCCAGAGCGTCTATCTTCCGGTTCGTCAGTTTGCTTGACACGGCGATCAGCATCAGAGAAACTGACACAGCCCCGGCGATAAGGCGCTTGGCAGTTGAAAGCTTACCGTTGGCGATGCTGCCAGCTTCGCTCCGACGCTGGCAGCGTCGCCAACGGATGGTAAATTTCTAACTGCCAGTCGCCTAAGTGGCCGAAACTCGTCTTATCGCAGATTCCTTCACCGATAAGCAATCCGGTTCTGCTGAAGAATTCCAGTAACTGTAATATACTTGACGGCTCCTTGATAATACGATGATCAACCAGGATTTCCTTCTTGGCGTTTGCGCGAGTCTCACCGCAGCGTTCATCGTATTCCTCCCACGTTTGGTATTGCGGTCTCTTCATGCTGCAAAACACATGCGTGAGAATCAGGACATTTTGGGGAAGTGGTATCTCTACCGAATGCGTACATCAACCGAGCCTCTTGGTGTTTCATTGGAGATTCGACGTACTTTTTGGGGCGGCTTGACCTGTATTTTTCATTCATCACACATTCGACAAGGCGAGCGGCGTGGGCGCGTCTCCGTGGGGAACGGAAATGTGTTCTGCGAGTTTCTCTCATCGCGAAACAAAGCTCCTCTGACAATTGTTTTCTTCAATCACGGAAGTGCTCGGGTCGCGGATTATCGGCTGGGCACGATTTCAGGAGTTCTCGGAGAATCCGGAAATCCATACTGTGCTAAAATGCTGCTTTCACGAATCGAACTGGCGGGAGACAAAGTCAAACGCGTTCTCAACCGTTACTCGTGCATATACGTTCCTGCGAACGTAACCGAACTGAAATCGCAATACGATTCGTAGTTCTACCTCGAAAAACGGCAGAACAAACGACCTGTTCAAGGTCTCCGTTGATGGTGGAAAAAGCTGGCAACCTTCTCCTGAATCGGTTACCATGTCGTTGAAATTAGTCGTAAGCGACGACAAAGACGGGCGCACGACCTATCCGTGTGTCTTGCCAACTTGAACCCAATTCCGAAGTTGTCTAAAGACACTCGGATAGATCAAAATTTGTTATTTGGCTTAACGAAAACCTAATGCAACTTCGCGCCCTCACCATTGCTGCCGTTATGATTGCCGTCGTGGGTTGTTTGCGTGACACAGCGCAAGACGGACTCAGTAACGCACCGACAGGCCGCGTTTTTGGCGGCCCATCCAATGATCCTCTATTCGTTCCGTATCAGGGCGACTGGGCACTGGAAGAGCGCATCTTTGACCCTCAGCTCGAAGGCGCAACGATATCCGGGGGCCCGGACATTTCAGTCAGTGGACACGTTGTTCGATTTGTGTCTGGTATGCTGGTGCGTGAACTACGTCTGTGCCGTACTCGCAAGACCAAAGACGGGATCGAATGCGAAGCGTGGCATCATGAAGACATCCACGATCCGGGTGACATGCAGCGTGCGGACTGTAAACTGAAGATGAATGGTGACAAATTTGAACTGCATTGGCGCATCGTCAACTCCGGCGATTTCACAGATGATCCGATAATCGCTTCCCCTGGCTACGTGCCGCCTGACCGGCAAGGCAGCGCTGACACGTTAACATGGTGGATTGAAACGTACTCGCGAAAACCGGCTAAATGACAATCCGTAAATCGGAGCACTCAGAAAATTGGCGACGGGAAAAGGTCCCGCAGCCACGCTTGGGTGGCTGGTGGCAACAAGTTCCTGTTCCCTGTCCGAGACCTTAGCGCAATTTTCTGCGACAAGTTCCTGACTGGGTTCAAGCGTCTATGCGTCCAATCGGAGATCAGCTTACCGTCGTCATTTGCCGAACGTACCACCTCCAAGACCACGAAACAGTTTGTCAATCGTTTGTTTAAAAAACCGTGGGTGGTCTCCAAAGCGCCCTTCGCGGGGCCTCGCAAGCTGCTGGACTATCTCAGCCGCTGCCCGCATCGTGTCGCGCCGACCAATAGCCGGTTGTTAAAGTTGGCCGGGGGTCAGGTAACACTCAGCTTTCGCGATCGGCGGGACGGTGATCGCCGTAAGAAGATGATCTGTCCGCAGAAGAGTTAATCAAACGCTTCCTGCGGCACGTGCTGCCCACGGGCATGATGCGGATCCGGCACTACGGCTTTTTGGCCAATCGGTACAGGCGTCCGCTATTTAGAAACCATTCGTACGATACTCGGCGCGAACGATCTGGTCAAAGAAGAACCGCAGGTTGACTGGTTGCTCGAGTGGATTGAGTCAGTGCTGGGCGCGGCCCGGGGCGCATGCCCATGCTGTGGTGATACGCTCTTGGAAGCGGCAGCACCAAGTCGATTGCCCCGGGCGACTAGCGTGGCAGCAGTCAACATGCGTCCGGCAATCCAAGTTTCAAAAAGCCAGCAGGCCACCGCCATGACAGAGGGCTTACCACCGAAGGTCTGTTTTGTTCCATGGCTTACCGGCAATGGCGTACGGCTATCGGAACGCGCGGGCGAAAGTCCTCACGCACCGCTTCCACCAGTTGTGCAGAAAATGCTCTTGGAAAACGAGAAAACTTGCTTTGATTGGCGATCTCAGTCCAGTATGATCTTATGAATCATCGCGACCATACCTAAAGGTAAAACAACGCTTTCTCTCGCGACGATTCATAAAATACTATTCGTTATGCCTTGGGTACGCGCGAAAACTTGCTTCTGTCACAGACTGACCAGCAACGTCAGATGTAGCCTTAATTAACTTACGTTTTGTCGTTTCAAAAAGGAATTACGCATGAAAATTCGCATCATGTTGATCTTGGCCTTTTCCCAATTTCTTCAATCGTCAGCTTATGCCGATCTAGTCTTTGATGGCAGTTTCGAGTCATCATTTCCCTTTCTTGGCATAATTGCAAACCCAACAGGTGGCCGACCGGGGCAGGCATGGCACGACCAAAATCCAAGTCTTTTTCTCGACCCAGTCGGCCCAAACACTGGCTGGTTTTTGCAGAGTATTCCAGGGGTGGTCGGTGGCGGGTCTATAGATGTTGTTAGTGAGTCGGCCGGTTTTGGGACCTCTGGCGGATTGCAATCGACGGCTAACCCAATTATGTTCGGCGACTTGGCAATCGACTTAACTGGAACTCCATTTTCGGGTGCGCTGAATCAAATTATTGAAACCCAACCCAGTCAAGAATACCAGCTCTCCTATTGGCTTTCCAGTAATCAGCAGAACCAAGTTCCGGGCACACTGTCGGACCGAATCGTTGATGTTTTTGTCGATGGAGCAATACGCCAAACTGCCAATGCCGCTAACTTTGGAACTTGGCAAAAATTCACACTCGCATTTACGGCCAGTGGAACGACTGCACAAATCGGCTTTTTGGGCCGTGAAACCATCGGGACTCGCGAAAATGTAATTGACAGCACCGTTCCGGGGACAGTGATTCAACTCTTCAATGGCGAACCTGCATTTGGTGCGTTACTAGACAACGTATCGGTTATCGCTGTACCTGAACCCGGGCTTGGCGTCTTAGCTATCGCACCTGTAGCTCTGATACTTCTCAAACGCCGGAGAAGTGTCGCGGGATAGCAAAACGATACACGCTACCCCCGGCTTTTGAGTGATTTTGACTTGGAGAACCGGAATCATTGAGCCACAACACCGGCAACATCGCCATGTAAAGCACTCGCCTTACATAACGGCGGCCGCCACTGGTTCGTTGTTTGCCAGAGTATTTTCCTGAATCAGAATTCATTGGAGTGACTCCAACCTGTTTGGCGATCTGGCCACGATTCAACAGGCTCAGCTCAGGAAGCTCGCCCAGCAAAGTACTGATCGCTACCGGGCCAATTCCTTTGACAGACTTTAGGATCTCGACCTTGCGGTCCTCCTTGCCAACGGAATCCACGAGTACTTTGAGTCGAAGGTCGATCGTTTTTAGCTGCTTTTTTGGAGCCGAAAGCACTTCCTGGATCGACTGGACAATGGGGAGTCCTGCATCTGGTGTTTTCGATTTGTTTCCTGATGGATCTAGAGTGTTTTCTCTCTGCTGAGTTATTTCCTCTGTTCCGAAGTTCGGTTTAGGTGGCCAATTCCTTGCTCTTTTGCTTGTCGTCCCGTTATCAGCAATTACGCTTGGCGCGACACGACTGCGGCGTGTTTTTGAAATTTTTGGGTTTTAGGTGATTGGCAGTTGAGAGTTTACCGTTGGTGATGTTGCCAGCTTCGCTCCGACGCTGGCAGCGTCGCCAACGGGTAGTAGATTCCTTACCGACGGCCGCCTAATGAAGTTTCTGTTCGTAGCCTAGCGGGGCTTGGCGAGAAGAAGTCCGGGTGGCGATTGCCAAACCCGGCGTTTATGCACATCTTCGCAGGCTTCCTACCCACGATTCGTTAACGAGATCGCAGTTGCCCTCGCCGCGTACTAAATTTGAGTTTGGGTTTTACATTTGGTATACTGCCCCCGGTTTCAAATTACTGGAACTAAATACAGGGGACTGATTGACCTTCGTCTTCGACAAACGTCAACGCCCCCACAACAACACGCCCATGCTGGGCGTACTTGCACCAAAGTCCGGCTTGCGTGTGCATTTGAAATAGAAGATCAACCGTCCGGATTCGGTGGTCAAGGACGTTATTTCGCTTGAAGCATGAACAAACCTGAAGAAAATAGTCCCCCCAAAGAAGAGACGCCTGAAGGAATTGTCCAAGCCATTCTTGCATTGGTTTGGGGCAAGCCTTGGACTCCATACTTTATCGGACTTTGCCTATTTGCCTTGGTCACATTTGGAATCTGGCAATCACTACCAGACGCTACCAAATTGCGTGTTCTCGGTGGGGCTGATCAAGAGCAAACAGAATCGACTCCTGGTCCACTGGATGAGGTGAACGTCAAGATCTCAAGTGCCGAATCGAAGTTTGACTTGCTGGACGGCGTAGATATTCACAAACAAGAACTTGACGCATTGGCTGAAAAATATCCCAAAGGTTTTGACGTAACAATCAATCCATTCGGGGAGACAGGAAAACAATCGCGCGCGATGATGACCGACTGTTTGGCAATACTTAAGCGATTGGAATCGTACGACCTTACGGATACTGAAAAAGAAGACGCGCAGAAAGCACACAGCTGGTCAACGGGTTTAACTGCCGACCCACTGTACGTTCATCAATACACTGTTCAGTTGGCGGAGTCACTGGTAAATCGACGGGCGGGGGCGCAGCGAAAAGTAAATGTGCTCTTGAAAGAGAAAGAGCGGATCATAAGCGCAAAATAACAATGCGATCAGGATAAGGGTCAGCTTTGACCGGGCGGAATGTGTCGACGATAGTAACAAGTAGGGTGGGACAAGCCAATTCAACGCGCAGCGTTATTGCGCCGACCCACCACCTTGCCGGCGGGCTGACGATGGGTCAGGATTCCGCAAATGCGAAACCCGAACGACCCATCCTACGATCCTCGAGGGACGCGAACTGATTTAAACTCCAACATCTGGGGGTTGATGGGCACCTCCAGAATGGGCCACTATCACGAACAGTGATCGCGCAATCACTTCTCTACATTTATGATTCGGATAAAACGTACGTTACAGATGCAAACATTGCAAAACGACACAATGGCGCGGCGATTTCCCCAAGGAAGCGTTCCGCTGGAAACACACCGTCTTTCATGGCATCACTACTGGTGTTTGTCGAATTCCCGCTAGACTGATTTTGAATTATTTTGGCTACGCACCGGGATCATTTGAGGGTGGAATGCCTGGTTTGGCAGTTGGTCTGGTTTTTTTCCTCGTATACTATGGGATCGGCGTAATGAGGGAACGACTGATTGTCTCGTGTTTCCGTTGCAAGTCTTGCCGCGCCCCGGTGATTTTGGACCTTATCTATCTGAGTGCTAATGGGAAACGATTCGCTTTATGATCCCCAATTTGTACGTTCGCTATTTGATGAAATGGCCGAAACGTACGGTGTGGTGAACCTCCTCTCTTCATTTGGTTTTGCAATCTTGTGGCGACGACGATGTGCCCGTGCAATACAGATTGAGCCAGATTCAGTTGTGGTGGACCTGATGGCCGGCATGGGAGAATTGTGCTTCGAGATCAGCAAAAATCTACAACAAAATGGTAATTTGATTGCGCTCGATATTTCACCGGTTATGTGTCGATGTGCTGAAAAACACAAGTTCAACAACAGGTACCAAGTAATTGAAGCGGACGCCCTTAATTGCCCACTAGATGCTTCCTCTGTCGATCACGTCTTTTCCTCGTTCGGGTTGAAGACATTCAATGAGCAACAATTATTCCAGCTCGCCAGCGAGGTCGCCAGAATCCTGCGGCCCGGCGGCGCATTTGCCTTTCTGGAAATATCTGTGCCGCCCAATCGTTTTCTACGGCTACCCTATATGTTCTACCTGAGCCGGATCGTTCCGGTTCTTGGTCGTTTATTGCTTGGCAATCCCGACAACTATCGGTTGTTGGGCGTTTACACATCAGCATTTGGCAACTGCGAAACAGCCGCTGAAATATTCACTGATTGCGGCTTAGTGGTTGAATTTAAATCCTATTTTTTTGGTTGCGCTACCGGTATCGTTGGATGGAAACCCAAGCGAAACGGTGGATAACAAAAAAATGCGAGCGGAGCACTCATTTGGGCGGGCGCGAGTGGTCAGCTTTTAGGTAGTGCTTGGTGATTTTGACGTTGACCTTAAACAAATTGCTTTTCGCGTATCGCTTCGGTAAAGTGATTGCGTTGGGTGATGGGTTATGTTTTTCGGGTTGTCAAAACTTTTTCGTAGAGAAATTAGAAACACCATTGATTCCGCATAGGGCTGTAGCCAGTGGTAACCGCGTCAAAGCTCAACGCACGATCTACCTTGTGGCCATTAACATCAAACAAACTGCGACACCTGACCCCGGCCACACGGATAGATCGCAATTTGTTTTGTTATACCACTTGCAGCAAATGAATATGGAAATCTGGTCTTCAGTCCCTCCGAAAGAACGGTTGGCGATCGTTGGATCGCTTTGCCTAGGGGCAATCTACGGTACTGCTGTATTATTTCATCCGTATGCGACAATCTTGGCAAACTTATCGCCGGGATTGTTCGTGGTTATTGCAGCAATCCCGCTACTCCGAGCTTGGGCAAAGCGAAACGATACCGCCGATTCCTGAATTTGGTGACACGCACGCCCGTCATGCAGTGGTTCGTTGAAGCATTAATGGTCATGTTTAAAAACCTGGGGCAAGAATTGCCCCAGGTATGACTGACTTTGGTCCGAACGAGGACACTGCGGTCGATACGGATGACGTGCAAGTTGGCTCGTGCGGCGACTTGATGGTGAATCGGACGGTCCTGCAATTCTCGCGCTGTGGCGTCTCATTGCGTGGGACCCGCGTGGTGCTATGCGTCGCGGATTCAAACTAGAACTCAATGATTTCCAGATTGCCGAAAACAACTTGCTCGCGTTAATCCGGGACGCGGAATAACATTCTAATTTACCCGAGTGGTGAATTTGGGCGGTTTTGAAATGGACGATCTTTCATCGCCACCCGGCTACACCAGACTTTGAACATAACCGAATTGCGATCGGCAAGGCGACTGGCAGTTAGGGATCTACCTTCCGTTGGCGACGCTGCCAGCGTCGGAGCGAAGCTGGCAGCATCGTCAACGGTAAGCTTTCAACTGCCAATCCCCACACCCAATCTCAAACATTGAACTTTCTTCACAAGCCTCTGCGTGGCGGGCCGACGATGATCCAAGACGGCCAATATGAAAGGCGATGCTGGCCTCATTGCCTGCGCAGCGTGGCATGGTCACCGCTGATGCAAAACGTTGCCGGGAAAAGCTGGCAATCTTCTTCCCAATCGGCTACCATGAGGCTTCGCCGAGTCACCGGCGGTGGCAAAGGTGGGCGTTCGATTTATCAGGATGCGTTGTCTACCTGAATCCAATTGCGAAGTCGTCTTGGGGATGCCCGGATAGGATCGCGATTCGTCATTCAGTCTAAGTTTCCACATCAGTTCTCTTCGCATGTCAAAAGAAACACGACGCAGATTCCTTGCGGTGATCGTGATCTCGACCGTGATTCCGCTTGGCCTTTTCGCTCGTTCCCATCGTTCGGGTACAGATCCGTCAACTCTGCCTGGTTTCCTGGCTGCCTATGCCGGCGATACGCTGTGGCCAATCATGTTCTACTTTGCCGGAATGTTGCTCCTGTCGGGGGCATCACGGGTGATGTTGGCTATTTTCGCACTTTCGATAACATTGACTTTGGAATTTGGTCAGCTGTGGAACCCTCCTCTTCTTTTATGGCTACGCCAGCAACCAATAATTGGCTTTGTCTTGGGGAACTCTTTTGTGTGGTCCGACGTGTGGTGCTGCGCCATCGGCACATTTTCCGCACTGCTGATTGACCTTTTTTTAGGGCTCCCCCGAAGCCGTGATTCTGGTGTTTAAAGTACTCTAGGGCTTTTCGCAGATGCTCAACTTTAATTGGAATGTAAAAACCGGTGCGTGGGGCACGAGGGCTTGGGGACAACAGATCAGCATTTGCAATCGCGACCAATATCGAAAAAACCTTGTTGTTGTTTTTGTATTTTTTGCTGTTGTCGAAGTGACGAGCGTTGAAGGCCGTTCGCAAAGCCGATAGCGGTTTGGTCCGGTTCGAGAAACCAGAGTCAAGCGACGAACTGTGGTGCCCTGGCGCCCCATTGCCAATGGGTAAGCCACTAACGGGCTAACCGCGCAGTTCATTGATAACGCCGTTCGAGTCGGAGAATTTCTTCACCGGTGCGCCGACGCGCTCGAGCATCGAACAGTACAGGTTGGTCAGCGGTGTTCCTGATCGCAGGCGGATATGCCGCCCTGACTTGATTGTGCCGCCGCCGTTTCCGAACAGGGCGATCGGCAAGTCTTTGTGGTTATGCGAGTTGCCATCGGCGATGCCGCTGCCGTACATGACCATGCAGTTGTCCAACAGCGACCCATGCCCCTCATCGACCGAATCGAGGCTCTCCAAGAAATGCTTCAGCAGCGTTACGTGGAAGGTGTTGATCTTGCTGATCTTTTGCTGTTTCTCCCGCGCGTTGCCGTGATGAGAGATATTATGATGCCCGTCACTGATTGAGAGGTTGCGGTAACTGCGGTTGCTGCCCGCGTTGGCGAACATAAAACTTGCCACGCGTGTCGAGTCGGTTTGAAATGCGAGGACCATCATGTCCATCAGCAGTTTGATGTGTTCGTCGAACTTTTGTGGAACGCCGACCGGGCGGTGAAACGATTCAAGATCTGTTTCCGGTGCGTCCAGTTTGTCCGAATTCGCCAGCCGGCGTTCGATGTCGCGCACCGCGTACAGGTATTCGTCCAACTTTCGGCGGTCCTGTGTGCCTAGGTTGTTGTGCAGCGATTTGGCCTCCTGATTGACGAAGTCCAGAATACTTTTCCTCCCACGCGCCTTGGCCGTCATTGAACGGGTGTCAACTCCACCGCCCTTTTCGGCACCAAACAAACGCTCGAATACGGCGGCCGGATTAACCTCTTTGGACAATGGCGAGCGCTCGGTCCGCCACGAAATATTCGAAGTGTACAGGCAGCTGTACCCCGTGTCGCATTGTCCGCCGGTTGAGCTTTCCTCGGCACCCAGCTCCAGTGATTTCAACCGGGTGAGGTGGCCGATCCTTTCGGCGGCAACCTGATCGACAGAAATACCGTTGCGGATATCGGAGCCGTGGGTCTTTTTTGGGTGTGCCCCGGTCAGAAAGGACGCGACCGAACGAGCGTGATCGCCGCCACCATCTCCGTGAGCAAACGCGCCGTCCAGCGACAGACCACTGAGAACTGTCAGCTTGTCGCGAAAATCCTTCAGCGGTCTGAGGATCGGTTTCAGTTGGAAGTCTGTTTCACTATTGCCCGCAGGAGTCCAGTCGGGCATGTGCATTCCATTGGGAACGTATAAAAATGCCATGCGAACCGGAGCCCGACCAGCGCCGACAACGGGTTTTGCGGCAGCCGCCATGTTGGTGATCAGTGATGTCGAGGGAGACATCGCCTCCATCCAAGGCAGAGCCAGCGCGACGCCCATGCCTCGTAACAACGTTCTTCTGGAGATCGGTTGAACTGATTTCATGTTGGGTTTCCGTTATTCTGGGATGCGACGAGGGCCAACAGCCACGGCTGGGGATTGGGGCATTAATTTTGCGGCGGAAGTGGCGGCCAAGGTTGGGGCTATTTATGGGTACGTGATAAAAATGGTTTGCTCTGCGTAATCGCATGGACCAGCGCGGAAAACCGGAAGTCCGCTTTGTTTACTTTACTCATGATTTGATCAATCGTGCAATCGTCGTAGTATTCCAGGCCGCGTCCCAGCGAATAAATCAACATTTTTTCCGTCAGACACCTGACAAATTTATCTCGCATTTGAGTGCGAATGGTCTTCTGTAATTCGCCCGGGCCAAGAAAGCGCGTGCCGTTGGGCAATACGCCGCGCGGGTCAATTTCGTCATTGCCGTCACGTTCTCTGTACCGACCAACCGGATCGTAATGTTCCAACGCGAACCCCAGTTCATCCATCACACGGTGGCAAACCGCACACGCGGGATTGGCACGATGTTGCTCCATCCGCTGGCGTAGCGTCCCGGTTAATTGTGACTGGTCATCCAGCTGCATGGCATCCGCATCGGGCGGTGGTGGTTCTTCCCCCAACAAGTTTTCCATGATCCATTTACCACGTTTCACAGGAGATGTGCGATTGGGATTGGATGTCAATGTCAGAATACTGGCGTGCGTCAGCAATCCGACGCGCTCGTCACTGGAGGCGGTGACTTTCTGGAACCGGTTCCCTTTGATATTTTTTACACCGTAGTGTTTGGCCAGTCGCTCGTTCATGAAAGTGTAGGGCACACTCAGCAACTCCATTAGCGGCGCGTCCTTGCGAATCAGATCCGCGACCAGCAATTTTGTTTCGGTGGCCATGTCCTGACGCAATTGCCGATCGACCCCGGGAAACAGTTCAGGATCAGGTTCCATTCGGTCCAGCGCCCGCAGATGCAACCATTGGCTGACAAAGTTCTGTACCAACGCCAGCGATTTGCGGTCCTTTAACATGCGGGCGACCTGTTGCCGGTAGATTTTGGGATCGCTCAGTTTGCCTTTGGCCGCCAGTCGGAACAGTTCGTCATCCGGCATCGTGCTCCAGATGAAATAGGACAGGTTGGTGGCCAGTTCAAAATCGTCTAGGTGACGAGTCTGACCTTTGGCCACCGGTTTTTCGACCTTAAACAGAAAGTGCGGCGAAACCAGCACGGCCTGAAGTGCGAAACGAATGCCGGCATCGAATCCCATCCGCTCAGAGCGTGCGAACTGGTAGACCTCCATCAGACGTTGAAGCTCTTCACTGGTGACGCGTCTGCGGTAGGCTTTGGAGGCAAATTGCTTCAAAATTTTCTTGGCCGCGGGAGTCTCCTGAGACGCTTTTTCCGGGCTGATGAAAATAATCTTTTTATGCGAGGGAGATTTTTTTCCGATCGGGCCTTCGACGTTGACATAGCCTACGGCCAGATTGCGGTCCTGTTTGGTTTCGCCGTTGTAGTAATCGTTCAGGAATTGGATTTGCAGATTGCGAACGGCGGGTTTGTTGATTTTGTATTCCAGTTTTACCGTTTCGAGATTGTCTCTCTTACGGCGAGTTTTGAACTGACGACGTTTGCGACCGTCCAGTGCGATAGCCAGTTTGACCGGTTCGCTGCCAGCCTGGTCACCGCCAACCTGGACGGAGACGCGATAGGTACCAGTTTCTTTGAAGTTGAGTACACCGGACAGCGTGCCGTTGGTGCCCTGGAGCACGTACCCGCCACGCCCACCAACATTTTCACCATCACGTGTGAAGTCTTGGGGAGAAAGCCCTTTCATGTGGCGGGGCTGGTCCGGGTCATTAATCGCCTGAAACGAAATGGCCTCGGCTGCCGCAAGATACTTTTCCATCAAAATCAGGGGCAACGACAGCACGTCGGCAATGTTGTCGAATCCGTATCCGACGTCATCTCCCGGGAACGTCGCTGACGGTTTGTAATCGACGCCTGTCAGGTCCCGCACAGAGTTACGATACTCGGTGCGGTTGAGCCGTCGAATGGTAACGCGTCCCGGGTTAATGTCGGTGCAGTCCACCGAATTCATCAAGTTATCCAGCCACTGCATGACATTGGCGTGGTCTTCGTCGGCGATGGGAGTGCTGTCCTCGGGCGGCATTTCTTTGGCCGCCACTCGCACCATGACCTTGCGCCATTTGTCGCGTCCCTCCAGCAACTGGTCAAGGGTCACGTATTTTTCTAGGTTTAGATCGGCATCGGTGTTGTCACCCCAGTGGCAATCCCCGCAGTGAGTCTCCAGCAACGGCCGGATCTCGCTGGTGTACTTTTGCTGCACCGCGCGAAGATTTTCGGAGACATCCTGAACCGCTCGAGCGTTTTGTCCGGAAAATACTGAAACCAACGCCGCCCACACAGCCATCACAAACGCGTTTGCGGTCGATCGAGTTATTTGAACGGGTTGTCTGGTCAGCCTTGTCACTGCAACTACCATCCTTTTTGCTTGATTCTAATGCCGCCCGGCATCGGCCGGTGCGGCGTCTGCTGGCGCCCCGCTCACTTCAGAGGTTCGTTGCGGCGCGGCGACCGTTCAACAGAATCGGCATAACCCAACATTCGACGCTTCCTTCTTTGGGCATGCGTCTTTTGATTGAGCGTCAACATACTTAAACGATAGTCTATATGTCCTGTGAAAGACGCGGATATTTAATCGCGAAAATTTCCCGCCACCCTCATGACTCACTGCTTGATTGCGACAAGTTGTCTTAACCCCGCAAAGTACCCTGCTGGTAGCGCAGGAACGTTTGGAGATGCCTTGGAGAGCCTATATGGGCCAACGTGCGTGAGAGTTCACGCCTTCAAAAACGCCCGGTTTTTTAGGGGTACGGGTTAGCAAATGCGTCGAATTTCCGGAAAAACCGGCAGTTAGACGGCTTCAATCGGGTTTTTGGCGTGTTTTTTCGGCAAAAATGGAGGATTGGCGAGAGTTTTGGGACCAGACTGTCTTGAATAATTAGTCGCACGCTGTCTAATTTTCGCGTTGTCGAGCGTAAAACCCTTGCAAATGCGACCAATAAAACACTTTCTCAAAGGAACATATCAATGGCGAAAAAAGCTGCCGCAATGAAAGCACCTACGAAATCAGAGATCATGAACAACCTCGCCGAAGCTACAGGCATGACAAAAAAAGATGTCGCCAGCTTCTTCGATGCTCTGAGTGCAGAAATTGAAAAGAACGTCAACAAAAAGGGCTGCGGTCAGTTCACGATCCCCGGCCTGTGCAAAATTGTTGTGCGCGACAAGCCTGCCATGCCAAAACGCGAAGTCCGTAATCCGGGTACCGGCGAAATGGTTTGGGCCAAGCCAAAGCCGGCCAGCCGCGTTGTAAAAATTCGTCCTCTCAAAGGACTCAAGGACATGGCCATTTAAGCCTGTTTGTGCAAACCCCTTGCAAAAGCACAAAATCAGGAAGCCGTCGAGACTCTGCGACGGCTTTTTTTACGCGCCAATTACGACGATAGGGCTACCGACAACTGCTGATGCGTTCGATCAATCAATTAGAACATGGCCGAGAACCGTCAACCGCCGAGTAAGCGTACTGCGGCGGGTTCACTGCTGAAATTTGAAATGTAAAAAATGAAATATAGACTTTGCGCCAAAATGCCTTGGAGGTCATTCCGTCATCGTTTGGCGACGTGCGTCCGTTTTACCTGGATCGACCGTGCTGTAAACTCACGTGCCCCCTTCAGAGCGATGAGACCAACACCTTTCGTGATGGGCACTCGATTAATGGCAAAGTTCATCTTTTTTCTGTTGTTGGCCGTGGTCTCCGGGTGTGGCGGCACTCAAAACCAAGCACACGAAATTACCGGCACGGTTGCCGAACGCATTGCCGGGGTTTCGCGCGTCGTTGAATCCAATACGCCTTTGCCTTCAACCATCGCTGATGCCCACTTGATCGAGCTTCAGTTTGGTGATGGACAGCTGGGACCTGCCGACTTTCGCTCTTTTGTCTGGATGAAAGTCTCGCCTGATGACGTGGCAAAATGGAAGGCTGGTATGAAAACTCCGCCGATTGATTCACCAAACTATGATGCACCGCCGTCACAGCCCCGGTGGTGGTTGGCTGAAAGTACATTTACCCAATTGACCAAGTACGATTCGCAGGCGTTTTTTGGTCGCCATGGTTGGGTGGTCATTCAGGACGATGGCAACATCTATGCATTGACATACACGCAATAGCCCCCGTCACATGATTCACGATTAGTTCGGCCAGTGTTCAGCGTACAAAACGCGATCAGGGAGCCGTTGAACCAGGAGAAAGACGACCACCAACGTGACAGCGTGTAATTGATGTGAAACCATGGACACCAATTTCATCACACCCTCCCGATGGACTGAGGTTGAAGATCGGAAGCGCCCCCCACCCGCTAGCAGTCGTGCCGCGGAAGCGGGGCGTGAATTCACCTTTGTTATCAGGGGTAAATGAGATAAGTTTTAAACGCCAGAGAAATTATTCCGCAAACCATTTTGGGATGAACCTCTGAACGGTTGGTGACGTACGTAGCCGACTGGCGGAGCACAGCAACTGCTGACCGTACATCCGCAAGACTGGCAGCTAGGACGGCTGCCGCGCCCTGCCTTTCAGCGCGACCCAAGCGTTGTATGCGTTGTGGCCCAACACAATCCACGGAAGGATTCATCATGCGATTTTCAATGCAACTATGTCGGATTTCGTTGGCAGTGTGTGCTGTTACGGCCACGGTTTTTCAGTGCAGTGGGGCGTTGGCGTTGCAGACAATGGTTCCGGTGGCGTCGGAGAATTTTGTCGTCTACGCCGAGGATCGCGGGTTTGCACGAAGGATTGCAGAGGCAGCCGAGCGCTATCGGCGGGAGTTGTCGATGGAGTGGCTGGGGTACGAGATCAAGCCATGGCAAGAGCGCTGCCCAATTACCGTTGAGATTGGCATGCATGCCGGTGGCGAGACCAGTTTTGCCTTCATGACGCCCCCACAAGCCAGTCGCGGTTATCCGACCGGGTGGCAGATGAAGATCTTTGGCCCCCCCGAAAGGTTGCTCGATGCCGTGCTGCCACACGAGGTGACGCACACTATTTTTGCCACTCATTTTGGTCGCCCGTTACCAAGGTGGGCTGATGAAGGGGCCTGCACCACGGTCGAACACATCAGCGAACGCACAAAGAATCACAATATGTTGATTAGTTTTCTGGGAGGAACGCCTTCGCGCGGGATTCCGTTCAATCGCATGTTCACGATGCGAAACTATCCGCATGACATCCTGCCGCTGTACGCGCAAGGTTATAGTCTGGCGAAGTTTTTGATTCAGCAGAAAGGCCGTCGGCACTTCCTGGAATACTTGACGACAGGCATGAACGCCGAACGCAGAGGTTTTGAACTGGTGGCGTGGGATCGGGCGACCGAGCAACATTTTGGCTATCGCGACCTTTCCGAACTACAACTGGCGTGGATGGACTGGCTGCGTTCAGGTGATGCAGGCGAACAGCCCGACCGTGCTCAAGGCCCCATGTTGGCAGCCAAGCCGACCAACCCCGGCCGCACTGCCGCCGGCACTACAGAATCCTACCAACGTGGCGAGGACGAACGGTTCGTGGCTCCCGAGAGGCGATTGGCCGGCACGAGTTTGGGAGAAAAATCTGGCAGCCCGGCAGTATCAGTCGCCAACCTACCCATCAATCAGGGCTGGTACGCAAAACAGATGAAGACGGGACAGTCAAGTCGTCGGGTCGCCGCCAGCCGGCAGTCAATTGACGTTCCTGGTTTGTCGGCTGGAGATAGCAAAACTCCCGAACAGGTTGTGTTGCCTCCGAACCCCTCCAAAACAATCTGGCGATAGGCTGGGAAATCGCCGTAGGTCGCACACTGAAGCCATTGGCACCATCAGTCGTCACTGTAAATTTCGCCTTATGCCACATGTCGTGCCCCCGCTGCCCGGCCCATTAAGTTGCCCATCAGTGGTTGGGTTTGACCTAGTCTGATCTAGCGCGATTTGGCTCTGGTCGTCCCAATCAGCGGGACAGCATGTGCGTGGTTAGGCGTCGTTGATCACAGCAGGCAAGCTTTGACGTTTAGCTGCGCGACGGTCAACTGTTGGCATGTTAGGCGATTGGCAGTTGAAAGCTTATCGTTTGCGATGCTGCCAGCTTCGTTCCGACGCTGGCAGCGTCGCCATCGGATGGTAAATCCCCAACTGCCAAGCGCCTTAGCTGGTTGGCTCGTCGTAATACTCTGGATCTCTGCTATAATCGAAGGCATGCATCACGATTTGATTTTGGGTACTGCCGGACATATTGACCACGGCAAGACGTCACTGATAGAAGCGCTTACCGGCACGGCGACAGATCGATTGCCCGAAGAGAAGAAACGTGGCATCACGATCGAGCCGGGGTATGCTTTTCTCGACCTCGCCCCATGGAAAATTGGTGTCGTGGATGTGCCGGGCCATGAAAAATTTGTCCGCCAGATGCTCTCAGGTGCTACCGGGATGGACCTGGCGATGCTGGTGGTGGCGGCTGACGATTCGGTCAAACAGCAGACCATCGAGCACCTTGATATTTTGCGGATGCTAAAACTGCCGGCCGGCGTGATTGCGCTGACCAAATGCGATCTGGTGGAGGATGAGTGGCTGGAGTTGGTGGAGGACGAAATCCGCTCGCGCGTGGCCGGATCGTTTCTGGAGGGTGCTACTATCGTGCGTTGCAGCAGCAAAACCGGTGAGGGAATCGACCAACTGAAATCGGCCATTATCGATTGTTGCCGGCAAGCGGCCGCTGACCGCACATTGGCGCTACAGGCCCCCTTCCGAATGGCAGTCGATCGCACGTTTACGATCGAAGGTCACGGCACGGTGGTAACCGGCAGCGTCGCCAGCGGCCAAATCGCCGTTGGCGATCAGGTTCAGCTTCAGCCCGGCAACATTGACGTGCGTATACGTGGAATTCAGAACCATGATTCCACCGCGCAGACCGTTCACCGCGGGCAGCGCGCTGCGATTAATCTGGCAGGGATCCATCACCAGAAAATTGGTCGCGGGCACGAATTGACGGCGACCGGTTTCCTGCGCCCTTCGTCGATGGTGTTGGTCGAGATTCAGTTGTTGAGTGATCTTAAACGACCGTTAAAAGATCGCTCGAAGGTACGTTTTCATATTGGAACAGCCGAGATTCTGGCGAATGTCCGGCTGTTGAACGCTTCAGGTGAAGCTGTTGCCGAACCGGGCGGCCGCGCTTTTGCACAGTTGTATCTGCATGAAGAGGCGGTCGCGGTCTATAACCAGCCATTTATCCTGCGTTCGGAATCCCCCGTGATGACAATCGGCGGGGGACGGATCCTGCACCCCAACCCGGTACTGCTGAAGAAACCGGACGCCGTTGACCTGAAACACGTCACCGCATTGACCAGCACCGATGCCGCCACTCGGGCGTCGTCGGCGATTTACCTCTCGCAAGCCCCCGGTGGATCCGACCGACGGCAGTGGGAGGAAAGTGATCTGCCGCGTATTGCCGGTGTCCCCGCAGGCGGCGGCATGGTGGCCAAACTGATCGACGACGGTACGCTACTGCAGTTGCGATTAAGCCAGTCTAGGAATCTCGAGGTGCATCGCGACCGCTTGAACCAAGTGGCCGACCGAATCATCGCCAAACTGTCCGCACTGCACGACCAGTACCCCTTGCGATTCACTCATCCCAGAAATGTACTGGAGGCCAGTTTTCAGTATCTGGACTCTCCGGAGGTATTGGCCGCAGCGGTGGATCAATTGAAAAAGGAAAAAAAGATCACGGCCAATGTCAATTCGATCGGACTGGCCGGGCGCGGCCCCAAACTTTCCAAGGGACAGAAGGTACTGTTGGAATCTTTGATCGGACAAGTAAAATCTAGCGGATTGGAAGGCCCGACGATCAAAAAACTGCAACAGGCCGCAACAAAGAATAAAGACTCCGTCGCTGAACTATTGTCGATGGCATGCGAAAATGGAGACATGGTCCGGTTGGACCCGGACGGCTTTCACATTCATGCTGAAACAATGGCAAAAGTAAAACAACAATTAATCGATGCCATTGCCGACACCGACGGTTTAACCATCAGCGACATTCGTCAGGTGCTGGGTGTTTCCAGAAAATACTCGGTGCCGTTATGTGAATTTCTTGACCGAATCGAATTCACCCGGCGAGTAGGAGACAAACGCGTGCTGGTGGATCCAGGTGTTCAATAGCCTGATCGCATTGGGGGCCGGTCGGTCGTCAGCTGTCGATTGTCGTTTGCAATTTATCACCTGCAAGTTACCACCTGCAAGTTACCACCTGACGTTGAATGTCCCCCGACTGTATTTTCCAAAAGTCACTTGTAGAAAACCATTTTTCGGTAGAAATGACATGGCTAATATTTTTCGCAACATTCCCTCAGTGAACCAGTTGTTGGAGAGTCCACAACTGAAAAAGATGGTGGATAAGGTCAACCATCAGGTTGTGGTCGATGGCGTGCGCACGTTTATTGACGACCTAAAAGAGAAAGTCCATGCGGCCACCGAGGACATTGACATCCCTTCGCCGTCGGACATGGCGGAACACATTGCGGATTGGCTGACGCGCGAGGATCAGCCTGTATTGCGCCGTGCGATCAATGGAACGGGAATTATTCTTCACACGGGGTTGGGGCGAGCCCCGCTTTGCAAGGCGGCGATTGATGAAGTGGCATCGATCAGTGCCGGGTATGCCAGCGTGGAGATTGATTTACATAGCGGTCAACGCAGTCAGCGCGTCAATGCGGTTCAGAAATTACTGTGCGAGTTGACCGGTGCCGAATCTGCGGTAGTGGTAAACAACAACGCAGCGGCGACCATGATCACGCTGGCGTCAATGGCTGGTGGCAAAGAAGTAATTGTCTCACGCGGGCAGTTAATCGAAATTGGTGGCAGCTATCGTTTGCCGGACGTGATGGAGTGCAGTGGTTGCAAACTGAAAGAGGTAGGGACGACCAATAAGACACGCGGTTCGGATTACGCCAATGCGATCCATGAGGAAACAGGGGCCTTGCTGAAGGTCCATCCCAGCAATTTCGAGATTGTTGGATTCACCGCCACCGTCAGCACGCGTGAGTTGGTGGAGGTGGGGAAAAAGCACGGGGTACCGGTAATTGACGATGTCGGTAGCGGAGCGCTGATTGATTTCTCCCAATACGGTCTGGCCGACGAACCGGTGGTCAGCCAAAGCATCGCCGACGGGGCGGACGTGGCGTTATTCAGCGGTGACAAATTGATTGGTGGCCCGCAATGTGGCATCATCGTCGGCAAGCAAAAGTATATCGATGCGATTCTGGCCAACCCGTTGATGCGCGCGATGCGCGTTGGCAAGATGACGCTGGCGGCACTGGCGGCCACTTTGAAGCAGTATCGAAATATTGAATCTGCCGAACAGTCGATCCCACTGCTGACGATGTTATCCACGCCGGCAGCAAACCTGAAACTGCGAGGTGAAAAGATTGCCGCGCAGGTCAATGGTGTGGGCTGTATCGGGCAGTGCGAGGTGGTCGAGTCCCGGTCGATGTTAGGCGGTGGAAGTTTACCGACGCAGGAGCTGCCAAGTTATTCGGTGATGATCTCCGTGGAAGGTCGCACAGCCAGCTGGATTGGCCAAAAAATGCGGGACAGTGATCCGGGGGTGATGGGGCGCGTGCAAAAGGATCGCTATCTAATTGACATGCGGACTGTTTTCCCGGCTGAAGATGCAAAACTGGTTTCAGTACTCGAAACGTTGGCCACGGCCGGCACTGGCAGCGCGGGTAGTTAATCTCAGCCCGGATTGAGTGGAAACCAAGACCGCGCCCGGCGGTGGCTCCAGACATCAAGGGCCTTCGTGGGTGACCAAGTTAAGCCACGGGGTGGCGGGAGTATTCTACAAGCGACGGTGGGAACTGAGTCAGGATAAGCCGGGCACACCCCAAATTTCCAATCTCGGGTTACAATGTTTGAAGCTCCCACCGTATTCCAGCATCAATCGCGTTCCCGTTTCTCCGCGAGACTGAATTGGCTTCCGCAGATTTCAAACCGACCGCGTCCATCGAGATGCTCCAACGGCGCTCGCAGTTGACGTTGGCGATCCACGAGTTCTTTGCCTCGCGCAAGTTTATCCATGTGGAAACGCCACTGCTGTCACAGGATACGGTGGTCGATCGATACATCCATCCGGTGGGACTGAAAAAATCCGCACTGACGGGCCGCACTGAAGATCATGAAACGCTGTGGCTACAGACCTCGCCGGAATTTTGCATGAAACGACTGCTGGCCTCGGGGGCAACTGCCATCTATCAAATCGCCAAAGCATTTCGTCAGGCCGAATCCGGCAGACGGCACAATCCCGAATTCACAATGCTCGAATGGTATCGTGTCGGTGACGATTTGCGTGCGGGGATGCGACTGTTGTCGGATTTTGCCGCGGCCGTTTTGAATCGCCCGCAAAGTGAAATGTTAACCTATCGGGAAGTGTTCCAGAAACATGCGAGTGTCGATCCATTTTCTGATCCAATCCCTTCATTTGCTGAAACCCTGGAAACCCAAGGGGTCCCGGTTGGTGAATTTGCCCATGAAACGGATCGGGATTTCTGGTTGGATCTGGCGCTAACCCATTTGGTGGAACCGAAGCTTGGTTTTAAAACTCCGGCAATCATCTACGACTGGCCCGCATCCCAGGCGGCGCTGGCGAAAGTCAGACACGACGATCCTCCGGTTGCTGAGCGATTTGAACTGTACGTTGATGGCGTGGAATTGGGCAACGGCTATCATGAGCTGCTGGATGCAGACGAACTGGGAAAACGCAATGCGTTAAATAATGCGTTGCGGCAGCGCGATGGCAGCCCGGTACTGCCTGAGGACAGCCGTTTGATCAACGCGA
The DNA here is from genome assembly GCA_937967505.1 of uncultured Pirellulaceae bacterium. Lineage (GTDB taxonomy): Bacteria > Planctomycetota > Planctomycetia > Pirellulales > Pirellulaceae > Mariniblastus. The sequence goes on along the minus strand of CALCJM010000064.1, from coordinate 37,338 downwards.
TGCGATCCGGCATGCCAGCTTGTGCTGGCGTGGCAGTGGGGATAGACCGGTTGATGATGGTGCTGGCCGGTTGTGAAAACATTCAACGCGTCATCGCGTTTCCGTTGGAACGCGCGTAGAATGATGATGTCGTGTTGTTGACGACGTTAGAAAGAGGATGCTGACAGGTTTGCGGTTCACGCTCGGGCGAACGTCGCCACGTTGGTTGGCGAGCGGCGCTGCGATTGCTGGCGGTCTACCTTCAGGTCGGTTCAACTACCACAATGGCCATCGCGATGACAATAACAACATTAACCCACGCGCTTGCCGAAGCATGAAGGATTCAGACTTGAAAACACTGATCGTCATTCCCGCCCGGTTGGCTTCGACACGCTTGCCGCGCAAATTGCTGTTAAATGAAACGGGCAAAACGCTGCTGGAGCATACGTTTGCCGCGGCCCGTTGCAGTCAACTGGCTGACGAAGTCATCGTTGCCGCCGATGACCGTGAAATCTATGAAGCGGTGACCGCGTTTGGCGGCAACGTGGAAATGACCGCATCCACTCATCAGAGCGGTACCGACCGGGCGGCGGAAGTGTCGGCGCGGCATCGACAGTTCGACATCGTGGTTAATGTTCAGGGAGACGAACCTGAAATCCCGGGAGCCGCGATCGACATGGCAATCCAGATGTTGGTCGATGATCCTCAAGCAGTTGTCGCTACTTTGGCCACACCGATTCACAGTAGACAGCAGCTGGATGACTCATCCTGCGTGAAGGTGGTCATGGACGCCAGGCAGCGCGCGATGTACTTCAGCCGTTCGCCGATCCCGTGTCCCAAAGTCTGGGACGACCGATTGCTCAATTCCCAACCGGCGACCTTTTTTCAGCACATTGGGCTGTACGCCTATCGCCGGGACTTTCTGGAGCAGTATTCCTCGCTTAAACGGTCCCCACTGGAAGAAATTGAGTCACTGGAGCAGTTGCGGATATTGCAGGCTGGAGAAACTATTTCAGTCGGGGTAATCGCACACCCCGTGGTGGGCATCGACACGGCAAAAGACTACGAACTGTTTGTCAGTCGGCAGAAGAACTGCTAAACTGCCCGATTGGCGAGCCGATGGCCGCTGTTGTCAATCTGCACCTGTTCCCCAACTCCCTTGATGACCAAACATATCTTCGTAACCGGTGGCGTGGTAAGTTCACTGGGTAAAGGCCTGACCAGTGCCTCGATCGGCATGCTGCTGGAGCGACGCGGATTGACCGTGCGCATGCAAAAACTGGATCCATACATCAATGTCGATCCGGGCACCATGAGTCCCTATCAGCATGGTGAGGTGTACGTTCTGGACGACGGCAGCGAGACCGATCTGGATCTGGGACATTACGAGCGATTCACCAACAGCCCGCTGTCGCGCAAGAGCAACTACACGACCGGTCAGATTTACCTGAGCGTGATCGAGAAAGAACGTCGGGGAGAATTCTTAGGAAAGACCGTTCAGGTCATTCCGCATATCACCAACGAAATCAAGCAGTGCATCAAGGGCATCGGTGGTGATGGAGTGGATGTGGTAATCACCGAAATCGGTGGCACTGCAGGCGACATCGAGAGCCAGCCTTTCTTGGAAGCCATTCGCCAGTTTGCCCAGGAGTACGGCAAAGAGAACTGCATGTTCATTCACCTGACGCTGGTGCCCTACCTCAAGGTGGCTGGTGAACTAAAAACCAAACCGACGCAGCACTCCGTTGGCCAGCTTCGCCAGATTGGTATCCAACCGGATCTGTTGATCTGTCGGACCGATCGCGCACTGCCCAACGAAGAGCGTGAGAAAATCGCACTATTTTGTAACCTCCCCAAAGAAAGTGTGATTGAGGAACGCGACAAGGATTTCTCGATTTACGAGGTCCCGATCAGCTTGCTGGACCATCGCCTAGATGAATTGTGTGCCAAGCGTCTGGGGTTGCCGTCGGGGATGCCGGAGATCGATGATTGGCGAGATTTGCTGCACCGGTTGCGGAACCCGGAAACGGAGATCAGCATCGCGGTGGTTGGAAAATACGCGGAACACAAGGACGCCTATAAGTCGATTTATGAATCGATCGATCACGCGGGACTGAAACATCACGCACAGATCCGCATCGGGCGCATTCAAAGCGAGGAAATTGAGCGTGAGGGGCCGGAGCGGTTGCTGGCCGGTTACGACGGGATCCTGGTCCCCGGAGGTTTTGGTGAACGCGGCATTGAAGGCAAGGTCGAAACGATTCGCTGGGCGCGGGAACGCCAGATCCCGTTTTTGGGGATTTGTTTGGGCATGCAGTGTGCCGTGATCGAATTTGCCCGCAACGTTGTCGGGCTGGAAGGAGCCAATTCAACTGAATTCGATAAAGACTCCAAACACCCCGTGATCGCACTGCTGGACGAACAGCAAAACGTCACCGAAAAAGGCGGTACCATGCGACTGGGGGCCCAAGTGTCCCAATTGAAACCGGACACCAAAGCGCTGGATTGTTATGGACATGAGGAAGTGAACGAGCGACACCGGCATCGCTATGAATTCAACAACTCCTACCGTCAGCAACTGGAGGCCAACGGTTTGGTGATTGCTGCAACCAGCAAAAATGATTCACTGGTTGAAATTGTCGAAGTCAAGGACCATCCATGGTTTGTAGCGGTTCAGTATCACCCGGAGTTCAAGTCAAAGCCAACTTGCGCGCACCCGCTGTTTTCCGGTTTCATTCAGGCTGCCACCAGCCAAAAAAAACGTGAGCCCGCGACCACATCACCCGAAACGGCACCCATTCAATAGTTCTCCGGTGCAACAGTAAACGTGTTACAGCGTTACCGAAGGCACCGCTTTTATCAATTTGAAAAACGCCCGGCAGATTTCCTGTCGGTCCATCTCCAATACAAAAGAGAAACGCATTGCCATGAGCGACGAAGAACCCAAAATCATTGTTGACGAAGACTGGAAAGATCAGGTTCAGAAGGAGAAGGAGTTACTGCGCGAGCAGGAGACGACCGGTCCAGAAGACCCGGTCGCCGGGGATCCGGGACAACAGGGCGAAATCCCTCCCGCCTCAATGCCATTTCTGATCTCCATGCTCAGTTCTCAAGTCATGATGGCGATGGGGTTTTTACCCGACCCTGCGGGTCAACAGCCGCCGGTTGACTTGGCAATGGCCAAACACTTCATTGATTTGCTTGGTGTGTTGGAGGAAAAGACGAAAGGCAATCTGGATGATGAAGAAACCCGGATGTTGACCGAAAGCCTGCATCAGTTCCGCATGGCCTATGTGCAGATGTCAGCCCAGTCTCCTGATGGCGATGGCGAGGCAAACGCCGCCGGTGCGTCGGACGGTCCGACGATTGAGCTTCCCTAGATAGCCGATCTTGTGGCGTGTCTTACCGTTTGTGACGGGCATATTTGCCAAAGCCCCCGGGTGCGTCGTATTTTCGATTTTCGTCAGGTGTTTCAATAACGATGAGTCACAAAAAACGACGGAGTTCCAAGCATAAAAAACGCAGGTCGCAACCCGGGTTTGGTAAAAATGCCTCTGAAGGAGGTAGGGGCAGCTTCATTGCTCTGGTCGCCGGAATGACCACCACCCTCGCAACACTGATGTGGGGCTACAGCGTGCTGTTTATGGATTTGCCCAAACCTAAGCCACGCCCACAAACCAGCGCGCGAGTGGACGAGGCCGTACCGGCGACCGAGTTTGAATCCTTTCTCAAATATGCGACTCCCGATTCACTGCTTGAAAGACTCAGCGCACAGCGCATCGAAATCAAAAAGACGACGAACGACACCTCCAAAGCGTATTTGTTGAAGCAACAGATTCGGGTCACCACGCGGATTATCGAGTCCGATGCGACACGCGAAGCCAAGGAGTTTGCCACCCTTGCCTTGCTGCGCAACCGTAAATCGCTCTACGGCTTGCATGCGCTGGGCAAGATTCCCTCGCAATCGAACCTTGAAAACTTCAAGTTATGCTTCCAACGGTATCTGAACGATACCAATGCCGAAATTTACCGCGAAGCACATATCTGCCGGTTGATCTATGTCCTGTTCGAGGTCGTGTCAGGCAGCATTGAGCCATCTGAATTCACGGTGGCTCTGGAAGACGTGCTGGAACGATTTCCGGCAGATGAAATTGTACTGGGATCGGTTCGCCGTCAATTCGACGCGTGCATCGAGAACGATGTCGAAACGGCCAAACAGTTAGGGGAGGACCTGCTGCGGTCTGCACCGGGCAAGGACCATCCGGCGGCTGAACTTTTTGGTTACTTTTTAAACCGGTACTATTTGATCAAGGCCAACTACAAAGATCTCTATGTAAACCGCTACGCCAACGGCAGGGCTGGCCAACGCGAACTTGAGAAACAATCGATCGAATTGCTGGAGCGCGATGACACCGGTGAGGTGGTCATTACCGAGGTAAACCGGATCGCCAACTGGTTTGAGGGCCAGCGCGATCCTGCACCTGCCAGGAACATCTACCAGACGATGATCCAATGCGGGGAACGACGTCCGGGAGAAAAGGCAGGAGCGACGCTGAAAACCTTTGGTGTAAAAGGCCTTCAGCGACTGGACCTGATCGGAAAAAAACTGTCACTTGCCGGCGTAGACCGGATGGGAACACCGGTTAAAGAGAGCGATTTTGACAAACGTGTGGTGATGATTCTTTTTTACGCCATCAGAAACGACCCTTCATCGCTCGACTATCTTAATCGTTTTCACCAGGTGGGCTCGCATTACGCGGAAAACTCGGCCCCCATCAGAGCGATCGCCGTCCCGACCGCGCCGTTGAATGCCTCCGAAGTCACCCGGCGCGATGGAAGTCAATCGGCAACCATATTTTGCGACTGGAACATCAACGAGAGACCGGTTTTACTCGACCGTTTCCCGGTGACGCGCGTGCCCTATTTATTGATGTTAAATCACGAAGGAATCGTCTCGCGCGTTAACGTTCCGGTCGATGAATTTGAACAGGAAGCAGGCCTGCTGCTGGACCGGCGATAGCCTGAGTTACAGATCTCTCGCAGTTTCGGAAGGTTTGCTTTGAACGGCCTCCGACCGCTCTGCAGCAGGATCGCGATCCGCTAACGCAATCAACTTTGATGTGGCGAACTTTTTTGACGCAACGCCCCTTTTCTAGCGCGTTGTCCCGCGAACACTTTTGGCATTTGACGACAGCGGTACAGCATTCATGCTCACCACATCGTTTCGGAGAATGGCATCTTGCGGAATCGCATGTTGCTGTTGAGCAATACTTGACTGGCAAAGTTCTTTGACCGCGTCGATGAATCTGGCCAGCAATCGACTTTGATAGCGATACGGATTCCAACACAACGCGATGTTGCGGGACGGTTGGTCTTCGCTCATGCTACGATAGACAATCTTCCCGTCCAGGTCGATGGCCGATGCCATTTTGGGTACAAATGAAATCCCGTGATCGAGAGCAACCAGATGCTGAACGGTGATTAACTGGTCAATGCGCGATGTGGCGACGGGTTGAAAGCTGTTCCCGTTACAAAAGGACTCAATCGAATCAACCAGGCAATGCGTGTCCCGCAACAGCACAAACGGTTCATCTTTCAGGTCGTCTGCGACCAATTGTGTTTTCTTGCACAGGGGATTGGCTGCTGAAACGGCCAGCATCAATTCTTCTTCGAACATCGATTCGATCGTCAGGTATTTTGCACTGGCAGGAAGTGCCAGAATACCAACATCGACATCACCATTGGAGCATCGTTTCAGAAGTTCCTCGGTGGTATCCTCACTGATAATGAAATTCGCCCTAGAGAACTGGTCCTTGAGACTTTTTAGAATCGCAGGTATCAGGTACGGTGCGACCGTCGGAATCGCGGAAATGCAAATACGTCCCGTTTCTCCGTCGTCGGTGATTTGCTTTTTGGCATCATCGGCCAGTCGCAGAATTTTATCCGCTTGGACATGCAATAGCTGCCCGGCGGGTGTGAGCCGGATCGAGCGTCCCTGCCGTTCGAACAGGGGCTGCCCCAATTCTTTTTCCAGTTTGCCAATTTGCTGGCTTAGTGCCGGTTGCGACACGGAGCAATCACGTGCTGCTTTTGTAAAACTCCGATGTTCTACAATCTTGCTGAAATACCGTAACTGACCAAGATCCATTTCTGCCTCGAAACTAGAGGACGAGCCCGAGTTCAACTGCATTGACCTGAAAACAAACCGGGGCGTACAGCAACCCAAACCACTGGCGAAATTCCCGGCGACATCCTGTCACCTGAAGAAAAGAAGAGTGTCCGGATTCATCGATATTGACGATCATTCCATTTCCCGAACAGACCCCGGTCATTATGGAGATAACTGATCTGCAATGCAAATTTATTCCTGACTGATCGATGGCAAATGGTGCCCCTTTGTCACGGCATTCCTACCTGCGGGAACAGTAAAAGCCGCTGAACTCCGGGAATTCAGCGGCTTCTAAAATTTTACAAATTTGATGGCGGGATTTCCCGACACGCGCGGTTTTACTGACTTCCAAGATTGGTGAAGTTGTCGAAGTTAAACGCGACACCCTGTTGCGGAAAAATTGTATAAAGCGTGGTTGCCAGATACAGGTTGATCTGATCGGAGAACCGCTGGATCGGCTTCTTGGGAATCAGCACGATATCCGAGTCTCGCAGCCAAATCTCGTCAGAAGGGTAGGGACGCTTCCCGTAAATCGCACCGGCCAAGTCAAGCTTGGTGGCGGTTAAACGCCAGTTTTGATCGCGCCGGAAAACAATGATCTGCCGCAGATTTCCCCCCACGTTTTGCCCACCAGCCAGGGCAATGGCCTGCATTGCCGTGGTTGGGCCTGTCAATTCAAATCGCCCCGGAGTATCGACTTCGCCAACCACATAGATAAATCGCGGGGCACGTTCGGTCAAAACAGGAGTCACCGAAATCCCTGCCAGCTTCATACGGTACCGGGCATTCACCTCGCGTTCGATTTCTTCCAGAGAAAGTCCAATGGCGGGGACACTTCCAATCAGAGGCAGTTGAACCGTACCATCGGGAGACACGGTGGCCTGCCGCGACTGGCCGCCTTGTCCCGCACGGGCATCGACCGAATTGAGCAAGTCTTGCAGTGGCGTGTCGCCCTGAATCACCTGCACAACAATCGATGGATTCTGGAAATACTTGGAATAGCGGTCATTTAATTCACGTTGAAGATCATTGATCGTCTTTCCCGCCACACGCACCTGCCCAATCAGCGTCAACGATACCGCACCGTCGTTTTGCACGGCGATGGTCGGAACATTGATGCTGGAGTCGATCGCGGAGGAAATGGAAATGGTGTCGCCCACGTAGAACCGGTACGGTTCTGTTGATTTCTCCCGAGTCAGGATGTAGACAAATTCCAGCTGGTCATCGACACGCAGGCGGTACTCCGAAACGTGCGGGTGCCGATGCGGACCAATGTATTCGCCGTAGGCGAACGCTTCCCATGGTACCATTTGGGCATGTCGCCATCTGGGTTCGCCACCACGCGCGCCGCGTGTGTGCTCGTTGACGCCGGCAAAATGCTTGACCGCATTCGATTTGTAGGGCTGGTTGGTGTTACCGAATCCACCCGCATGGCTGGCAACGGCCACCTGTGGCTGAGCCGATTGGTGGCATGCGCAACCTCCACCGCCACCGCACGTCGAACAACCGGTATCGTACCCTTGGCACAGACGGATATTGCTGTCGCGGATAACTTCTCCGTCCTGTCGGAATTCACCTAGGTCATTAAAGACCGCTTGGCTGACCATGGATCCTCCAGCGGTACCGCCCAGCGGTTCTGTGCTGCTGGCCTGAATGACGGGGCTGGTGGGAGAGTGGTCCGCCGGTGTTCCGTCGATTACCGCGAAGCAGCCGATCCCCGTGGCGATCAGAGCAGCGCTTCCAAATAGAAATCGGTTGAGAGGGTTTTTGTTCATGGCATCGATGCCTTCGAAAAAAATCAGACGTTGAAGTCAGTGTTGGAATCAGGAATTCAGGTAAAAACAGTTTGGTCTCGATCGGAACCAGATTCAGAAAATGCTTTTCAGTCGCTGACCGATGGTAGGTTTATTCGTTTGTGGTTGCGGTACTGGCGGCTGTGCCTGGCGATGGTCAGCAGTTTGCTGACGCATTTGCAGTGGAGTCCCCTGGTTGAACGCCCCCGGTTCCACCCAGCGAATGGTGTTGCTGGCCATGCTGGCGGTCTGTTGCCGTGATGAAATCAGTGATTCCTGATGGGCCAGTTGAGCCAAACGATGCTGGCCTGACCGTTGGTGGATCACGGCCAGGTTCTGCCAGGCTTGTGGAAGCTGACGAATCTGCAAGCTACGCTTGAGCATGAGTTGCGATTCCTGCAATCGACCGCTGTTGGCCATCAACACACCCAGTTCATTGGCGGATCGGAAGTTGGAACTGTCGGCTGCCATAGCTGCCTGGTGAAAAACAATGGCTTTGGCAATGTCCAGCTTCGTCGCATTGGCACCAAACTTGGCCTGCACGGTGTGTAGTTTTCCAAGACAGTAAAGCGCTTCGGCGGCGACCACGTTCTGGCCACTGGCGACCCGAAGCTGCCCGCTGGCCCAAGCGAAATAACGCTGCATGGCTCCAATCGCGGTCATGCCGCCAGCCTCTGCCGGAGAGATCACTTTTGTCGAATGTCCTTCGATCACATTCGCAACTCTCAAGCCGATTTGTGTTTCGGTATCAGAGACAATAAAGTCTTCAGCTTCTTTCAGGGCAATAATGCCATCACGCAGTGCGTGCGTGTACCCGGTGCCTCCAGCCTGGGTGTCGTGAGCCTGTGCCAGAATTCGCAAGGACGAGTAAAACTCCTGCCGGGCGGCAAAGGCGGCACCGCGACGCGACAACGATTTGCCATATTCGATGTTGTGCACCGCCTTGTGAGCAACCGAGTCAGGAAGACCAATCACGATCGGCAACGCGTCGGCGTATTCACCAGACGGGGCCACGACCGATCGCATAGGCTGACCGGAGGTTGGAATCGAACTGACCGTCGATGCGGCCGTTTGTGATTCAAAGTTGGCAACTGTTGAGACCTCTTCCGAAGCGTTCATCGCAGCCGAAATCAAAGCCTCTTGATTCTCGCGGGGAAGGTTGTCCAGCGTGGGCGCTGATTCGAGACTGGATGTTTCAATCTCCGGTGCAGCTTTGGCAGGTGTTGACTCGACCACGTCTTTGCTGTCGGTAATGTAGGGGTTTTTCTTCCAGCCTTGGGGGCGGAATGTTTCACTGACCTGGGCACGGGCCGGTTGAACCGCAGACTTAACCACCGGCATGGAAGTTTGGGGTTCGTCCATCAAAACAATTGGGGTGATATTAGGATTGGGTTCAGCACCAAAATCATCCAGTTGATAGCGCTCTTCCGCCACATCAACATCAGCGTCCATGGCATCTTCGAATTCCATTACGGTCAGATCGTCTTCGACAGGGTTGATCTGATCGACGACGGGAACAGGTACCTCGACGACATCTAAATTAGAAAGCAGTACTTCTGAATCCGCCTCTGAAGCCGCCGCAATTTCGATGTCCACACCGGGAGCCACCAGCGCGTCGGGGGCATCGACGACAGCAGTGATTTCAGCACCAGTGTCGGCGTCAAGATCAGCATCGGTTGCAGTATCCGGGGCGTCACGCAAAGGTACTGCCGCCGTTTGCAGATAGGTTTCCGGGGCCGTAATCACATCGCGCACCATTGGTTCATGAGCCGGCAAGGGTTCCACCGGAGATGGGCTTGCGACAGCCAAGTTTTTACCCGAGAGATTTCCAAGTGACTCAAACGGATCCAGCTGTGAAACCACAGGGCGTGACTGATCTTCTGTCGTTCGAAAACGAGAAACCAGCAACGCGAAAACGCCAATTCCGATAACAAGAAAAACTGTCGGACGGCTGATAAGCTGACGCATTTGAAAAACCTCAATAAACTTCTCTCGGAAGAAAAACCGGAAGCCCGGCTGTTTAGGTATCGGCGGTCAATACAGCCAATTTGATTCCGAAAGTAACGATTATTCAGATTCGTCCAATTATTCGTCCATGATAAGCCAGATAAATGTCATCAACTAACCTCCAAGACCAATGTATTTTACCTATTTTGCCATCCGTCCTGCCCCGTATGCGAAGGCAGGTTAGTAAGGTTTCTAGGGATTTCAGCAATGGCAGCATTCGATGCTGTCACATCTCATTGGGCGCTTCCTCTACGGGAGGCTTGCGTTTAATGGGAATCCTCGTTTGCGAAACAGCGCGCCCGGGTCAACATCCCTGCCTTGAAAGCTGTGAAATGCCTCGGCTGGATCCACTGTATCGCCAATCGCGAGAATTTTTGACAACAGGTCTGCCGCCGTTACGGCATTAAAAAACCCAACCCGCTCGAACGTTTCAGCCGCGTCGGCCGTCAGCGCTTCAGCCCACAGGTAACTATAGTAGCCAGCAGAATAACTATCGCTGGCGAAGACGTGACTGAAATGCGGCGTCCGATGCCGCATCACAATTTCCGCTGGCATATCGATTTCAGCCAGCGTCTGTTTTTCAAATTGCTCCGGATTGATTGCCACATCCCCAGCCAGATGCAATTTCATATCAACGATTGCACTTGCCAGATACTCGACCGTGGCGAACCCTTGATTAAAAGTGGCGGCTGCTTCGATTTTTTCGATCAGGTCCCGGGGGATGGGCTGACCGGTTTGGTGGTGCAAGGCGAAACGTGCCAGCACTTCAGGCGTTGCCAACCAACTTTCAAATAGCTGCGATGGAAATTCGACAAAGTCGCGCGCCACCGAAGTCCCCGACTGAGTTGGATACCGACATTGACTGCACAAGCCGTGCAATGCATGACCAAATTCATGAAACAGCGTGACCGCATCATCCCACGAGATTAGCACCGGTTCACCGGGTTTCGATTTGACAAAATTCGAGTTATTCGAAACCAGCGGAAGGATTGCCGCATCAATATTTTCCTGCTGGCGGTAGTTTGTCATCCAGGCGCCACTGCGTTTTCCGGCCCTCGCAAACGGATCAAAATACCACAATCCAACTACCTGGTTTGGTTTGCGAACCTCCCAGACTCTAACATCCGGATGAAAGACATCGACTGTTTTTGTTTCGCGAAATTCGAAGCCAAAAAGTTCACTTGCTGTCCACATCATGCCTTCTCTGAGTTTCTCCAGTTGAAGGTAGGGCTTAATATCTGCCAGATCCAGGTCGTATTTTTGTTTACGAACTTTTTCAGCGTAATATCGGTAGTCCCAAGGTTCAATTTTAAAATCGCCCCCTTCGTTGTCGGCGATTGCCTGCATATCGACAACTTCCTGTCGCGCTGTCTCCACGGCACCTAGCCAGACGCGCGTCATCAGCGCCATGGCATTTTCCGGTTCTTTAGCCATCTGCGGTTCCAGACGCCAGTGCGCGTGCGTCGCGTAGCCCAACAATTTCGCGCGTTTGGCACGCAAACGCAGGATCGCCGAAACAATCGCGTTATTGTCCACACTCTCTCCATGGTGGCTGTCACCCCGATCACAACGATCGTAGAACGCTCGCCAGACATGTTCCCGCAGGACTCTGTCATCAGCATAGGTCAGCACCGGTTCGACGGCCGAACGCGTGTTGGCGACCAGCCACTGTTGCTCTGTTTCATCAGCCGACTCCATCGAGTCAATGAGGGCTGCCGGCAGTCCTTGAAGCCGGCAGGCATCGTCGATAGTGATCGTTTTCTGTTCGGCCGTCAGAACATTCTGGCTGAAACGGGTAAACAGACTGGCCAGTTCGACATTGATTTTTGACAGAGATTTTTTCTCAGCGGCGTCCAGTCGTGCTCCTTGACGGACAAAGTTTTTGTAGACTTTTTCCAGCAAACGAAAATTAGCCTGCTCCAGCTCTTTTGCTGCGTTGGATTGGTAGACAGATTCAACGCGTTCAAACAGTGCCTGGTTTTGCATCACCGAATCACGATGCGCGCTCAAGACCGGTTCAATCGTGGCTTCGATATCGGCCATTGGCCCAAGGTTCAGATTCGAGGTATGGACATAGTAAATTGACTCCAATCGGTCCAGCGTGCGACCGGCTTTTTCCATGGCGACAATCGTATTATCGAAGGTGGGAGATTCCGCTTGCTCAGTGATGCGGGCCAGATCTTCATTTTCAAGTCTGATCGAAGCGGTAACAGCATCTAGGAATGCCTCGGGATTCACCGAACGCCACGGAGGAGTACCACCGCACGGCCCTGCCCAGGGGGCAAGGAGAACTTCGGAGTCGGGAGTTGATGCGGTCATGACTGTTTTTGTTTCTTCCGGCATTTTAATGGATGATTATCCAATGATTGTGTTTGCTCTCCAGCAGGGCCTGCCCTACTGGAGAGCAAAGTTTTCCACGTAACCAATTGCGATCTACCCGGGTGTTTCTGTCGCACGTGTTGTTAGATGGGTTAGTCCAGAACGTGCGGATAGATCGAGTGCCCGTTTTTCTCACTCGGTGTGACTGGTTTCAACCGCATGGTAGCCGATTGAGGGGAAGACCACCAGCTTTTGCCCCCGTTCACGACACCACGCCAGCGGTGGTGCAAGGTCATCACAACACTTCAACTTGCCAAAGCCCGAAAAGACTTACCAAAACTTCGCAAGATGGTCAGTCAGCTCCAGCCGCCTTCCTGACAGGGACTTTGTTGAAAGATGCGACACTCGCAATCCGATGAAGCTCCACAGGTTGCTTTCGTGCCAGAGATGCAAATAATAAGCTGGGTGGCCGGATCGGTCTACTTCGCCGTTTTTTCATTCTCTCCCGGTTAACACAATGAAATTTGGACCCGCACAATGGAAGCGTTTCTTGCCCCTGTTCGCGTTTCTGATCGCCTTGACCGTTGAAGCGGTGATTTGCCAGACCGTTGTTGGCCAGTTGATAGAACCGATCGAAATCCCCATCGGTGAAAAACAGCGCGTTAAATTCTGGCTGGACCCGGCCTGGAAAAAGAACCTTGCCAGTCGCACCCAAAGTGTCGAGGTCTACGAATTGGCACCGGTGAATAGTCCGACGGTTTTGATTGCCTATGCGGTGAACCGCTTTCAGCACAATCGTGTGCGGGAAGCGGGTGAAGCGGTGGATGCCGCGCTCGCTATCACCCCGGACAACCTGGATGCCAGGTTGCTTTCGATCTGGGTGAAAACCGTGCGCGATCAATACGACCAGGCCATGACTGATATTCGCACTTTTGGCAAAACGATTCGCAACCGCAACTTGCCACCGGCTAGGTTGGACAATACTTATCGCAGGATTGGTCGGTTGCTGGGCTATCTGCAAGGCCCTGTGGGAGAACATGTCAATCAGGAAATCCTGCATGCGGCAATTGCGGAATTGTCCATCGGACTCGCTCCCAATCACCAGAAATTGATGCGCGCGGAGATGGAAAATTTGCTGGCGGACTTCGAAGGCCGCATGCAACACTTGGGTAGAAAAGTTCAGGAGTCGGTTGAAGAAAAAGAGGTCGCCAAGGTTGCCAACCGAAAATTGATCCAGCAGGAAAATGCTCTGCTACAGACGCAAACCCAAACGATCCAGGACCAACAGAATTCGCTGAGGGACGAGGGCGAGCTAAAGATTGATCGGGCAATCTCACGTGCCCAACCGCTGCAAAGTGAATTGGCGGCGCTCGATGGGGATATTCGATCGGTCCGCAACAATATTCGCGCGTTGCAAACCGCGTTGTATTTCCATCAAACCGATCCCAACGGTTCGCTGCTACAGTGCGACGTATTGCGGTACCAGATTCAGGACAACTATTTCACCCTCGGCAATCTTGGTAACCGGGCTGACGCGGTAGCGTTTGAACTGGATCGCGCGGCCAATGAAATTGCACAAATCCGCAACCGCTACGGGGGGCAGTTAAGCCAATTGGAGCGTGACCTGGCTAATTCCGGTCGTCGGCAACGTCGCAATTCCAAAAAACTGGCGAAACTGGCCAAACCAACCAAACCCAATAATAAAAAAGTGACCCTGTTGAGCAACCGGATCACGGCGCTCAACAGCTACGACCAACTGCCACTGGAACTCTACCGCGTTGACCTGTTGAAGGAGGCAGCCACCCCGTAAAGATACCAGGCAAAAATGCGACACAATCAGCCGGATTAACCCGATCAACTGAGTTCGTTCGGGGAAGTAATCAGGACGAACTCTTTAGCAGCGGTTCTGACAGGTTCAACGATTCCATGAAGCAATTCTGCATTTCGAAGAATGAGTGCACTAGATCGGCAGGCGTTACGTCCGCAGGTCCTTTGACGTGGATAGAATTGGGGCGCACGAGGATCGTTGTTCTCATCGACATCAACCCGATCGTGCAATGCGTGACATCTTTGTCGTAATCCAGATCAACGTCGTCAGCTTCAGCGTCCTCAATTTGATCAATAATTGCTTCTAGGTCCAGTGGGTTATCGCAGGCAACTTCCAGCTGGTTAAACCTCGAACCAAACACCTCAAAAAAATCTGCGCCTGTGATTACATCAGCATCGGTGATGTTGCGGACGCACCTGCGAATGATAACATTGCGTGGTGCGTCTTCGACAGGTACCACCGTCACTTCGTAGAAAAAATGCGGTGTTGTGATCACCCCCATGCCATCGGCCGGCCCGTCAGCGGTTAGCTCTTTGCGTTTGAATCTAAAAGCTGATTTAAGCTTGGCAAATGTCGCATCCAAATCTGCATCCAATTCAGCCTGAGCCAGGTCACTCAGATATTTCCGGCTGATGCCTCCTTTGGCGGCGGTTGAGGCGGCATTTTTGGAAATCCCTTTCAGGTCTTTGACTGGCACGCGCTGTTCAGCGACAAAAGAAATGTCTGGATTGTTTGACATAAGCGATCGAAGTGGCGAAGGTAAATTTGACCTGCCTCACCGCACAACAGATGCGGCGACAGCAATCGGCATAATCTAACGGCCATTGGTGGATTCAGAAAGCACCCTGGTAGCTCGCCTGACGCTGGAGACCAAGCCTATTCGCCCCGCCGTCGCGCAGACCCCGCCGGAGTGGATGGCTTGCGGTTGGTTGTTGCGACAATCGTGCTGCAACGCCAGAGGCAACCTGAAATTTTTTCTTGTAGCGGTTCTCACAGTCTCCCCACACCATATATGCTGTGTTGCGTCAGCGTTTGGTCAGGATCGCTTACCAAAACAAGACAACCATTTTTCAGCTTGGGAGATTCCGCAATGAGTAGACAGGTTCGTAAGTGGTTCGCCGCTGCTGTGCTATTGATTTCCTGCGCATGCGGATCGTTCTGCCCTGGACTACAGCCAGTGTTGGCGGTTCAGGCTTCAGACGCTGCTCACGGAAAATTTCGTTCTCTATTCGACGGGAAAAGCCTGAGCCATTGGCGAGTTGTACCGCCACCGATCCCTGATCGCGCGAATTCAGCCTCTGCCTCAGCCTCAGCCTCGACCGGGCAATCGGTAGAGAGGCCTACCTCTGGAACCGACGCGACAGCGCGCGGCCCGGATTGGTCGATCTCGCCGGCCACGCCCGTGACTGGCAGCGCGATTCAAAATGGTGGAAGTGGTGGCTGTCTGGTGTCAAATGCGCAGTACAGTGATTTTGAACTGGAATTTGAATTTCGCAGCGTCCGTGATGCGGTGCTGGTCATAAAAGGGGGCCGTTTGCTGCTGCCGGCCGGCAGTAGCAAAACCACAACCTCACCGCACGCGCAATGGACCAAGGCCATCGTGCGCGTGACGGGAGCCCGGGTGAGTGTTTGGATCGACGGCAAAGAGATAGCACCATGTGCGATTCTGAGTCCCCAAGCCCCTGACGAGCGTCATCAATCTGGCGGACTGCCTGCGGTGCTAATGGTTGCGGGACATGTTCAGATCTGCCCCAACGGTGCCCCCTTCAGTTTTCGCCACCCGAGAATCAGAGAACTGTCACCAGAAGAATCGAACAAGCACCTTGCTGATCGTGTTGGCAGCGGCTACCGAAGAATCTTTGATGGAAATAGCCTTGCCGGTTGGGACGGGGCAAAGGGTGGTTATGAAATTATCGACGGGACGCTACGGTGCAAGCCCGGCCATGGCGGGACAATTTTTACGCAGCGGACGTGGTCAGATTTTTCGATGCGGTTTGAATTTCGTTTGCCACCGGGCGGGAACAACGGGCTGGCGATTCGCTACCCCGGATCGGGTGACACCGCCTATGTGGGAATGTGCGAGCTTCAGATTCTGGATGACACGGCAAAGCAATTTACCGGCCTTGATGCGCGTCAGTACCACGGTTCCATTTACGGTATCGCTGCTGCGGTGCGAGGCCGTTTGCGCCCGCCCGGAGAATGGAATTTCCAGGAGGTCACTGTCACCGGTACCAGCATCGTCGTCGAACTGAACGGATTCGTGATCCTTGACGCTGATGTGAAACCGTTTCTACAGCTGGATTCAAACGAACCGTTTCTTGATGGCAAGGCTCATCCGGGGTTGTCTCGAACGGATGGGCATCTGGGATTTGCCGGTCACGGTTCTGCGGTGGAATTCAGGGAAATTTTTGTACGGGAAGAGTGAGACTTCCTTCTCACCACTGCTGGATGCATTTTGGTCGCAACTAGGATCTGCGCAACTACGCCCCGCCGGAATTGTCGATCTCGCTGGCGTACGCCAGCAGGATCAGGCTGGCCAGTTTCGTTCTGGGAATGAGACTTCCCGGGATCAGGAATTCGTTGCTGCTGTGAATGTGACCACCGCAGGGGCCCAAGGTGTCGATATTGGGCAAGCCGGCACTGGCAAACTTGTTTCCATCACAAGCGCCACCGGTTCCCTGCCAGTCGATATCAATGTCCAGTATCTGGGCACACCGGGTGATCCGGTGCTGTAGCGGTTTGACGTTGTCCTCCAGAGGTTTGGGCGGTGAAGTAAATCCACCACTGATTTCAACGCTGATGCCGTCCAGTTGGTTGTATTTTTCAACCAGATCAGCAAAATCAATTTCTACACCGGATTGCTGTTCGAGATTGACAACTCTCACATTGACGCGTCCCACAGCCAGGTCCGGCACAATGTTGACCGCTCCGCCACCGGTAATTCGCCCGACATTATAAGTCACGTCCGGTTCGATGTTCAGTTGGTCGATTTCATCCAACAGGCGCGCCAGTGCCACGATGGCATTCCTGCCCGCAGCAAAATCGCGTCCCGAATGAGCCGATTGTCCGCGCACGACAAAAGTAAAATTGCCGGTGCCTTTTCGCCACGACACTAACCCGCCTCCGGGCAGCGCCGGTTCGAACAGCATGCCAAAATCACATTCACCGGCACGAGATCGTAAAAACGAACCGCTACCGGGCGAACCAATTTCTTCATCGGGATTGATAATCACTTCCCAACCAATCTGGCCGGCCAAAGGGCTGGATTCGAGGGTCTTTAGTGCCTCCAGCATCACAATCAGGCCGCCTTTGGCATCCGCCACCCCCGGCCCGTTCAGTTGCCCGCCGGCGGTCATCCGGCATTTTTGAAACGAGTCACCAATGCCGTATACCGTATCGCAGTGGATGCACAGCATCACTTTCCCGCTGGCCTCAGGGTGTTTGATGATATGAATGATCTTCCCCAACGCCTGGTCGGTACGTTTGCCGCCATCTCCGACTACCGACCACGGTGCCGTGTCGATCAATTGCAGATCTCCGCCCAGCGGCTCGAACAGTTTCACCAGTTCTTGGCTGACACGTTCGACCCCCGGAAGATTCAACGTACCGGAATTGATGTCGCACAAACGAGTGATCGTGGCAAGCATTTCCTCCTGTCGATTCTCCAAACGTTCCAAGTGTTTTAGAAGTTCTTCCATCAGTGGTCTCGTTTGCGTTTGGGAGGGTTATGTTTGGGAAGGGGATTGTTGGGGAAGGTCATGCAGCCGCGTCCTGACTCGAGTGGTCAGTCTTGTTCATAAAATTTGACCACAACTACTTATCGTTGGCCATCTGTCGTTGCAGGCCATCGAGATTGATTCGCCAGATCGGCTGTCTGGATTTTTCGCTGGTGACGTAAACACTTTGGCTATCTTGTGAAAAACAAATGGCCTCGCCCTGGTGCTGGAGCGGCATCGGCAATACGACAGGTTTCCGGTTTTTGAATACATCCGCCCAGGCTTCGGGTTTGCCGTTGTCACCCACACCGGGGACCGCCAGTCTGTCAAACAGGTGCATCTCCAGGTAGTTCCTGATAATGGCGCGATTGCCGTCAGGAGAAAATGCCATGCCGGTGACGCCGTAGACCGGGAATTCAGCCACCTTCAAGGCGTGATAGAGCTCAGGCAAGCGGCCGGCCCGATGTTTGCGTTTCAGTGATAGTTTGGCGGCCAGTTCCGCAGCAGGCAATTGCAATCGGAAAATCGCTGGCCGGTGGGTGACCTTCGTTTCGGCAAATTGCTTTTCCACGAAATAGACATCGTTGCTTCCTGGCGGGATCCCCATCGCTTCGCAGTTCATCGCACCGCCGCTGAACTGAAATTTAACACCGACCGCGGACAGTTTTTTTTTGTACAGATCTTTTTGATCTGCTTTCACGCCGGGTTCTTTGGCAAAATAGATACGGTACTCAGTGCGTTGCCGAAGGTTATCACCGGTATCTGCCACCACGATGAAACGCTGTCCATTCGATTGCCAGACGCTCATCGCCTCCCAATCGATATTGCGTGCCCCTTTGAGCTCACAGCGTGCCAGTGATTTGCCTTTGCTGTCGAACAAAAACAAATCGGTGCCGTTGCCCGAATCATTCATGGTCCAGAATGCGTCGGCGAATAACGACGACCGAGCCAGCCCGCTGCTTTCAGTGATATCTTTTTCTCCCAATATTCCCTGCCAGGTAAGCGGCTCTTCGGCGAGAGCTGCCCCGGTGTTGTCAACCTGAGCCAACACAGTGGCGGGCATCGCCTCCCACGAAATGATACAGACGCAGATCAGGAGTCGGAAAAGTTGAAAGTGCATAAGCGGGAAAGCTCTTGAGCGGGAGATTGGCGGAGGTGCTATTATAGCAGACTCAAAACGCACTGGACGAGACCAACAACCTTTCAGGAGAGTGACAGTTGCCGATCACCTCATCCGATCCTGCCGGACACCTTGTCAACATTATCGACGCTGCAGTTTCCGCAGTGGACGCGGCGGCCCTGGTGCAGTGCGCGTGTCGCATTGATGCCTTGACCAAAGCGCTTTGGGTTGGCCAGCACCGCCTGCCGCTGGCAGGTGTACGGCGAATCTGCGTTATCGGTGCGGGCAAGGCAGCGCGGAGAATGGTCATCGGCCTAGAAGAATCGATCGCCGCTCGCGCAGAAGAGATAGGGATCGAGATTTTCGGGCAGGTAAACGTCCCGGATGACAAAAATGATAGTAAAATCGGTGGCAAAATCGCCACTGCCCGTCACGTGAAAGTCGTCGGTTGTCGTCCACCCGGGCATAATTTCCCGACCGAAAGGGTTGTCCGGGAAACGAAAGTCGTGGTCGAACTGGTTAGAACTTTACAGCCGGGCGACATTTGCCTAGCGTTGATTTCGGGTGGTGGATCGGCGCTGTTGGAGTTACCCAAAGTCCCCTTGGTGGACCTGGTCGCCGTTTCCAAAGCACTCAGCCACAGCGGCGCAGACATCGAAAGCCTTAATACCGTTCGTCGATGTCTCAGTCAGGTAAAGGCAGGTGGGTTGGCCCAAATGAAGCCGGCGGGTTCGGCGATCCCTCTGTTGGGCATGATCATTAGCGACGTGATCAGCGACGACCTTGCGATGATTTCGTCTGGCCCAACCGTGATCGATTCCGTCCAAAAATCAACCGACATCCTTTCGCCCTCCGCAGCGGCGAACGCAGTCTTGCAGCGCTTTCTTACCCCAGGCCAGATTCCAAAATCGGTTACCGCCTGTCTGCAATCCCCAACCGGCCCGGTAGCCAACGAACCAAACGACCGCGCTGTCAAAAACATTCTGATCGGTAACAATCAGACCGCCATCGATCGGGCGGCCCGCGCTGCGCGTGAGTTGGGGTACGTAATCTTGTCCTGCGACCGTCAATGCCTCGACCCTAATACCAACGTCAATCAACTTGGCCGTCAGTACGCACAATTTGCGGAGGACCATGCTCAACCGGACGCGTCTTGGGCATTGATCATTGGCGGTGAACCCACGGTCACGCTGTGCCAATCACCTGGTGTTGGAGGAAGGAACCTGCAACTGGCGGCGGTTGTTCTGGAGCGATTGTTGGCCAGCGGCATCGATACTGCGGCAATTCGGTACGCGTCTGTGGGAACCGACGGGGAAGACGGGACCGCTCCTGCGGCGGGTGGCTGGTTCGATGGGGAATTGCTTGAACGCGTGGCGGCCGCAGCAACGTTGCAACGGAAACTGCGGCAGTCAATCGCCAACAATGATTGCTACACTTTTTTTGATGCATTGGGCTACAGCTTGGGAACGCTTCCAGATATCCAAACCAACGTTTGCGACCTGCAAGTGATGCTGTTCGGATGCCCAACCGGTCCAACCCGTGGATCGTAAACTCAACGGTCGAGCATGGTAGCGGTTTTTCGTGCGGTTTCACCGATGGTGGAAACTTGATTTTTGTCTAAAATGCTGCGGTTGAAGAACCGATGAAACCCCGGCTGCTCCATCAAAAATCCTTTATTCGCACCCTAAATATCCATTGGGTAACCCAACGCTCATGACCAAGATTTTGCTGACCACGACCTCCTATCAAGATACTCCCGGCCCGCATCACGATCTGTTGGCCAGTACGGGGGCCGAAATCGTCCGGGCGCGTGGACCGCTGTCCGAACAACAAATGCTGGAGCTGGCCGGCGACTTTGATGCGTTTCTCTGTGGCGATGACGAGATCACCAAAGACGTGATCGCGCGTTCCTTACCGAAGCTCAAATTCATCGCCAAATACGGAATTGGTGTCGATAAAATTGACGTCGCCGAAGCGACCGCTAAAGGCATTCCGCTCAGTTTTTGCCCAGGCGTTAACCATACGACGGTCGCCGAACACACCTTCGTGCTGATGCTGAGCCTGTTTCGGAACTTTGTTGACCAGGTCAACGTTGTCCGCACGGGCGAGTGGAAACGTATGACGGGTCACGAGATCATGGGCAAGACGATCGGCATCATCGGTCTGGGACGGATTGGGAAAGAGGTCGCCACCCGCGCGAGAGCGTTTGGGTTAAATGTGGTGGGTTATGATCTGTACTGGCCCGAAGAGTTTGCGGCGACCCACGAGATCAAAAAGGCCGATTCGATGCAGGAGATCTTCACGACCTGCGACATCATTTCGCTGCACACCAATTTGACTGACGAAACACGTGACATGATCAATGCGGATTCCATTGCGACGATGAAGAAAGGCGTTGTCATCCTGAATTGTGCCCGTGGTGAAATGGTCAACACCGCCGATATTGCCGCAGCACTGGAATCAGGCCAGGTTGGCGGTCTGGGAACGGACGTGTTGGACAAGGAACCGCCACCGGCCGACCACCCCTTACTGTCGGCACCGAATTGCGTCGTGACGCCTCATATCGGATCGCGCACGTTTGAGTCGGTTGAACGACAGGCAGTGATGGCAACGGAAAACCTGGTCCGCATGCTTAAAGGCGAAAAACCGCTGGCTCAGGTCAATGACGTTGCCATTCCTCCGGTTGCCGCTTGCCCACCGGTACCCTCACCCGGCAGACGCTGATAGGTGCCCCCAAAAGAAGAACGTGCTTCTTCATCGCCCTGTTTCATTTCAATCTTCCTGGCAGCGGCCGGTTTTCTTGGCCGACCACAACCCAGGTGTTTAATCAAGCCAACATTCGCCATTCAAAGGTCCTCGAACGTGTCAGATAAATTCTTCGTCGTCCCGGAACAACAGCACAACGAACTGGTTTCTGCCGCCTATGTTCATCGCAACTTCAGCAAAGAAGAAGGTGACGCCGCAGCCAAATTTGCCGCGTATGCCACTCGCCACGGGATCCGCACCCACAATGCTTTGAAAGCGCTGCACCTA
Source organism: uncultured Pirellulaceae bacterium (assembly GCA_937967505.1). Taxonomy (GTDB): domain Bacteria; phylum Planctomycetota; class Planctomycetia; order Pirellulales; family Pirellulaceae; genus Mariniblastus. Next base: position 15,374 of record CALCJM010000064.1, on the reverse strand, counting down.
GACCATCTGTTTGGTTCGGCCGCTGGTGGATGTGTCCCCAACGCGACGATTGAAGAGGTGCCGGCCCGTTTCGAATCCTCCAAAATCTGGAACGCCAATAAAAAACTTGGCCAGGCGACCGCTTACGCCGCAATGGAAGAAGCGATCGCGTTGGCCGACAAATACGGGATTGGCCAGGTCTCGGTCGATAACGCGTTCCATTATTTGTGGGGCGGTGGTTATGTAATGGATGCGGCGCAGCGCGGGTACATTGCCTACACCAATTGCACCGCCGCCCTAACAGAAGTGGTCCCGTTTGGCGGCACCTACCCGACGCTGGGCACCAACCCGCACTCGTGGGGATTCCCGACCACAGACGCCTGCGGGTTCCCGGTCGTGATTGACTGGGCCACATCGGTGATCGCAATGGGGCGGGTGCAGCAAATCAAACGTGAAGGCAAACGGATTCCCCAGAAACAAGCGGCAGTCGATCAGGATGGAAACTTCACGGATGACCCCAACAAGGTTGCGGCGTTGACAACCTTTGGCAACCACAAAGGATACGGACTGTCGCTGATTAATGAAATCATGGCAGGGTACATCGGCGGCAGCACACCGACGCTGCGATCGCGCTGGGCAGACGACGGCGACAAACACACTTGTGCGTTCTACTTTCAAGTGATTCATCCCGATGCACTTAATGGAAACAACTTCGCCGGTGGACGCTCGCAAGCTGAAAACGTAAAAGTCGTGGTAGACGACATTCTTGGGCATGGCAATGACAAGTGCCTGCTGCCGGGGCAAATGGAGGCGGCGTTTGCCAAACGAACCGAGGCGGCAGGCGGTCTGCTGTTCAGTGAAGCCGAAATTGGCGAATTCAACGAAATCGCAACCGAATCGGGACAGCCAACATGGGATGTAGCCAGTTTCAGTCCCGCCGACCAAGCATAGTTTGCTGCCCTCGCAACAGGGCCAAGCTTTCCGCGTAACTACCATTTCACGTAACTACCATTTCAACGTAGCTACCGTCGCCAGACGGTGGCCACCCGGTTTCAATGTGGCTCCAACGTTTTTTGGCCGACGACAAACCACGCTCTGCGGAGTGCGGCATCATTTTTAATTCTGATTACCTAAAACAGTGCAAGCGAATTTCATGTCTGATTATCTGAACGAACTCTTCTCACTGACAGGAAAAACTGCAGTCGTAATCGGCGGCACCGGAGAACTGTGCGGCGCGATGGCCGAAGGGCTCGCCGGTGCGGGGGCCGAAGTCGTGCTGGTCGGACGCAGTGAAGCAAAAGCCAAGGCACGTTTGCAGTCGATTGAGGATGCGGGAGGCAAAGCGTATTTCCTGCCTTGCGAGGTGGATCAACGGGCTCAGTTGGAAAAACTGCTGGCTGATGTTGTCGCCCAAAGTGGCAAGGTCGATGTGCTGATTAACGGCGCGGGCATGAACAGCGCCACACCGTTTCTGGAAATCCCCGAAGACGAATGGGACCGTATCTACGAAGTCAACATCAAAGGTGTCTTTCTGGCTTGCCAGGTCTTTGGCAAATATTTTGTGCAGCGTAACCAGGGCGGTTCGATCATCAACGTCGGTTCAATGTCAGGCGTAATTCCACTGTCGCGCGTCTTTACGTACTCCACCACCAAAGCCGCCGTTCACAACCTGTCCAAGAATCTCGCACGCGAATGGGCCGAGCAAAATATTCGGGTCAATACGCTGGTGCCCGGTTTCTTCCCGGCGGAACAAAATAAAAAGGTGCTCACCCCCGAGCGCGTAGGTCAGATCATGGGGCACACACCGATGAACCGTTTTGGAGAAGCCAAAGAGCTGATCGGTGCCACGATCCTGCTGGCCAGCGATGCCGGATCATTTATGACCGGAACGGAAACGATCGTTGATGGTGGTTACGCTGCGATGACTATTTAGGGACCGGCCTCATGGCAACGCCATTCATTCACGATGATTTTATGCTGACCAATGCAGCGGCGCGGGAGCTCTATCACCGCTTTGCAGCGGATCGGCCGATCATCGACTACCATAATCACCTGTCTCCCCAAGCCATCGCGGAAAACCACAAGTTTGAAAACCTGTTCGATATCTGGCTGGATGAGGATCACTACAAATGGCGGGCGATGCGAGCCAATGGTATCGATGAAAACCTGATCACCGGTGACGGTGACCCAAAAGCAAAATACCTTGCCTTCGCTCAAACGGTTCCCCACACGCTGCGCAACCCGCTGTATCACTGGACGCATCTGGAACTGAAACGCGTTTTCGGAATCGACGATTTGCTTTCTCCGCAGACGGCCGAATTGATTTGGGAGAATGCCTGCGCACAGATTCAACAGCGCGAGGACCTCCAAGTGCGCGGTCTGTTGAAACAGTTCAATGTCACTGCTTTATGTACGACCGATGACCCGACAGACGATCTACGCCACCACCTGGCAGTCGCTACCGACGATTCCATTGACGTAGGGGTCTTTCCCGCGTTCCGTCCGGATTGGGCGTTGTTCGTGCATCGCGTCGCTGAATTTAACCCATGGGTCGAAAAACTGGGTGCGGCTGCCGATATGGCAATCAATTCATTCGAAGATTTTCTGGTGGCCCTTCGTAAACGCCACGACTTCTTTCATCAGTGCGGGGCACGGCTCTCCGATCACGGAATGGAGTATGTTCCGGACAGTTTTTGCGATCGGTCGATTGCCGAGTCAATCTTCGATGCTGCTCGCGGTGGCAAAACCGCCACCCCTCACCAGCATGACCAGTACTCGACCTTCATGCTGCTGTATTTGGCCAAACTGGACGCGCAGAAGGATTGGACCAACCAGTTTCATACCGGTGTCTGGCGCAACAACAACACGCGGCTGTTCAACCATGTGGGGCGCGATCTGGGGTGCGATTCAATAGGTGACACCAGCCAGGGGCGCTCGCTACAGAGGTTTCTGGACCGGTTGGATCAGGAAGACGCGCTGCCCAAAACGGTGATTTACAATCTGAATCCATCAGACAACTATCTGATTAGCACAATGTTGGGCAATTTCCAACGCGACACGCCGGGGAAAATGCAGTACGGTTCAGGGTGGTGGTATCTGGATCAAAAGGAAGGTATGCAATGGCAGATCAACACGCTGTCCAATACAGGATTGCTGTCCCGGTTCATTGGTATGCTGACGGATTCCCGAAGCTTCCTGTCGTTTACGCGACACGAATACTTCCGGAGGATTCTCTGTGATCTGTTAGGAACCGACATGGAAAACGGTGAACTACCCGACGACATGGACCTAGTCGGTGATCTGGTCAGCCGAATCTGTTACCAGAATGCCAAAGACTTTTTGGGGCTGGTGGTATCGTAGTGGTGTGATGCCTGATGCCTGATGCCTGATGGCGAATGGGATGGCTGGCCCCACGCGTTTTAGGCGACTGGACCAGCGACTGATTGAAATGCCGGTTTGAAACTCAGGATTCGGCAATGACTGGTTCCGGTAAGAGCGCGGTTCGAACACGGACCTTCACCAACACAAGGTAAACTGTGAATCCAGAACACCCAAGCGCCCCAAATGACTCTGACAATTCTGGTGAAAGCCCGGGGCAGGACATCGCCGCTCAACCGCCTACCCCAATTCCGGCGGCAGAATCGCCAGGCGGATCGCGGCCATTCGCCCCCAAGTCACTCAACCTGTTGGATTATTTCAGCTGGGTGGTGATCATTCTGGTAACGCTGTTCATTGTTGTGACCACTGCGATGGAGCAGTTCGGCGAACACGAACCGCGCAAGACAACACCGTCGGATCTAATACAGATCAATCTTCAGGCGAAGGTGATGGTCGGACAGAAGGTTGCCGAACAGATGTTGCGGCAGGGAGTCAGCGATGCAGACGCACAATCAAATGCAGACGCACAATTAGAGGGCGACAATCAGGCGACCGCCGATCGACGCCCGATCCCCGTTGCTCTGGATTCAGGCACCTACCAGCAGCGCTTGTGTTATGCGATCCTGCTGTCGGAGCTCTATGGGCCGCAGCGCGCATTGGAATATTTTGCGGAACTGGACCGGAAAGTCGCCGATGCCGATTTTGAGCCGGATGAACAACAGCAAGCAATGCGGACTTCTGTGGAAGCTCTATTAACGGACTATTCCCGGGGCGATTTTTCCGGGAAAGGTGTTTCCGAACAGGAGCAACAGCGCCTCAGGGAGCAGCTTGGCTATTCGGGGGAACTGCTGCTGACTCCGGCGGGTAGTGACGACAAACCGGGACGTAAATGGGTGGAAAACGCAGGAATCAGTGCGATTGCTGGCACCTTGACGATCCTTATTTTTGGAGTGTTGCTGTTCTTTTTTGGAATTGTGGCCGCTTGCGTCATCCTAGGCATCGTTCTTGGCGACAAATCGCCCGCACGATTTACGCCCGAAAATCAGGTCGGTGGAATTTACCTACAGACCTTTGCGATCTGGCTGGCGGGATTCTTTGGAGGACAGATCGGTTTACAACTGGCGATCAGCGCGTCAGGGATTCAGCTGGATGCCAAGTTTCTGATTTTTGTCAACGTGGGCGTATTTTTTCTCTCGCTGTCCGCGCTGGCGTGGCCGGTGGTCTGTGGGCGTCGTTGGTCAGCGGTGTGTCACGACATCGGTTGGATCGGTGAATCGTTCTTCAAAAATGTCGGGATCGGCATTGCGACCTATGCGGCGTGGTTGCCGGCGGTCCTAGTGGCAGCGTTCGTTGTGTTTGTCCTGATGCTTTCGTTCCCGATGTCGCGCGACGTTGGCGAATTCGAGGTGCCGGCAAGTCCGGGACATCCAATCCAGCAACTGATGGCATCGGGGGACACGACGGTTTGGGTTGGCGTGTTTCTGGCAGCCTGTGTGGCCGCGCCGATAGTTGAAGAAACGATGTTTCGCGGCGTGCTGTATCGCCACCTGCGCGAACGGTCGATTGCATGGCAACGTTGGAGCAGCGTGGCAGTCTCCGCGATCATTAACGGTGTGATCTTTGCGGCAATCCATCCTCAGGGAGTGCTGGTCATTCCGCTGTTAACCATGCTGGCGATCGGATTCACTTTGGCACGCGAATGGCGTAACTCGCTGGTCAGTTCGATTACCATGCACGCGATGAACAATTCAATGGTCACGATGGTGATGTTTCTGCTGCTGTAGGCGAGGAAAAAATCAGTCGCGCCGGTTAAAAACAGTCCGCTCAGGTTTTCTGACAAACCGCAGCTATTGTGCTACCCCGGCGAACCTAACCTGTGCCAAGACGTGATCTGGAACTTATCCTGCGTCAGGCGTTTAAGTGTCAACTGGAGCGGCAATACAATGTTGTCGGGTGTCAGCTGGAAAACGATCTGTGCGAAACGTCCGTCCAACGTGTTTGGCGGGGTCATTTCCAATAGCTTCCACGTGCCTGACATGACGCGTTTGACGGAGCCGCGATCGTTGGAAACGAGCCCTTCATATTGGAGGTAGGCCCGGCGATGGATGGGTAGTTGGATCGCCGGCATCGAGCGATGACCTGTCGAAGGGCAATGCGGAAGCGCCCAAGTCAGTAATCCAGCGGTCGAATCCAACATCAAATCATAGTGCACATCCTCGCTCCCCGCAGGCAACGCATCCTCTCCTGCCAGATGCTGCCGTCGATAAAGCGGAATCTGGCGGGCTGGCTGAATGTGTTTGAGCACGGCAAAACGGGAGCGATCCATACAGCATGCCGTCAAAAATGAAAGAAGAAACCTAAACCCATCGCCCCGGCGGATTGCGGACTTCAGCTATCAGGGCGACGGTGTTAAATTATAGTCCGTCGCACCCGATGGCAAACTGCCCAAATTCCCGAGGCGTGCCCTTCATCAAGAATTGTGCCCACCACCTTCATTCTGACACTCTATGCCCACCTCAATTTCTATCGAAGTCGTCCAGACACGTGCCCAACAAAAACGCTTTATTCGTTTTGGCTGGGATCACTATCGGGGTGATCCCAACTGGATCCCGCCGCTGCGAGGTGAGATCAAAAAACTGTTGAACTATACGCCTCACCCGTTCTATAACAATGGCGAAATCCAGACCTTCATCGCAGTCAGGGATGGAAAAGATGTCGGGCGTATCGCGGCGATCGTTGATGGACATCACAACGACTACAATAAAGAGAATCGCGGCATGTTCGGTTTCTTCGAATCCGTTGATGATACCGAAGTAAGCCGATCCCTGTTTGATGCGGCCCAAGAGTGGTTTGCCGCGCGCGGCATTGAACAAATGCGTGGCCCGGCCAACCCTTCGCAAAATTATGAATGGGGGCTGCTGGTGGAAGGGTTTGATTCGCCACCGACGTTTATGATGACCTACAACAAACCGTTCTATGAGCGACTGGTGCTTGATTGGGGATTCAAAAAATCACAGGACATGTTTGCTTACTTGGGGGTAACGGAACAACTGGACACTCTGGATCCGAAATTACTACACGTTTGCCAGCTGGCCATTGAGCGTTTTAACATCAAACTCCGCCGCATCAGTAAGAAGAACCTCGAGGAAGATGTCGAGCATTTCTTAAACATCTACAACAGAGCGCTGCCGGGCCAATGGGGTTTTACACCAATGAGCGCCGACGAACTGCGCGAAACCGTCGCCGGTCTGAAGCATTTGCTGGTGCCAGAGATGACTTCCATTGCCGAGGTGGACGGGAAACCCGTCGCGGCAGTATTCGGATTGCTGGACTACAACCCGATCATCAAAAAGATAGACGGGAGACTGCTGCCTTTGGGGATATTCCGATTGTTGTTTGGGCGACGCAAAATCAAGAAGATCCGTCTGATCAGCACCAACGTTTTACCCGAGTATCAACGCTGGGGCTTGGGGATCGCGCTGATGTCCCGGCTGGTACCGGAAGTCAGGGATTGGGGGATCAAGGAGTCCGAATTTTCATGGGTTCTTGAGTCAAACAAGTTGTCACGTGGTACACTGGAACGCGGTGGTGCGAAAAAAATCAAGACCTACCGAATTTTCGACTACGCCCCCTCCGACGCCCGCAACTCTGCCTCACCGCCGGTCTCCGCTTCAAACATCGACACTTAAAACCTGTTCCAATTCGCACACCACTGCTTTTCATTTTTCCCAACCGTTGCCCATTACCTATTGATCGTTTGAGTTTTAATGAAATCGGATTGCGAAGTCGTTGTTACAGGGATGGGCGTTGTCAGTCCGGTCGGAATTGGCCGTGACGATTTCTTTCGCGCGTTGCTGGAAGGCCGTAGTGGCGTCGATGTCATTGATGCGTTTGCGGAAACGGATCTACCGATGCGGATCGGCGCTCCGGTAAAGGACTTTGAGGCCAAGCAATACGTCAAACCACGTAAGGCGCTCAAGATCATGTGCGAACCCATTAAATTTGGTTGTGCCGCAGCAGCCATGGCCACTGATCAGGCGGGGCTGACCGGGACGGTCAACGAAGACGGGACAACCGTGCATCCCGTGTCTCCCAACCGCATTGCAACGGTATTGGGAACCGAAACTTTTTTCGCCGACCCCGCTGAAGTGGCGCGTGTCTTTCGCAGCTGTATCGTTGATTCCGACTACCAGCACGATCGGTGGGGGGAATTCGCGATGCGCCAGATCCAACCGCTGTGGATGTTGAAGTATCTGCCCAATATGGCCGCATCGCATATCTCAATCGCCGCTGATGCGCGCGGGCCAAGCAATTCCATCTGTCAGGGGGCGGCGTCCGGTTTGCTGGCGATCATCGAAGCCGCATCGCTAATCAAACGCGGGGTCGCCGATGTCGTGCTGGCCGGTGGAACCGGTTCGCAAATGGCACTCACGGCAATGCTCTACCGGGGCACCGATATGCTCAGTCAACACACTCACGCTCCCGCCGCCGCCTGCCGCCCGTTTGATGCGGCCCGTGACGGAATGGTCGTCGGCGAAGGTGCCGGGGTGTTGGTGCTGGAAAGCAAAACTCATGCACTCGCACGGAAGGCCAAGATCCTTTCGCATTTCAAAGGCTGGTCGCGCCTGTTCCATAGCCCCGAAGGAAACGGAGAAACCACAAAAGAGGCAGCCATTGAATCAAGCCTGGCACTGGCGATCCAGGACGCACGCATGAAGGTGGCTGATATCGGACTGGTTAATGCCTCGGCCGGTGGCAGCATCAACGAAGACCGTTTGGAGGCTCAGGCAATCCACAACGTGCTGGGAAATGTGCCGGTGACCGCCCACAAGGGCAACTTTGGAAATCTGGGACCGGGCACTTCTGTCGTGGAGTTGATTGGCGGGCTGCTGGCAATTGAACAAGGGGCCATTCCTCCGACAATCAACTTCAGCCGCGCCGACCCAAACTGCCCGGTCAACGTGGTCTCACAGGTAAGAGCGCTTCAGAAACGGGCGCTGGTCAAAACGGGATTCTCGGCAACCGGGCAGATTGCCTCGGTCGTGTTTTCGCAAGATTAGCCTGAGAACAAACGCAAGGCTGGACAAAACAGAGCCTTGGGAAGACTCGGCAGACAGGGCAGAACAGGGCGAAATCGAAGGGCTGATCAAACCCTGAGTCACGCTGCCTTTTCGGTCAGAGCGCCAGGTTCTGCAGGTTTTCCCTGGTTTCTCAGGAGTTCAGTGCCGATATTCGAGAAAATACGAATAAGTTCACGGGTAACGGGTCTGCGCGGCGTAGCACAATGCAATGATTTGCAGCAGCAATTGATAGCGGCTGCAACAGAGCATAGCTGTTGACTGAGGTTGCCCAATCCCTATACTCTACGAATTCTAATCAATGGGGAGCCCCTCCCCAGCACACAAGCAATCACACCTAGATTAATAAAAGGATTGACCATGATTAAAAGGTTGCTGCAAACCAGTGCCATTGCCTTGGGCTCATTGGTCCTGATTGGTTCTGTCGATGCTGATGTTCTAAACCAGCGCGACACTCAAAACGGAACTCTGTCGAACATTCCCGATTTCAACGGCATGGCGACGAGCGTTCCCCGCACCATCAACATCGTCGAAAACGAATTGATTCGGGACGTTTCGGTAACCATTGAGGGCCTGAATCACACTTGGGTCGGCGACTTGGTAGCCACCCTCCGTAAGGTCGGGCCAGGCAATACAACGCTGGCTTCCACAACATTGTTCAATCGCATCAGCCGCGACGGAATTGGACCGGGCAACAGTTCAAATTTCGCTGGGAACTACACCTTTGTTTCGCGCGATGCTGATCCAACCAACGCCAGTAACCCTCAGAATATCTGGTCGGTTGCGGATAACGACAATACTTTGTTCAACATCCCGGTCTCCCAAGCAACTCAATTGACCGCGTCTACATTCGCCGAAACACTACAGAGTTCATACTCAGCGGTTGCCGAAAGCGGAGCCGAACTTTCGTTGGCCGACGCGTTTGCTGGTCAGACGACTGCGGGAACGTGGGAGTTCCGAATTGAAGATCGCTTGGAACGTGAGGTCGGATCCTTCACAGGCGTGACACTTAACTTTCAAGGCCCTGCCGCTGTTCCTGAGCCAGGCTCGCTGATGCTGGCCTTGGGAGCCATTGGCGGATTGCTTTGCAAGCGTCGTCGCAAGATGAATGCAAGCTAAGGGACTTGAAGTCCTAATTGCTGGAAATGCAGTTGGTGATTCAGATTCATATTAAAAAAGACCAGTCTTCAGGCTGGTCTTTTTTTGTGGCTTCTTGAAAGTAACTAACATCGTCTGGCGTTGGATCAAATCCGCGGGCCCCACATTCTGTCGAGCCCGGCAACATTCTGGCAATGTTGTGTGCGCTCCAGCTTGCCTTCGGTCAGGCTTGGTTGACAATCATCAGGATGCCAACGATGTGCAGCACGACCGTTAGCCAGAATTTGACCTGAAATACACTCTTTCGGGTTTTGTGCCGGAAGATTTGTTGAGCGCATAATCCGCCGGGCCAGCCTCCCAGCGCGTCGATCGAGTGCAGTGTTTTCTCGGGAACTCGCCAGCCATTTTTTTGTGCTTGCCGTTTGTCCCAGCCGTAAGCCAGAAAGCTGATTGGGCTGACGACCAGTAACAATACAATCCAAGTTTGAAGAACTGACATTGGGACTCGGAATAAATGTGAAATCGTGGCATGCGTTCTGAATTCTATCATCTGGGTAAGCGTTGAGCCCCCTTTTTTCTTGTGCCGCGAATCAAACCGGTTAGGCCTTCGGTTCTTCTATTGACAACTGATTTACCGTTGGACAAACACAGTTTGCGGATTATCAGAACCAGATGGCGAGCGTGAACCTTTCTGAAAAACCGGCATCAACACTTCCGGGCAAGCACACCTCAGATTAGACTGGTGCTCTCGAGTGCGAATCGCATTTGAAACGGGCAGTCTTGAGGCCCAAGAGGAGGATAAGCGAATGGCTAGCAGGTTGATTCGAAATCAATTGCCCCTCACGGGGTTGCGGGTTCGACCCCCGTGTCCTCCGCTCTAATGTAAGCATCGGAACCGTTGCCATTTAATGACACACACTGACATTGTCCGCTGTCTCATTGCCCAAAGCGACTTTGGCTGTCGGATTCGTTGCGTTGCCCCTTAATTACAGGCTGTGACAGCCAAGTGGCCTCAAAATCAAGTTTGCTGATAGCGGCACGCTGCTGGTCCTGCTGAACATGAGAATATCGCATAGTCGTTTGAACGTCTGAGTGCCTGGCCAGATTCTTGGTCTCAATAACCGTAGCACCGCCACTCAGCAGCTGACTGATAAACGTGTGACGCAACGCATGAAAGTCTGCATCGCAGTCAGCGTTCTTGTATTCGATGCCTGCAAAGCCTAGATCCTTCTCCATCATCTCAAATGTTTTGCGTTTGGCCAATTTAGGAAACAGCACTCGCCCTGGGCCAGCCTCCAACAACCATCCCTGTAATTGCTCCGCAAGTGAAGCATGAACCGGTAAAGAATCCTCCCGACGATGCTTAGAACACGCTGCTTCCCCGGCCATCCCACTAGCTCTTAGTTCGTCTTTCGCAGAAACATTCGTTGGCTAGCGTAGGCAAGCTATCAAAGAGTCAGCAATCAGCTCTGTGGCCTAGCTGAAGAGATTGCAATAGCTGCTATTCTAACAATGTGCCTGCCGCAACCTAGCATTGCAGTTTCTAGCCGATGGGAAAACTGTTTTGATGGGTTCATTCCCATTGAGTCTTTCGCAAAAGGCGCCAGGCAACGGAAGGCTATTCGCGCAGGTCAACGAGGCCGGCGGAGGCATGCCTTTCGACTCCTTTTACAATTGGTTCGGGCCGAATGTTCTGAGGAAAAACCCATCCGCGTTCATGCATGTAGATCACCAAATCCAAAGTTGTGTCCGCCACCTCAAGACGAACGATTTTATTTCCCTTGATCGTCATTATTAGGTTTTCGATCGACGTTCCCGTCCTACCTGATGGGCTGAGGCCAAAGAAATCACCAACGTGTTTCCAATTTAAGTTAATGGTCGCAACGGCCCGACCGTTGCCATGTTCATCGACCGCGTTAATTTCATCGACCAAGTCGATGCGAGGCGCAAATGCTGGCAGGAAGGCGCCAGCCCAGCCCTTCAAGGCGTCAATTCCTTTGTTGCCGAAGCTCGCGGAACTGTTTGTAACGACGTCCGGGTGGACAATCGCGTCAAAACGGTCGAATTCGCCTTTTTGAAATGCATCGTAGAATTCTCGTGCAACCGTATCCATATCTGCTTCCTTGATAAATTTGATATTTGTTTGTTGGATTAAAGCTTATTGGTTGTTTTCCAAATAGTTTGGCCTAGCAAGTTCCGTTATCGAAAAATCGAAGTATTCGTTTAGGGGAAGTTCCGGTAACGAAGCCGTCACTTCGCTGCGGTTGCTTGCACGAAAAGTCAAGAAGGCTCGCCATTCCGTTTGGTCCATGTTGCCGAGGCTAAACTCGATCAACTTTCCTTGTCGCTTCCATTTCGCGAGCAAGGCTTGCTCTGCGTGTACAAGCTCATGGAATCGTTCATCTGGTTCTTTCTTCAGTGTTACGACAACTACATAGCGATTCTTGATGTCCAAGCCCCAGTTGGGAAAATCGGCTATGGGTGGCAGGTCAATCGGCTGTTCATCAAAGAGTTTCTTCAGTCTGCTGTCCAAGGACTCAAGAATTTGGACTCGCTCTTCATTTTCCAAATGGGCTGGCGACCAGGCGACAAACGGCTCCAGCGGCTTGATGCCGTTGAACCAAAAAACCCCATGTTGAACTGGCGCGAGAATGGTATCCATTGCAGGGTTCACACCCCAGCCACTGTAGACGGATGGGCCTCCTCCAGTGGTCATCAAGATGATTCCACGTTTTACACTTTTACCAACTCCGTTTTCATAAAGTTGTGGCCCCCCATAGACTCGTCCAGAGGCAAGCACACGGTCGCACCAGCCCTTTAGAATGGCTGGCATACCGAACCACCACAGAGGAAAACTGAATATAATCGCGTCCGCAGTTTCGAGTTTTTGGATCTCTGCTTCGATCTCGGGAGCGAATCCTCCCACTTTTGATGCGTGTGATTCCTCGGCCTGTTGCTTCAAGTACCCTGGCTCTTTGACGCTGACGAAGTTCTTGCGGCTCGACACTGGGTCGAAATTCATAGCATGCAAGTCAGAAATTTCGACATCATGCCCCGCAGCACGGAGAGTCAATTCGGCTTGGTTAGCCAATGATGACGAAAAACTTTTTGGCTCGTGATGAGCGTGTACGATCAAAATATTCATTAAGACTCTCTGCGGGGTGCAACGATGGAACGATACGTTCTCTCGTTTGGGTTAGTTAAACGAATGACTAAGGCGTCATGGATTACTAGCTTATATTTCAGAAGTTGTCTCGACAAACGGTTCAACGTATCCACGGTAGCCAACCCAGAACTGTTGAGCTGTTGAATCGGGAAAGACGTGAGTCGAATGCTCGGGCAGAATTTCAAATCAAGGTTGCTTGCTTTCAAGTTTCAGCATTTCAGTTTTTACGAGCGGCAATTAAGAACGAAAAACGAGTAAGCGATGCACGTTATTCTTGGCATTCGAGACTGTTCGCTGAACCACGTATTCGCGGTTTTGTCTTACCCAGTCTGGGCCGCCAAAATCCATTTGTTCGGCCATTGGTACCGAGTTGTTTTCCGGTGTTTGCAAACCAGCAAGTCCATCGGGCATAAATGACCAACCGGTCATTAACGACAGCATTAACCGACAGGATTAAAAAAAACGTGTAAGGAAGTGCGGCAATCGAATTTAAAAGTGGGCTCTCTGGATCAAGCAAATCAATGCTCATTGGCAAACGTTTTTGAAGCTCTCGCCTTCGAGCCTTCCGGTACAACATGTCAGATGAATGCAAAATGGTTCGCGAGTCGGAACTGCGGGAGACGCCTAGCTGTTGGGATTGAGAGAATGCTGCTCAGCAACCCGCCGAACTTGCAAGTAGTAAACAAAGGTAGAAGTAGCCGAACGGAACGAATGAACATTTTTCATGTGGCATGGCAAATTCTCCTTTGAGCACCAACTAACAGGCAGATCGTCATAATGACCGAACAGTCATTAACGCCAAGTGGATTTTTTTTGAAGGCTGATAGCAAATCTGGCCTTGCTAGCCGTTAGGTTTGGAAAACTGCCATTCAACCTTGCATTTTAGTGACTCGCCGGTCACTATTGCCCGTAATGACTCCACAGTCATTAAACCCAATGGATTGCTGGTACGGTGAATGCGCCGACGGAACTCAGGTTTTTCAAGGAACAAATAATGAACACAAGAAGAGAATTCGTTTTCGCGATGGGGTTGTTGCTGGCGTTCTGCTCTTGGGCTGAAGCTCAGCAAACACAACAGCAGAACAGTCAACCGATCATTGAGCACCCCGTTACCAATCAGCCTGTGTACCGCCTGCCGGGAAGCCAGCCAGCTGATGGATCGAAGCGACGTGCGCAATCCACGACGCAACGGTGGTCTCAAGGTCAATTGCAACAAGGCCAATCAAATCGTACTCAGAATGGTATGATTTCACGGCAAGCGGATCTGCTTTCGCCGACTCAAGGCGGTGGCGTTACACTAAACGTTCAGGTCACAGATGTCGTTGCACAACAGGGCGAAATCATTATTGCCCTTCACAGCAAGGAGGCTTCTTTTCCAGACAAGCTCAAACAGGCTGATTATCTTGCTCGAATTGCCCCTGGAAATCCAACCCATACTTTTAAGAACATCAAGCCTAGAAATTATGCGGTGGTTGTAGTGCACGATCTCAACAGCAACAAGTTCATCGACAAGAGCTTCATCGGCATGCCCAAAGAGCCCATTGGCTTGAGTAACTTCAAAGCGATCGGCTTCAACAATCGGCCGACTTTCAAGAAAGCGTTAGTAGCAGTAACACGATCGGGGACGGTTTCAGTCAAGCTTAACAGTCTTGGCGCGACGGCTTCACCATCCAGACATGCTGGCAATGGAACTCAGCGAGGTTTTCGACAGAGATTGCCAGGGACAACCCAACCTCAAGCACCAAGTAGTCAAGGAAACCAATTCCAACAGTATCAGCAGAACCAACCGGCATCCAACCGGCATCCAGCAGGCGATAGAAGCGAACTGATGCCTAACGAGAGCTGGCAATTGAGCAGGCATGCTGGATCATCCGGCACGCCTGTTATTTTTTAAGCCTCGTCAGAAGAATTTGTGGGTGAATTCTGGTTCAGGTAGCGCGCCTAAATTGTGATATAGCGTGGTTTCATAGGCATTTTGAGTTCTTAGCCCATAGGACTTTCTGGTAACCAGTTTTACTTTATTGTTGAAACCCTCGACAATGCCCGAAGATAGCTTGCCCTCAGCGCGAAACCAGTTCAATAACAACTCTCGTTTGGAACGTAGCGTTCGGGCGACTGCTTTCATAGGTTCAAGCTTGCTGCGCATCGCGCGCGTGCACCAAGCGTCGAGAAACTTTCCAGCGCGGGCCGGATACTGGTATGTCCAGAACTGCTGAAAGTCTTCTTTCATCAAATAGCTGCGAACACTCTTGAGGTTGTATTGCAGCAGCTGGCTCAGCTTGATGGCCTGCTTGTCGCTGAGATTCTCGGGACGCTTCAGCAATAACCAACGCCCACCTTTCAAGACTTCCTCATAACCGTCAGCCTTGAGTTGCTTGACCTCAGCAGCACGCACCTTGTCGATCGCTTTGCCAAGCTTTTGCACCACGTGAAATCGGTCGAGGACGTGAATCGCTTGAGGCGCTTTCTTGGCGATCACTTTCAAGTAGGCTTGCCACATATCGCTGCAGATGAATTGCAACTTCTTGGTGCGATCTTTTCCCAAGACGCGAAAGAATCGCAGCAACGTCTTGGCTGTGCGATCGGGGCCGATCCACAACAGGCGTTTTTGATGTTGATCGATCTGATAGACCAGCGTTTGATACTTGTGGCCTTTCTTCCATTGAACTTCATCG
>CALCJM010000063.1 GCA_937967505.1 uncultured Pirellulaceae bacterium | reverse complement strand
AACGACTGTTCGATTTCTGAAGTTTCTATAAATTTAAACGCCATCCTTGGCCTCATGGGGAATCAGCGAGCGAAACGGAAAAGATCAGTCTATGCGTTTTACCAAAATTCTCCGACACTAATTTCCCGATCGGTCCTTAGTGTCAAGTACGATGTGCTTTTTGTTGTTAGCGCCGGAAACCAACTGGAAGATATCGAACTTGGAATCAACGAAACTGAGTTCAATCAACTTTCGCAAAACGAAAAAGAACGCTGCGTGATTCGAAGCTTGTACAACGATTCAAGAAATCGACGCATCTTTTCCCCGGCGGAATCAATCAACGGTTTAACTGTAAACTCAATCCATGGAGACAATTCGACGCCAAATCAATACGGCAGGCTCGTCGATGTCTTTACGTCACCGCTGCCTAGTCCGACATCTTCATTTGGTGGTGGGCATCGGCGTTCGATTAAACCCGATTTGTCGTTTCCGGGTGGGCGGACTCTTTATAACTACACTCTTGCAAACGCGTTGACGTTTTTACAAAGACGAACTGCCCCCGGGAGCCTTTTCGCGGCCCCCGGAACAACTCCGGGAGATAACAGTAAAACTACTTTTGGCTCAGGTACTAGTAATTCAGCCGCCTTGGTTAGTCGCCACTTAGGAATTTGCCACGATGAATTGCTAGAGCTGCTTGGCGAACAAGCCGCGGAAACCGACCCTAGCCCTTTCCTAGCTTCACTTCTGAAAACTCTTGTTGTACATGCTTGTTCATGGGATGACACCGGAGAGCGGCTTCGCGAGTTGCTCGCAGAACAAACAAACGGGAATTCAATTAAACATTGGATAGGCCGATGGTTGGGGTATGGCATGCCAGACGTTAGCCGTCTTGTCGAATGTACAGAACAAAGAGCGACTGTTTTTGGATTTGGTGAACTCACCGACGGCAAGGGGCATGTTTTTGGTTTTCCGTTGCCTCCGTCTCTTGGTTCAAAGACGACTCGAAGACGACTCACCGCCACGCTCGGTTGGATGTCGCCGATTGTCCCGACAAATCAAAAATACCGCAACGCAAGCCTTTGGTTTGAAGTCCCTAACAAAAGGCTGACGCCCCATAGAATGAATGCCGAGTACCGTGCAGCTCGTCGAGGCACGGTACAACACGAGGTATTTGAGGGCGAAGATGCAATTGTGATCGCAAACGGCGATCAGCTTTTGCTAAAGGTAAATTGCCGTGCGGATGCTGGCACACTAAATCAGGCAATTAAGTATGGCTTTGCAGCGACTTTGGAAGTAGGTGAAGGCATCAACGTTCCAATTTTCAATGAAGTGCAAGCTGGAATTCAAACTGCGATTGAGCTTGCCTCGCAAGCCCGCGTGCCTTCGACATAGGAGACTGGAAAGGCAAAAGGGAAGAAGTCAATAGCGGAGCCGGGGTGCCATGCTTACGCGAGCAATATTGGTAGTTTCAAACGCCCAACCCGAAACATGCTCGCGCCACTTGAATCAATGCCACAGCTATCGCGTAAGCATGCCTGCACTCAATGGTTGCGTTCCCTCTTTAAAGTGTGAAGCATGGCACCCAGTGACTTTTTTCGTTGACGCCTCGGTCACATCGACCGAAGCAGCCAACATGAGACGTAAATGCCATTCAAAACGTTGACCGACTCGTCGGGCTCAACACACGGGACTCCAGCTAATGCTTCGATCTGCAAATGCAATGGTTGATAACGTGATGGGCATCCAGATTCTTTACCCATTGGATAGATATGGCCACTTGCCGGGGTGCCATGTTTACGCGGGCAAAATTTTGGTTTCAAACGAGCCAATGGAAACTTGCTCACGCCTCGTAAACCATTGCCCCATCACTCGCGTAAGCATGCCCGTATCCAGTAGTTGTATTTTCTCTTTGACGCGTGAAGCGCGGCACCCACACACCTCAGATTCTCGCCCGGTCGCGCACTCAAACATGCGGCACTACCCCACCCTTGTCATTTCTTCGACCGTGAAACTCTCGACCATGCCTTCGGTGGCGGCCAAGTAGTCCTGCAAGTGCTGGTTTTCCATATGAGCCTGCCACGACACGCGCGACTCCCAATTCTCAAAAAACAAAAAATGAGCCGGATTGTCGTTGTCCTGGTGCAGGTCGTATTGCAAACAACCCGCTTCAGCGCGCGTGATTGGAATCAGCTTTTCCAGTTCGGCCTTCACCAACTCTATCTTGTCTGCTTTGGCATTGATGTTGGCGACGATGGTTAATGCAGCCATGATTTTGTTTCCTTGCACGTTTATTGATGGGGCCCTCTCTCCCGGAGAGAAGCGGTTACTGATGGTATACGATTAGCTCTTATTCCCAACCGCTAATGACGATCCGTGCCAGTGACAGTACCGGTTTCAAGACAGGCATGAACGTCTCGCAGATTTTGCACATTGACGGGGTGGAGCATCGATTCTGAAACGAGTGACATTATACACTCGTACCCGGGTTCTGCCCCGGTACGCAATTCGACCGGGACTCTGACTATTGCCCCACCGCAAAAAAGCAGAGCCTTCCCCGGATAGAGAATGACAGAGCGGAGCGCGGCACTGGGAAGAGTGCGATGGTGGGTCGGCGCAATAACGCTGCGCGTTGGATTGGCTTGACCCACCCTACTACTACTACTCTCTATCGCTGGCTACCAGTTAGCGGCTTTTGCTACTTCAGTGGAGTCTCGCCACGAGAGGTTCCAGACGTGATTTTGCTCAGACGAAACGAGACTACGGGTCTGCGATGGGAATGCGCACAATGAACGTTGACCCCTTGCCAACCTTGCTTTTTAGTTCAACATCGCCCTCAAACGCTTGGGCAAGATGCTTCGCGATCGCCAGCCCTAGGCCCGTACCGCCCTTCTCCCGGGAACGCGCCTTGTCCACGCGATAAAAGCGCTCAAAAATTCGGTCGTGATGTTTGGCGTCAATCCCGATCCCGGAATCCTCCACTTCCGCGATTGCCATGGATGCCGAGGATGACGTGCGGAGGGTCACCCTACCACCGGCAGGCGTATATTTGATCGCATTGGAAACAAGATTCTCCAAAATCGTTTCCAGCCCGGCAGCCGACGCCAACACCACAGGTGCGCTGTCGCTCAGCTCCAACTTCAGAGACAATTCAGCACTGGCCGCCAAATCGTACAACTGCTCATGGCAGCGCTGACAGACTTCATTTAATGCCACCGGTTCTACATCACCGGCGACCTTTCCTGACTCAACCCGGGCAATCTCCATCAGGTCCTGAATCTGAAGATGAAGATGATCGGCCTGCTTTTCAATCTGTTCGACGAACGAAATGTTTTTTTCCTGGTCATTGATCGCCCCCATCATCAATGTCTCGGCATAGGCCTTAATCGAGGCCAGCGGTGTCTTGAGTTCGTGGGAAACGTTGGCAACAAAATCCCTGCGCATGGTTTCCAACGCGCGCAGCTCCGTCACATCCTGAAACACGATCGCCATTCCGCGTGGCTTATTCAACAACAGCGGTGTCAGCCTGACATTCAGCACCTGGCGAGCCTCATGCAGCGTTTTAAATTCGATCGCGCGAGACTGCCCAGAAATTCGCACCTGTTCGATCGCCGCTCTCAGCTCAGGCACGCGCACCAGATCCATCAGTTTGCGCCCCACGACCTCACCGGACAACATCAATAGCTTACAGGCTGATGGATTGGCGAGGATCACGCGCCCTTGGGCATCGATTCCCAGCACGCCTTCCTTCATACTTGCCAGCACCGTTCGAAAGCGGTCATTGTTGCCGACCATCGCATCCTCGCGCAACCGCAACGCGGTTTGCATTTCCAAAAAATTGCGATGCAGGTCCCCCCAACGGTCCGGGCGAATCTGTAGTGCGGGGATTTTGGCAGCAAAGTTTCCCTGGCTGACCTGCAATGCAGCTGCGGTGAAATCTTCAACCGGGCCATCGAAAAAACGACCCACCGACCATGCCAAACACAGCCCGCCAACCCACAATCCACCCACCGCAATCCACAGCGGTAAACCGGTGCCACCACGTTCTTCCGATGGCACTTCCGGGGTTACAGGAACCGCACCGGCCCGGGCCAGCGACCGCTGGATCGATCCCTGATGGTGGATCTGCAACCCAACCCCCACCCCCAGTGCCGCGACCGACCACAACGCCAGAGCAACGTACATTTTTTGAAAAGGAGAATCCAGCATTAACCGATTGAAACCCGGGACCGCATCTGATCATGACAAAAAAATTCAAGGATATTTATACATCAACAAGGTATGACTTGTCCTACCCCCAACAGGCAACAAACAGCCATTGGCAGGAAAAACGGAGGCCCGTTGGAGTTTCGCCCCAACGACACCTATAATTTAGCCAGTTCGAACTTCTTTCCAGCGAGACATCCTTGGTTTTAATACGGAAAACAATGCGACTGCCCCGGGTTTTGCGCGCTTTGCTGTTGGGGCTGGTGTGCGCAGTCTGCTGCTCGGTCAGTATTGCGACAACCGTGAAGGATGTCGAGACTCGGATCGCCAACGACGGATCCTCCCAACGCCGGGCGACCGTCATTCGCATAGCGTTGCCCATTACGCTTGCCGACAGCCAGCAAATCCAGCAGTCCTTGCAGCGGTTTCTCACTAGGGCACCGGATGCCGCGCGCGTTGAGGACCGGGCGGTTGCGATTCTGGAATTTGAAACCAGCCTCCAGCGCACAGGGGCGGGCAGCGATTACGGCGCGTGCGTCAGTCTGGCTAAATTTTTGGCATCCGCCAAAATGAAACGCATCGAAACGGTCGCTTTTATTCGCGCCGCCAATCGGCAAAACAACCATGCGGTACAGGGCATGTTGCAAGGCCACGCGGTGCTGGTCGCCATCGCCACCAACAAAATTGCCATGGCTAAAAAAACGACCCTCGGTTCGGCGGCCAACCGCGACGATGTTGGCGACCCTTCGGTCGAAGCCACCTACCGTAGTATCGCCGAACAACGGTTGACCCGGATGCCCGTCGAAGTCGTCATCAGTATGCTGCGGGACAACGTCGGTCTGTTCCGCGTGAAAACAGCCAACGGCATCCGCTGGTTGGATGAGGACGAGCGCAACGCTCTGGAGGCCGCCGGAAAATCCATCGAGAGCCAGACCGTTGCTCCGGTGGGCAAGATGGCCAACCTAACCAGTGAACAGCTGCACCAATACCGAATGATTGCGTTTCTGGTCGACAACAGACCCGATCTCGCCCGCGCTTTGAAGATTTCGGTGGAAAGCCTGACCGAGCGATTGGCAGGTGACGAGATTTGGAAGGCCACCGCGATCGAGATGCCGGAGTTTCTGGATGATCGTTCGGCGCGCTGGATCAAACGCTCTGTTGTTCCTGCGATGAACCGCGGTCAGTCAAACCTGCTGATTTTGAATTTCGATCAGTGCACCGGCGATCCCAACGCGTCGGTGAAAGCCGCGCGATTTATTGCTGAACTTCGACCGGAAGATATTCGCACCGTCGCCGTCATCCATCAATCGGCCAGTTCGGGGGCCGGCTTGGTTGCGCTGGCCTGTGACCAGATTCTGATGAAACGACAGGCCACGCTGGGCGGGTTCGGGCCGGCACCCTCCCCGGATGAACCGCCAACAGGAAGCATTTCGCCATTGCGCCGTCGCAGCTACGAACTCGACGCGCGATCCATTGGAATCGAAAAAGAGACCGACTGGTCGATGCTGTTGGCGATGATCGATGCGGAAACGAAAGTCGGTCGCTATCGCAGCATCCAGTCCGGTCAGATCCGGTTGCTGTCGGAATCTGAACATGAAAAATTGGACGACGCGGACGACTGGAAGTTGCAAGGCATCCTAGATACGCAACAAGGCATTCCGGCGGTGACCGCACAGCAGACAGGATTATCGGCGATGACGTTTGATTCATCTGACCAGGTGCAGACGTTTTATCAACTGCAAGATCCGCCATCGCCACTGACCAAAACCGGTACGGATCAATGGGTCGAATCGCTGGCGATATTTCTGACGACGCCCGGGGTTCCGTTTATGATCTTGCTGGCGGGTTTTTTTTGTATTTCGACGGAAATGTCGTCCCCCGGGTTGGGCGTGCCGGGATTTCTGGGCGCGTGTTGTTTTACAGCATACTTTTGGAGCCAGTTTTTCAACGGTAATGCCGAATGGTTTGAAATGCTGTTGTTTGTGGTGGGAGCGGTGTGCGTCGTGATGGAAGTTTTCGTGATTCCCGGGTTGGGGATTTTTGGCATCGGTGGCGTGATCATGATGGCGGTCTCGATTGTGTTGGCCGCTCAGTCATTTATCATTCCGCAAAACTATCGCCAGCTGGAGCAACTGCCCTATTCGCTGTTCCCTCTCATTGGGGCCGGATTCGGGATGGTTGCGGCATTGTTGATCCTGCCCAAGGTGCTTCCCAACACACCGTTTCTGCGCGGCATCATACTCTCACCCGAAACGCGCGAGGAAACGGGATTGGAAGATATCGGCGACCGTGAGGCGACGGCCGACTACAGTCATTTGAACGGCCAGGTAGGACAGACGATGACCCGGCTGATGCCGTCGGGTCGCGCACGGTTCGGCGATCGCGTGTACGATGTCATCACGCAGGGGTTGGTGGTCGATAAAGGGGTCAAGATCAAGGTTATCGAAGCGATAGCCAACCGGGTGGTGGTCCAGCCACTGGACGCGGTCGGTGGCATTGACCACAGCAGAACCGAAGGAGACACGTGATTTCTCTACCCATGTACTACTGGTCGGTGATTTGGCTGGCCGTGGCGATGATTTTCCTGGTCCTTGAGTTGCTTGTTCCATCGGCGGGAATCTTTGGCGTCGTCGCAGTCCTGCTGATTCTGGCCAGCATTGTGGCCGGTTTCTGGTATCATCTGGCCTTCGGCGGCGCAATTTTGCTGCTGGTCCTCGTGGCGGCACCATTTTTGATGGCCTTGGCCGTACGTCTTTGGCCTCATACACCAATCGGAAAGCGGATTCTGATTGGAGAGCGCGACAAGGATGACGTACTGCCTCAGGGGGCTCACTACACCAATATTTCCAAACAAGCCGGTCGAAGGGGTGTCGCCAAAACCAAAATGTACCCCAGCGGAATCGTATTGATCGATGATGAACCATTTGACGCTGTCAGCAATGGATTCCCCATCGACGCGGGCGACCGGGTGCAAGTGATTTCGGTCGAAGGGAACCGCCTGCACGTGCAGAAGATTGACGACGAAAATGAAGGATTGGAAACGACCAATCTTTCCCCGCCTGCGACCGATCCGGAAAACCCGTTGGCTCAAACAATGGAAGACCTGGGTATCGAAGATTTTGACCTGGGTGAATCCGGCACCACCGAACCATAGAAAACCCGATTTAGCCAAACCATGAAACACATTCGCAATTTTTGCATTATCGCCCATATCGATCACGGCAAATCCACGCTGGCCGACCGACTGATTCAGTCTTGCGGCGGCGTCGAACAACGCAACTTTCATGACCAGTTGCTCGATTCGATGGACATCGAACGTGAACGGGGCATCACCATCAAAAGTAACACGGTGTCGTTGGATTATACGGCTCCCGGTGGCGAACAGTATCTGCTGAACCTGATCGATACTCCCGGTCACGTCGATTTCTCGCACGAGGTCCGTCGCAGCCTGATGGCATGCGAGGGGGCGCTGATCATCGTCGATGCCTCTCAAGGCGTCGAAGCACAAACGGTCGCCAATCTGTATCTGGCTATGGAGTACGATCTGGAATTGCTTCCGGTGATCAACAAAATCGATCTGCCGTCGGCCGACATTGACCGCGCTCAGGAGGCCATCGATGCCGAACTGGGGCTGGACCCATTCGCGGCCATTCCCGTTTCCGCGAAAACGGGCGAAGGTATCGAAAAGGTTTTGGAGGGCATCGTTACCACGCTGCCACCGCCCAAGGGCGACCCGGCCGCACCGCTCAAGGCGCTGATCTTCGACGCTCATTTTGACAAATACCGGGGGGTCATTCTTCAGTGCCGCGTCATGGAAGGAACGCTCAAAGCCAAAGACACGATCCACTTCATGCACGGCGGACGCGACTACAAGGTTGATGAAGTGGGGTACAATCAGTTGAAACTGAACCCACAAAAACAACTGGCCGCCGGTGAGGTGGGCTATATCGTGGCGGGAGTGAAAAGCGTTCAGGACATCGAAATTGGTGACACCATTACGCTGATCGATCGCCCGGCTGGCGAACCGATTCCCGGCTATCAAAAGGCTCGTCAGGTCGTGTTTTCATCGGTCTATCCGATGAGCACTGACCAGTACAAAGACCTGACCAAAGCGCTGGACAAACTGGCGATCAACGATGCAGCATTGACCTACGAGAAAGATTCCTCGGCGGCACTGGGGTTTGGCTTCCGTTGTGGATTCCTCGGGCTGTTGCATCTGGATGTCGTTCAGGAACGCCTACAGCGCGAGTTTGATCTGGGACTGGTAATTTCCGCTCCGTCAGTCAAATACAAACTGACCCTCAAGGACGGGAATGAGATCGAGGTCGATAATCCCGGCTACTGGCCAGACCCCACCCAGATAGAATCGGCCACCGAGCCCTACATCAAGGCATCCATCCTGACCCCCGAGGAATACGTTGGCCCGGTCATGGAATTGTGTCGTGACCATCGCTCCGACAGTCAGACGATGAACTATCTGTCGGCGGGACGGATCGAGGTTACCAGCGAAATGCCACTGGGAGAGGTACTGTTCGATTTCTACGGGAAACTGAAGATGATCACGCGTGGCTACGGATCGTTTGACTACGAACCGATCGAGTACCGCAAGACAGACGTGGTGAAAGTCGATATTCTGGTAAATAAAGAACCGGTAGATACACTGTCCTATCTGGTTCACCGCGATAAGGCCCGCACACGCGCGTTGCATTATTGTGAACGACTGGCCAAGGAGATTCCCCGTCATCAGTTCAAAATCCCAATTCAGGGTGCCATCGGCGGGACGGTGATCGCCCGTTCGACGATCGCTCCATTCCGCAAAGATGTCACCGAGAAACTATACGGCGGCGATGTGACACGCAAAAAGAAATTGCTGGAGAAGCAGAAAAAGGGTAAGGCCAAAATGAAACAGTTTGGCAGTGTCAACATCCCGCAAAAAGCGTTCGTGTCCGTATTGCGAAACGATCAGGAATAGCAACCGGTGTAGTCCACCCCTCCAGCGTTGGTCGTTGGTATGACCTTACTTTTTTTCATCGCTCAAGTCCAACAGTTCAATCTTGCGAAACTCGCAGGGTGCGGTTTCCGCCTGAATGGAGATTGTACCTTCTTCCAACAATGTGCCGTTATCCAGCTGCGGTTTGGTGTACTCGATCACAACCTTGCCATTGGCAATGTGTTTGATCGAATCACTCCCCCGCACCTCGATCTCGATCGTGACCCAATCATCACCATGAAATGTTGGTCCGCCGGCGGCGATAACGTGTTTTTTTACCAATTTGCCATCAACCACAACGTGTGTTCCTGGCGAGCAAATATTCAGCGTACCTCGTTCATCGGTTCCGTTCCCTCCCAACAATTGCACCTCAATTGAGTTGGGAAACTTCTGATCCTTGCCCATCGATTCCGGCGTCTGGCCATGAATCATAAATCCGTTGTTGCGCACCGCCCAGGCAGGTCCGCCATCAACCTGGTCACCTACAAAACGATATTCGGCCCGTAGGCGATACCGCGAGTAAGGGGTTTTGAAAAACAGATGCCCAAATTGTCCGTCAAAAGAATCCCACTTATCAAAACATACTTTGAGGATTCCATCTTCGACACGAAATGTGTCCTTGTAATTTTCACCCACATCGAACCCGCAAAACTTGGGAGTCCAATCGTTCAGGTCTTGGCCATTAAACAGCTGAATCCAGTTTTTTCCATGAGCATCTTCCGCGTTTGCGGCAGGAGCAGCTACCGCGGGTTGGTTAACGCTCGCACTTTGGCCAAGCGTCACGCTCGGTTGTCCCAGCCATGTGCCGATGGACAGAACCAGCACGACAGAGATTTGAGAGATGAACAGTCTATTGATCAGGAATTTCATAGTTTTTGTTGTAGTGTTAGTTGTGTAATGTAAGTGGGAAAGGTTCGATCAATTGTACTCTCTTCTGGCCTCTGGCAAATACTCCAAGGGGCCAAACGGGGCGCATCGCACGATGCTTGAGCATTCCATGTCCCGGCGATTCTCACACAAAAAGCGAAACGCCCCGGGCCAGACGGTGGAAGCCCTGCGTTCGCGGTTCGACTAACCAGTCGGCTTCCACGCTCTGGCGAGCGTAGCCACGATGGAATTTGGAACCACCAGTTTTCCTAATGGTCGAGCCCTCGCCAACGGGAGGCCTGTGGGAACCAGCGAGCGAAACAAAAAAACGTAGCTACCGTCGCCAGACGATGGAAGCCCTACGCTTGCGGTTCGACTAACCAGTCGGCTTCCACGCTCTGGCGAGCGTAGCCACGTTGGAATTTGGAACCACCAGTTTTCCTAATGGCCGAGCACTCGCCAACGGGAGGCCTGTGGGAACCAGCGAGCAGAACAAAAAACGTAGCTACCGTCGCCAGACGGTGGAAGCCCTACGTTTGCGGTCAGACTAACCGGTCGGCTTCCACGCTCTGGCGAGCGTAGCCACGTTGGAATGGTGTCTACTTTCGGGCCAGTCCCGACCGCTGGTGGCCAATCAAGCCTTCAATTTCTGCCAGGCGGGCGGTATCTTCGATCAACGAAGCGGGGGCAGCATCCAGTTTCAGCCACGTACGAATTCGCAGAAACGTAAACACATTCAGCCCCGCCGTGAATCGCGCCGTCCCGGCGGTGGGCAAGGTATGGTTGGGGCCAACACCATAATCACCAAACACCTCAGCCGATTGATGCCCAATAAAAATACAGCCCGCATGTCGAATCCGGGCGGCAATTTTTTCCGCATCCGCCAAGTGCAACTCCAGATGCTCGGGGGCCAATAAATTACAAATTTCAACCGCTTCATCGACGCTATCGCAGACGATCATCGCGCCATTGTTGGCCAGCGACTGGCGAGCAACAGCCTCTCCGGGCAACTCGCGCAATTGAACCTCCAGCTGATCCCTCACCGCGGTGACGATCGAACCGTCGGTCAAAATCAAAAATGGGCGGGCGTCGATATCATGTTCCGCTTGAGCCAACAGGTCGGCCGCGATCAGGGCGGGATCCGAACTGCCATCGGCCACCAATGCCAGTTCTGACGGGCCAGCCAACATATCGATTCCGCAATCGCCACTAACGATTTTCTTGGCAGCGGTTACCCAACGATTGCCTGGTCCGGCGATCATGTCGCACCGGTCAAACCCCTCGAACCCGTATGCCAACGCCGCGATCGCATGCGCTCCACCAACGGCCAACATCGAATCGGCACCTCCTACAAACGCGGCAGCCATGATCATGTCCGACGGATTGGGCGACGCCACGACAATACGTTGACAACCGGCGACCTTCGCCGTTACTGCGGTCATCAACACCGTCGAAGGCAAAGCAAACCGGCCGGCAGGTGCGTAACAACCAGCGCTGACCACCGGTTCAATCGTGTGCCCCGCTGTGCCGCCAGGTACATCGATGCTGATTTCGGAGATAGATTTTAGCTGGGCCGTTGCGAAGGTCTCGATACGAGCGGCCACGCGTTTCAACAACGCCAAATCTGCCGCGTCGATGCGCTGTGCGGCAGCCTCCAAGGCACTGCCCGGGATTTGAATCGGTTGGTCGCCCGTGCGTTCACCAAACTGATTCGCAAAATGCCGGATGCCGGCCAAGCCATCCGTTCGAACGCGATCAACAATCGTTTGAGACTGCATCAATGTGGCAGCGTCGATGGAATGAGTCAGATTATCGGCCGAAAACTGTGCGGCACCAATTTGTTTGATTACTTCGGTCACGTCAGGATTCCAGTTTGTTTTTTCGCCGCACAATTCGATTCATCCGCCGCGCCAGTTCAGCATAGACTTCCTCCAGCCCGACACCGTTATTCAACATCGCAACCAACGAAAAATACATCACATCCGCTGCCTCCCAGGCGACCTCATAGCGATCATCGCCTCCGTTGGCATCGGCCAACTCGCCAGCCTCTTCCAACAATTTTTTTCGCAACATTTCGCCGTCATTGGCCAGTTTGCGGGTAAAGGATTTGGCATCGGGCGAATCAATGCGTTCCTTCAATCTTTGCACAACCGTGGCGATGGAGCGTTCTTCACCAAAACAGGTGTGCGTATTGCGATGGCAAAATCCGGGCGGATCCTGAGTCACCGTAAAACGCAAACAATCTGCGTCGCAGTCAAAACGAATCGCCTGTAACGCCTGAGTCGCACCGCTGGTCAGCCCCTTGACCCACAAACCTCCGCGCGAACGTGACCAATAGGCCCCCTGGCGGTGGGTGATGGCATGTAACAGACTTTCGCGATTCGAATACGCCAGCCCCAACGCGATTCCGAGACTGTCGCAGATGATCGTCGGCCACAGCCCGTCCGGACGGTCGGACTGGAGAATCCCGCAATAGTAATCGACGACCGATTCCGGGTTCCGGGCCAGCCAGTCGGAATCAACGCAACCGTTAATGCGCTGCCGTTCGAGTTGGACCAATGTTGCGGTGGACGGTGACAACGGCCAGACTTGATCGCCTTGATTGAAGTCCTTTTCACGATCGGTGCGCACGAAAATAATCCGATCGTCGGGAATGGACGCGAACTGCTCCCTGTCTTGCTTGCGACAAACGATTGCCGCTGCGCCAATGTTCAGCAACTCGAGTGCCTGTTCATTGTCCAGCGTCTGTTTATCATCCAACGATTGCGGGTGAATTTGCACATTGGCAAAACCACTGGAACGTTTGATGATTTGCTGAAGGGTCTGCAACGCGCATGCACTGATGGGGAAATCGAAGGTCAGACAGACGCTGCCAAACAGCCCCCAGTGGCGGATGTCATCCAGCAAGTTATCCAGTTTCGACTCATTGATTGAAATATTGGGAACAATCATCGGCGAACATTGACTCCGGATTCACTCAGTTTCTGTTTGACATCTCCGACGGTCATATTGCCGTCATGAAAGATTGACGCGGCCAACACGGCATGCGCACCGTGAGCAAAAGCTTCCACCATGTGCTGGACAGAATTCGCACCGCCTGATGCGATCACCGGCAGTGAACAGGCTCCTGTGACGGCGGACATCAGTTCTAGGTCGTAACCGCTGCGCGTGCCATCGCGATCAAAGCTGGTCAGCAGGATCTCGCCTGCGCCGCGTCTTTGTGCTTCGGCGGCCCAGTTGACCGCGTCGATGCCCGCGCCCCGGGTGCCGCTGCGGGTCATTACCTGCCAGAGGTCGGGAGAGTCCGTTTTACGTTTGGCATCGATGGCGACTACCGTGCACTGCGCCCCGAAGCGGACGGACATTTCATTCACCAGGTCGGGGTTACTGACGGCAGCCGAATTGACACTAACCTTATCCGCACCCGCGTTAAGCAACCGGCCGGCGTCCTCAACGGACCCGACACCGCCGCCAACGGTCAGCGGGATTGAAAGCTGTTTCCGAACGCCTTCGATGGTCTCCAACATCGCCAACCGTGCCTGACGCGTGGCAGACACATCCAGCACCACCAGTTCGTCAGCACCCTGCTGTTGGTAGTGGCCCGCCAGTTCGACCGGGCATCCCGCGTCGCGCAAATTCTGAAATTTCACTCCCTTGACGACTCGCCCGTCGTTCACGTCAAGACAAGGGATGATGCGGGGTTTTAACATGGTTTGAAGATGGTTTTGGGTTTCAAATGTATCGTGTTTAAATTCGGTATTTCAGTACTCAGTAGTCGGCAATCACAAATCGGTACTTCTTACTTCAACGGCCCACTTCTCCAGTAACTCCTGCCCCCAATCGCCAGATAATTCAGGATGGAACTGGCAAGCCAACGTCTTGCCTCGCCAAATGCTGCTGACAAACGAACCATCATAGTCCGTCGTCGCAAACTCCCAACCTTCCGGAGGATCCAGCAGGCGGAACGAATTCGCAAAATAAGCTTCCCCCGCCCGATAGCACGCTTGTTTGCAAGACGGGTCAGGAACCACGTTGTTCCAGCCCAATTGCGGAACCTGCACGCTATCGCTAAAACGCGTAATCTGCCGGTCAATGATTCCCAATCCCCTGATGCCCGGGCTCTCTTCGGAGGAAGTACCCAACAACTGCATGCCCAAGCAAATACACAATGTCGATTTGTCAGGATCATTCAGTCGATCGACAATCGTTTCCCGCAGGCCAAGCCGGTCGATGGCGTCTGCGGCCGCCGCGTAGGCACCCACCCCGGGCAAAACCACGTGCGATGCATCGCGAATCAATGCCGGGTCTTCGGTCAGGTTCCACAATTGGCCCATGCGATCAAATGCCGCTTGCAAGGACCGGATATTCGCCACGCCGGTGTTGATGATCTGGATCATAGTCGAAGCAAGAATGATGTTTATTGGGAATCAAGAAAGCAGTTAAGTGTTGCCGTCGTTACCGAAACGCGAGCGGCTGACTCCCGTTCTGCGAAACGAACGATAATCTAAAGTACGCCTTTGGTGCTGGGCACTTCGCCGGCGGTTCGGGTCAGTGCCTGGCCAAGGGCCTTGGCCAGCGATTTGAATGCCGCTTCGGCTTTATGGTGGTCATTATCGCCGCGAATCACGTCCACGTGCAGGGAACATTTCAGGGTCATCGCCAGCGACTGAAAAAAATGGGTAATATTTTCGCTCGCCCACGTCCCCACCATCTCCCGCCGCAGGTCCAGATGAATCTCCGGCCACGGACGACCGCTCAAATCGATCACCGTCCTCGCCAGCGCCTCGTCCAGCGGAGCATATGCGTATCCAAACCGCTTGATGCCTTTGCGTGGCCCCAGCGCCGCGTCGATTGCCGTCCCCAACGCTAGGGCGCAGTCTTCGGCGGTGTGATGGTCGTCGATGTGCAGGTCCCCCTCACAGATCAATTTTAGATCCATACCGCTGTGAAATGCGAGAGCCGTCAGCATGTGGTCCATGAATCCGATGCCGGTAGAGATTTCCGTTTTACCGGTGCCGTCCAGATCCAGTTCAATATCGATCTTTGTCTCTTTGGTGGTTCGGTTGCTGTCTGATTTACGATCCATCTGGTCAGATTCAACAGCAACTTCAGGCACGTCAGCAATAGCACTGCCGGCAGACAACAACGCCGTTTTTGCGATATCGGTGTCACTATCGGTCGCGCGGCAGAGCGCGATAGCCAGCTGTAGGTAGTCGGTGACATTGGTCGGCACCGTGACCCGCAAGCGATTTTTTAACAGCGGCGCTGTCGGAAACTTTCGCACGCCAATACCCGCTGCACCCAACTGTTCCCATGCGGTGTCGGCGTCGATTGTCGCATCGTCGAAACTGATCAACAAAAAATTTCCACCCGAAGGAACCGACGAAAGTCCACAATCAGCCACGACTGCCGCAAGGACGGTCCGCAATTGTTTGATCCTGTGAATATTCTGCTGCATGGCCGGCAGAGAACGTTCTAGCCCCCGTCGCGCTGTCTCCAAGGACAGGCAAGTGACAGGGAACGGACCGGAAGTGTCGCGAATTTGCGCGGCGTAAGCCGCGTCCGAAGCAATCAGGTATCCAATTCTCAAACCCGCCAAACCCCACGCCTTGGAGAAAGTGCGAACGATTGAGACATTTTCGATCGTCGCCAGTTCCGTCGTCGGGTCTTCGTCAGCAAATTCGACATACGCGTTGTCCACCAACAAACGCACATTGTGTCGGGATGCGGCGCGAGCAATCTTTAGCATGTCGGCTGTCGCGATCGTGCCACCGGTCGGATTGTTGGGCGAAACAATGACGACCACGGCGGTCGAATCATTGATGCCCGAGCAAAACTCATCGACGGGAAAATCACCCGACTGCCAGACCGTTTCTACCAGCGTTCCGTTGTAGTTCCTAGCGTAAACAGAAAACATCTCAAACGAAGGCGCATGACAAACGACATTCGGTCGTTCGGCCGAAATCGATGTCCGCATGATTCGATCAATTGCGTCGTCCCCGCCAGCGGTAACAACGATGCGGTCGCCATCGACGCCCACCCAGTCCCCGATGGATTGCTGCACCGCACGATGGTCGGGGTAGCGTGAAACCAGATCGGCCTGCCCTGCCAGTTCTCCCGGCAGATCCTCGATGGGGCAGCACGATTCGTTCCGCGACAGTTGCAGCGTGATTTCGTTTTTGAATGCGGGGGGATTATAGGCCATGGAATGGATCGTGTGTTCAGGGTACCGCTTGCAAATTGACAGGGTGTGATGTCGGGTTTGGAGCAATCCGGAAGTACGATAACCATCAACAAACGAACCAACATGGCCCGAGGAAGCCGCACAAGGGAGACTCGTTGCCTGAGCCACGCATCACAAAAAGTCAATCAGGACATCAATTGCTCGGCAGAGGTCGTCACAATGTCACATGCACCGGAGCTTTTGAGTTTTGGAATGATTTCAGCCAGTTGCTTACGGGGAACGGCCGAACGAACCGCGAACCAACCGGTGTCGCTTAATGGTGACACTGTTGGTTGCCGCATGGAGGGCAGGCAATTGAGTACGGCGTCCAGATTTTCTTTCGCCACATTCAAATCCATCATCACGCGTTTACGTGCCTCAAGGACTGCCTGAATCAACATTGCGAAATCTTCGATTTGTTGTTTCTTCGCAGCGTTCTTCATGGCTTCCGGAGAAGCGTACAATCGCGTCGATGACTTCATGATTTCGTCAATGATCACCAGCCCGTTGGCTCGCAGCGTTGAACCGGTGGCGGTATTGTCGATGATGATGTCGGCATCTTCGGGCGGAAAGACCTCGGTGGCACCGTAGGTTGTGAGAACTTCGGCGTCGAGATTGTTTTCCTTGATCCAGTCGGCGGCCATTTTGGGATATTCCGACGCAATCACCAAATGTCGTTTGGGGAGCACCCCGTCAATCAG
Source organism: uncultured Pirellulaceae bacterium (assembly GCA_937967505.1). Classification (GTDB taxonomy): domain Bacteria; phylum Planctomycetota; class Planctomycetia; order Pirellulales; family Pirellulaceae; genus Mariniblastus. Next base: position 17,995 of record CALCJM010000063.1, on the reverse strand, counting down.
CACTTCATGCGGTGCCGCCACGACCAGACGAACGGGATTCAGTTGCGTATCCAGCACCTCGTGCAATTCGACGCCCATTTCGTAAATCCAGTCGGCACCCGCGAAGCCAAAATCACGTGCTCCGGCAGCCAGCATGGAAATCACGTTGCGCGGTTTGAGAATTTTGGCATCGGTGCCCGGCAGCGACAGCGTGGGGCGATACCCGCGCTCCGAATTTCGGATTGAGATTCCGGCTCCCTTGAGCAGCGAAACAATTTCGTCAAACATTCGGCCTTTGGGTAAGGCAATTCGCATTTTATTTTGGTCGCGTTGGTCTGGCATCGTCACTGTAACCTTGTTGTTTTCCGGGAAAGAAAAAAGCCGCCGGGTCTGTGGGGTCTGCGTTTTGGATGCCGCCAGGTGGATTAAAAACTGACTGACAAACGAAAAAACGCCGACCATTGTGGTCGGCGTTTTGTATCTATCAATCCAAAACCGTCCACCTGATCCTAAAACAGGAAATGATGATGGCGGTGATGTTGCGTGTTTTGAATCATAGGGCAAAGATTAAACCACTGGTTACGGCAGGTCAACCGGCTAATTCTCCCAACCCGAAAATGGCCACAAATGTGATGGTATGGCAAAACGTCAGAAACCCGGGCTACTTCTGGCGTTTCTTGCTCAGCCGCAGATAGACGGCCAGTTGGTCGGAGTTGTCGGCCAATTCGTTCCACCGATCGTCACATCTCAGGAATAACTGCCCGTCGCTGGCGGCCACAAAACGTCCTTTTTTCCCCAGCTGAAATGGCTCCGAAAGTTGGTAGTTGCTGAAAATGGCACCGATCAACTGGCCTTCACCATCCACTCCGTCGGCGGAAACCGGGTCGCCATCTTCAGACAGTTTCCAGGTTCCTTTGGCGGCAAAATCATAAGACTGCCCTTGGACTAGGTTGACTTTGGTGGCCTGCCAGCCCTTGCGAGCCATCACGGCATTCTTGGACATCGCTTTGGAATTGAGTGCAGAAGGTCTGGTCTTCCAGTCCCACTTGCACAACCCTACCCGGTATCCGTTGGACATGTTCTGCAGGAACTGGTCGTACTCGAACGCCAGTTCCGCTTCGTTCTCTCCAAAGGCATCGTAGAAGGAATCCTCATAGCCTTTCATCATGTTGATGCCAAGCTTTTTGAAGCGCGATGCATAGTTCGAATTATTTGCCAACAGGTGGCACAACGCCCACCGCCATGCATAGGCCTGCCAAGAATCGCCGGTGATTTGTTCTTCATTGACGATTTCCACCATCGATTTGCGCGGTGACGATGTCAGGTAGTCGATCACCACAGGGTCAATGTTGACCGAGACATCCTTGGGACGCCAGTAATTCCCCATTTCTGCCATGCCTTCAGAGTACCAGGTTGGACCCGTGGATCCAAATGCCATCATGCAAAAGGCATGAACCGCCTCGTGTTGCACAATGTTATGATTGTCACAGGAATAGACCGTGGCGTTGGACATGGGTAATCCGGCTGACCCACGGTAGGCACCGCCCGAGGAACCACCGTAGTCCATCCGACCGGCCTGAAGACTGCTGCTGTCGTTTTGCATACTTAACAGTCCCGCCCCGGCACCGGAAACCGTCACTCCCGATCCACTTTCAATGGCAGTTCTTCCTGAAGTGTTAATGCTGGTGTCGCCGTTCCAGTTGGCAAAATCATGAACGATATAGCATTCAACCGCCTGTTTGGGCTGAGTACCATAATACCTCTTGATCAAGTTATGCATCATTTCCAGTTTCGCCAACAGGACTTTTGCCTGAAGTTCGGAAATGTCGGTGTACAGGTGAAAGTGCTGCGACTTGACCATTCGCCTCGGCACGGGCTGATCGGATAGATAGCCATATTTCTGAACCAGTTGGTCATTCCACGAATCAACCGTTTCAACTTTCTTGCGAGCTGCCGTCATCGTGATATCGATGGTCTTGATTACGTTGTCACCATTGGAGTAGGTCACGCCCGACATGCTGTTGACGGTATCACCGGGAATCACACGGTTGAGACTATCCATCTCGAATTCCATCGTTCCCTCAGAATCGACTTTGACCTCGATGCGACCGTCCCGCGCGAACCGCGATTTGGGAACCTGAAGCAATAACCCCGCACCGGTGGAACGTACCACACGCCCGACAATGGTGAACATCAGTTCTTTATTGTCTTCAAGAGACTCCATCGCATCGACGCGCAGTTCCTCGGTTCGATCGACCGCGAAAAATTGATCAATCGGCTTGACCGATTTACCCATGCGGGTCATTCGCGCTTCCATACGGACGACCATGCCCGATTGAGCCAAATCACGTGGCAGAGAACCTTTCACCATGATCTCGGCCGGGTTGCGACCGATGTTCCCACCGACCGACATGGCAGATTCATCCTTGTCTTGAATCTTGTAGACCGTACGCTCACCGTCGTAATGACGGACGGTGATCTGCCCGGCTGAAATTGCCCGCACGACCCCTTTTCGGTTAAAACGGCCGGTCGATTTGACCTGCAAAGCCATTATCGATTGAGAGTACGAAATCGAGAACGCGGCCGCCAGTACGGCCAGCATCGCAAAACGAATGTTTGCAAAACGCTTGATAGAATTAGTCATCGTATTGTTTTTGGAATAGAGAAAAAGTTCGAGGCCTCGCCTTACGGCGGACTTCGAGATGTCCGAAATGCCGTGCCAAACGCTCGTGAATCTGAAAAGGAATTGGCTTACCGCTGGACCGTTAACAGACCAGACATCCACTACCATGATTGGAACGGAGCAAATCCCTGTCAGCAGGTTCGGTCAGGAAGTGGTCGTCCTGTTGACTCGTTTAAGATTAACACGTATTTGCCCGAATTCCAGCCATTTTGTGATTGGCCAACAGGATAGGCCGATTTCGCGCTGTCCTGTCACGTATTCAGTAACTGTTTCGGCCTGTAACCCTCGATCTTTGCGGGAAAAATCAGGATCTGGCACTTTCGCAACTTTTTGCCACACACAGGATAAACTCAATCCATATCCTCTGTGCAACTAATTCAATACTCAAATCGATGCCCCCCAAATAAGAGGCCCCCACGTCTCTAGGCAATCCCGACCCGTTCAGCCTTGTTCAGGCTCATTCAGGCCGGGCCGAATTCCACTGTTTTACCAATTCACTGGCCGTCAAGGATCCACTTTGCAGTTGCTCCAATTGCCCCTCGGTGATGGGCAGCAACCACAGCAAATTGACCGGATCGCCTCGAAACTGCGGCAGTCCCCCCTCTTGCACCCCCACCAACTGACTGCCAGCTGCATCCTTCAGCAGCAGCGCTGCGGAGTATTGGCCAAACGAAAAACCACACGTATGCCCGTCACGTAGCCACGTCATCTGTTTCCAGGGGTATCCTGAAAGACCACTGACCTGCTCCATCGCCGACGACAGCATTTGAGAGTCTCCCTGACGCGGCACGATTAGCGCCAACTCAATGCGTCGAAAGCTGGCAGGGTCATCCACAAACATTTCAACCGCCGGTTGCGGACAAACCGACATTCCTGCGGTGGCAATCACCTCGAACCGATCCGTTTGCAGATGAATCAGACCACGCAACGGAAACTGTTGGCCTGCGGCAGCAAAATATTTCTCTTCTCCAGGTTCAACGCCAAAGCGCTCCCGGTAATTGGCCAGCACCCGGGGTTGCTGCAGGGCGAATGGCGTCAGTGGGCCGGGATCACCACCAGCGGAGGATGGTTTGGCGGCCCACGACTGCCAGAATTCACGCGCCGCATCAATCCGCTGCACCAGCAACGGGTTATCCGGCATCGGCCAGCAAACACGGGTCTCGTTGACACAATTGGCGGCGTATCCATGGAAGCCATCAATCCCGCTCCACGGAGGAATGACGGCGATCAACTGGCGTTGTTGCAGTTTCCATTCCGCATCGGGCAGTTCATACAGCGCCGCCCCGTTGCCTTCCTCCAGCCACACAACCTCCAAAGAATCGGCCCCTGGCAGGCGCGTCAATTGTGGATCGGCACAATCGTACCGTGGCAGCATCGGCGCGATACCGGCCTCCATGTCTTCCTGGTTGATCACATGCGGGCCAAGTTCCAGATTCCGCACCCAACAGGCGCGCATCCCGAATCGGTTATCCGATCTCTGTCCTGCGGACAGGTAAAAATAAACCGCCCGTCCATCGTGCTCGACAATCGCGTCGAGATTGCCATAGGGCGAGGTTTGAAAAAGGATGGAATGTGTTTGGCGTGTTGACAACGGTTTGGTTCCGGCCGGTTGGAGACATCCGGCAAATTTGACGCAATAGGATACAGGAATGACGAACCCATAATTTATCCGCAGCGCGTACCCCGCCAATCGCCAATCCTGTCTAGAAGCCATTTTCAGGCAACTTCAGCCACTTTACGTTGGATACATTGGACGCTACGAAATTTTGTCCCAGAACCACGCCACCTGCCACCTTTTTCCCGATAGAATTGCCCGTCACGGACGAACACACGAAAACCAAAAAGAGAGGAACGATACATGAACCGCCATCGCTATGAAAATAGACGATTTACTTTGGCCACGCCTCTGCAATTTCTCCTGGTAAGTCTGATTTCGTTCAGCTCGATTTCAATTGGATTAACCGGTTGTGCCGACGAGCCTCCCATCCGGGAAAATCGCACATCAAAATCACCTACTGGAGATTTTGCGGCATCCCCCAGTGAAATCGAGACATCTGAAATGTCTGAAACAGCCGATGAACCGTCGTCCCCTGATCAGGGGCTGCTGGGGAAGGCGGGCAGTCTGCTACAGCGGGCGACATCGGGAACCGGTGCGACGGCCAAAGGTGCTTCCAACTGGGTGCAGGGGAGAATCGGCGATGCCGCGACCGTCAGCGGTGACGCGGCCAACGACGCGGCAGGCTGGGCAAACAACACCTTCGAAACGCTCAAGAAAAGTGGCTTGACCACCGCTGACAGCACCAGTCAGTGGCTGAAACAGGACTGGCAAAACATGCAGTCATGGGAGTACAAAACCGTTACCTTGGATGCCGCTGAAGCGACCTCGATCGAAGATCAGTTGAATCGTTTGGGTGCAAACGGCTGGGAGTGTTTTCATATCGACGGCTCCAATTTCGTTTTCAAGAAACCACGCCACAGCTATCTCCGCCATCTCCCGTTCAATGAATTTATTAAACTGGTGCCGATGCTACAGCATGCCAAATAAAATCGGATGTTGGCAACGCGATTGTGCGGTGCTTCATTATCTTTCTTCAACCATTTGCCGGAAATAACCATGTCCAATCAAACTCTCCCCTGCCGCCGCCAATTTATAACAGCCGCAGGCGGTACGGCAGCAACCCTGGGCCTTTCAGCCACCTGTTTCGCACAAGACACCAAAACGACATCGCAACGCCGGTCCATTCTTCGTTCGGTAAAATGGCGCATGACCAAGACCCACGGCAGTGTGCTGGAAAGATTTCAGCTGTGCAAGGCATTGGGATATGACGGAATGGAACTGATCAGCCCGACAGAGATTTCTGCCACCGAGATTCGCGCGGCCAGTGTCCAAACCGGCATGCCAGTTCACGGTGTGGTCGATATGAGGCACTGGAAAGTTCGACTCTCCAGCCCCGATCCGGAGACGCGCGCCGGTGGCCAGCAATTTCTGGTTCGAGCACTTCGGGATGCCAAATCATTTGGTGGCGACACCGTATTGCTGGTCCCCGGCAAAGTCACCGGTGACGAAGAGAATCACGACCACGTCTGGAAACGGTCGATTGTCGAGATCCGCAAAAGCATCCCCGTGGCCGCAAGATTGGGTGTGCGAATTCTGGTTGAGAACGTCTGGAACGGGTTCTGTGAAACGCCCGATCAACTGAAAGACTATATCGACGAAATCAACAGCCCGTGGGTTGGCGTCTATTTTGATGTTGGCAATGCCCAAAAATTTGCTCCCGGTGCGCAATGGATCGAAACTCTGGGACCACGCATCGTTAAACTGGATATCAAAGACTGGAACCCACAAGACGGGTTTTGCAAAATTGGCAGTGGCGAAGTCGATTGGCCCGCAGTCACCGCAGCCCTGAGGAAGATCAATTTCACCGGTTGGTCGACCGCCGAGGTGCCCGGCGGCGATCGAGAACGTCTGCAGGATATCGCCCAACGCATGGAACGCGCGCTGGGTTAACAGAAATTATCTTTCACAGGAGCTACTGTGCCTGATTCACCATCGCGTCGAACTTTTTTAAAAACATCGACGACCACCGCTGGCACCGTCGCTCTGGCACCCGCGCTGTTCGCACCAGCGGTTCATGCCGGCCATGAGGAAACGTTGAAACTGGGCCTGGTTGGTTGTGGCGGACGCGGCGAACAAGCGGTCTTTGACGCTTTGCACGCCGACCCTCATATCAAGTTGGTCGCCATTGGAGACGCCTTCGGCGATCGCGCAGCAGCGCGGCAGAAAAACTTTCGCAAGCATAAAACCTTCGCCAACCGGGCAACGGTTGCTGACGATCAGGTCTTTGATGGATTTGACAGCTTCAAAAAAGTCATTGATGCCAGCGATGTTATCATCTTGGCAACGCCGCCCCATTTTCGCCCCGAACATCTCGCTTGGGCTGTCCGGCAAAACAAGCATTGCTTTGTTGAAAAACCGGTCGCTGTCGATGCACCCGGCGTGCGCAGTGTCCTGAAGACGTGCCGAACCGCCGCTGAAAAAGGACTGTCGATTGTCTCTGGGTTGTGCTGGCGATACGATCTGGGTGTTCAGGAAACCATGCGCCAGGTTCTGGAAGAGAACATGATTGGAGAAATCGTGTCGATCGAGTCCTGCTACAACTCCAGCACGTTGTGGCATCGTGGTGACCAGAAAGACTGGAGCCGCATGGAGTACCAGATCCGAAACTGGTTGTATCATGACTGGCTATCGGGGGATCACATTGTGGAACAGGCCGTCCACTCGCTGGATAAAACAGCGTGGTTGCTGGGTGACGTGCCGCCGGTTCGAGCCATGGCGATCGGCGGGCGGCAGCAACGCGTCGGTAAAAAGTGGGGAAACATCTACGACCATTTCACGGTATTCTACGAATACGCTTCAGGCCAGCGCGTCTATTTCACCTGCCGCCAACAGGCCGACACCGATCAGCATACCGACGAACTGGTACTGGGAACCCAAGGGCAAGCCAAAATTCTCAAGCACCGCATCGAAACCAACGACGGCAATAAATGGCGTTATCGCGGCCCCAAGCCATCCATGTATCGCAACGAACATGTCGAATTCTTCAAAAGCATCCGCAGCGGCAATCCAATCAACAACGGACACTACATGTGCAACAGCACCATGATTGCGATCATGGGCCGCATGGCAGCCTACAGTGGCAAAACACTGACGTGGGAACAGTGCTTCAACAGCGCTCTCAAACTGGGCCCGGATCAGTATGCGTGGGGTGATGTTCCAATCAACCCCGTCCCCATTCCCGGCGTGACCAAAGTGCTTTAGGTGACTGGCAGTCAGAAATTTACCATCCGTTGGCGACGCTGCCAGCGTCGCCTCCGATAAGCTTCCAACTACCAATCGCCTTAATCAATCACGGATGAAGCAACGAACACCAACCCCCACAAAAATAATCTCCCGCGCCATTCAAGATATGCATACGCTTCCCACGCTGATTTTAATGCTGCCAATTCTGTGTTGCATGGCAATTACAGAACGCATTTGGGCGCAGGAAGTGGATCGCGCTGAAACAATTCAATCGACTCCGGAGTTTGACCCGTACAGCAAAACCATCCCCGGAACGGAGGTCGCATTCGACATGCTGCCGATTCCGGCGGGAACATTTTTGATGGGCAGCCCGGAAACCGAACCCGGTCGCAACGCCGACGAAGGTCCAGCGGTGCAGGTCCGGGTCGATGCGTTCTGGATGGGCAAACACGAAGTCACCTGGAGTGAATATCAACAGTTTATGAAACTGTGTACCGTCTTTGACCGGTTCAACGATCTGAAAATCCGCCAGGTCACCGCAGCCAACCGGATCGATGCGGTTACTGCTCCGTCGCAGTTATACGATCCGGGGTTTGTCTACGAAGTTGGCAATGACGCGCGACAACCGGCAGTCGCGATGAGCCAGTTCGCCGCCAGGCAATACACAAAATGGCTCAGCCTGCTGACCGGTGAGTTCTACCGGTTACCGACCGAAGCCGAATGGGAATACGCCTGCCGCGCCGGGACGACCACGGCTTACTGTTTTGGTGACAACCCGCAGCAATTAAAGCAGCACGGTTGTTTCATCGACAATAGTGATGATGTCACCAGCAAGGTTGGCGTACGGCAGCCCAACGCCTGGGGCCTGTTTGACATGCACGGCAATGTGTCGGAGTGGGTACTGGATCAATATCATGCCGACTGGTACGGTCGTCGCAAATCCAGTTCAGCCGCCCATGTCGTTGCGTGGCCCAAAAAATTGTTCCCGCGTGTATTACGGGGCGGATCATGGGACAGTGACGCCGCGCGCTGCCGCTGCGCCGCCCGCCGACAGTCCGATGACGACACATGGCGAAGCTACGATCCCAATTCGCCACAAAGTCCCTGGTGGTTTGCCAGCACCCAAGGGCAAACGATCGGTTTCCGCATCGTCCGGCCGCTCAAAGTCCCGCCGCGTGATCAGTGGGCGCGCTATCACGACGCCGATATTGAACAGATCCGTGACCACGTCGATCAACGCATCAACGACGAAGGGCGTGGCGAATGGGGAATTGTGGACCCGGATTTGCCAGCAGCGATCAAGAAACTCAAATAGACGGCCTGCGGCATCAAAGGACATGCAACATTTGACGAAACGTACTAAACTACGGCCATCGTTAATTGGACAAAAACTCCCTGAATCGCAACGAGCCAGAAAATGGGATTGATGGTGGCCACCAAGGCCTTTTTTAAACTGCTGACCAATCGGGACCTGAGTGCATCTTTTGAAGATTTCGCCAACGGTAAACTGACCGTGCCGGCAGCAATCGAAGCCCCGGCAGCAACACCGGCCGCTTCCCCGAAAAAACCAAAGGCCAATCCGACGCCAGCTCGCAGCGATGCGATCAGTCTGTTGGCGGCACTGCAACGCGAGGCGCGGTTGCTGGATCTGGTCAATGAGTCGCTCGACGGTTACACCGATGCCCAAATCGGAGGTGCCGCGCGCGACGTGCTGCGTGATACCCGGGCCGTGCTGGAACGCATGTTTGCACTACAACCATTGACCGACGCACAGGACGGCCAATCGGTGGAAACGCCAGCCAAATTTGACCCGGCCGAGTACCGATTGACGGGCAACGTGTCTGGCGATGCCCCCTTCAACGGAACGCTGACGCATCATGGCTGGCAGGCGACGCGCTGCGAGGTCCCCAAGTACAACGGATCCGGATCCGCCGCACTGGTTATCGCTCCGATCGAACTGGAAATTAAGTAACGCATGAAGTACATCATTGGAATCGATCTGGGAACAACCAACAGTGTGTTGGCATTCGCAGAGTTACAATCCGACGGATCGGGTAAAGTGCAGCTGCTGTCGTTGCCGCAATTGGTAGCACCGGGAACAACGGAATCAAAATCCAGCCTGCCTTCGTTTTCGTACATCGCCAACCCAGCAGAAACCGGCCAGGGCGCTTACGATTTGCCCTGGGCCACCAATCGCTCGTTTGCCGTCGGTGAACTGGCACGCACGCGATCAGCAGACGCGCCGGACCGAACCGTGGGCGCCTCGAAAAGTTGGTTGTGCCATCATGCCGTTGACCGACGGGCGGCCATTTTGCCGTGGAACGCTCCGGCGGAAGTCCCAAAAATTTCTCCGGTGGCCGCGGCCCGGCAATATTTGCAACACCTGGTTGACGCCTGGCACGATCAATTTCCCGACAGCCCAATCGCCGACCAACAAGTTGTACTGACGGTGCCCGCGTCCTTTGATCCGGTGGCCAGAGAACTGACGCGCGAGGCCGCCATCGGGGCGGGGCTGGGTGAGAATTTTGTTTTCTTGGAAGAACCCCAGGCAGCGCTATACGCTTGGCTGGACCAACAGGGCGACGCATGGCGAAAAATGCTAAAGGTCGATGACTCGGTTCTGGTCTGCGATGTTGGCGGCGGAACGACCGACCTGACCTTGATCAAGGTCGAAGAAGAGGGGGGCGCACTGGTGCTCAAACGCAGCGCCGTTGGCGATCATTTACTCGTCGGCGGCGACAATATGGACCTTGCTGCGGCACATTTTGTGGCCGGAAAATTTGCCGAAAACGGAACGGAACTGGATCCGTGGCAGTCCGTTGCGCTGTGGCACAGCTGCCGGATGGCCAAAGAAACCTTGTTGACCGAAAACGGACCGCAGACACATCCGATTTCAATTCTGGGACGCGGTAGCAAACTGATCGCGTCGACGGTTTCGGTGGACGTGGATAAATCGGCACTTTCGGCATTACTGCTGGACGGATTCTTCCCCGCATGTGCGATCGATGATGCACCACAGCGTCAACCCATGTCGGGTTTTCAGGAAATCGGTTTGCCCTACGAGTCCGATCCGGGCATCACCCGTCACATCGCCGCGTTCGTAAAACAACACTGCGTCGAAAATGGCGACGTGGTTTTGCCGAAACACATTCTGTTCAACGGCGGTGTTTTCAAGGCGGACGGATTTCGCAACCGCATGCTGAAGGTGATTGGCAGTTGGGACAAAAAATCCGACGGTGAGCAACCTACAGAGGCGGCGGTCACCGCGCTGGCGGGCGGCGAAGATCTGGATTTTGCGGTGGCTCGTGGAGCCTGTTTCTACGGTTTGAATAAGCACTCCGGAGGCATGCGTATTCGCGGTGGTGTCGGTAATTCCTACTACGTGGGCATCGAAACCGCCGGGCTGGCGATCCCCGGTGCACCCCGGCCGCTCAAGGCGTTGTGTGTTGTGCCATTCGGGATGGAAGAAGGCACCGAACTGTCGGTCGAATCGAATCCGATCGGTTTGGTCGTGGGTCAGCCGGTCAGTTTCCGGTTCTTTGCCTCCAAAACACGCAAGGAAGACCGGCCGGGCCAGTTGCTGGATCGGTGGACTGACGAAGAACTGCTCGAAACCGATCCGCTGCTGACAACGTTGACGGTCGATGGGACCGACGAAACATTTGTACCGGTGAAGTTTGATGCAAAGATCACCGAATTGGGCATGTTCGAACTATGGTGTGCCAGCGCTGTCGATGGGCAGGAATCGGCACGACGCTGGAAACTCGAGTTTAATGTGAGAGACAAAAGTTGATGACGGCAGTTCAGAAACCCCGGCCCAAAGACCAAACCGTTGACACACTGATTGACGAACTGCCCAGCCGCTATGTCGTGGGAATTGATTTGGGGACGACCAACTCGGCCGTCACATGGATCGACGCCGAGGAATCCCCCTGGCAGATCCGCATTCTGTCCATTCCGCAACGCGTTGCGTTTGGCGAAACCGAATCGCTCGATACCCTGCCCTCTTTCCACTATCAGCCACCGGGTTCCACCGACCGCTCCGGCGTCGTCATGGAATGGCACGACGCGCCCTCCAAAAAAAATGAAACCAGCGCCTGTGTTGGCGCTTGGGCGCGGGACGAGATGGCCCGCACACCCGGACGCGGGATCGCATCGGCCAAGTCATGGCTGTGTCACGCAGCGGTCGATCGCACCAGCGCGCTGTTGCCCTGGCAAGCGGCAGCGGATGTAAAACGACTGTCCCCGGTGGAAGTCAGCAGTTGCTACCTGGACCACATTGCCCGCACTTGGAACCAACAGTTCCCGGACCACCGGTTGGCCGATCAGGATATCGTGTTAACGCTGCCGGCCTCATTCGACGAAGTCGCACGCGCTTTGACCATCCAGGCCGCCAGCATGGCGGGGTTGAAACGGGTCGTTTTAATCGAAGAACCTCAGGCCGCATTCTACGCTTGGGTCCACCGACACGATCAGGGTAGCCAATCGAATGCACCTGATGAACCGGACTGTCAATCCAACTGGCAAAACTGGGTCAACGTCGGCCAGAAAATTTTGGTTTGTGATATCGGAGGCGGAACCACCGATCTGACACTGATCCGCGTCAAAAGCGCCGGCAATCAGGAAGCCGGTCAGACCACCGATTCGAGGAACAATTCGGCGACCGAACGCATTCAGTTTCACCGGGTCGCGGTCGGCAATCATCTCATTTTGGGCGGTGACAACCTGGACCTCGCCATCGCCAAACATGTCGAGGCCAAACTGACCGACGATGGGCAGCTGGAATCGGCCCAGTGGGACGCTCTGGTCGGCAGCAGCCGCAAGGTCAAGGAGCAAATGTTATCCGAGGATGCTCCACAATCAGTAACGATCAGTTTACCGGGACGCGGTTCGAAATTGATCGGCGGCAGCCAGCAGGTCGAGGTCTCGCGCGACGAGATTCGGAATCTGATCTTGGAAGGTTTTTTGCCGAAAGTAAGTATCAACGACGGGCCCGTCTATCATGCCAGTGGATTTCAGGAATTTGGTTTACCGTATGCCAGCGATCCAGCCATCACGCGCTATCTGGCCGATTTTTTGATGGCGCATGCTACTGCCGGTCTCGAAGGTGAAATACCGGATGATCAACAAGCGATTACAGATCTGGCGGCACCGGACATTGTGTTGTTCAATGGAGGTTTCTTTGCATCCTCTCTCTTGCAGGAACGTCTGGTCGGACAAATTTCGGATTGGTTTCGTGATTCGCGCGGCCCGCAATGGCAACCGGCGTTGCTGGATAGCGATCGCCTGGACCTGGCGGTCGCGCGTGGGGCTGCGTACTACGGAATGGTCCGACGGGACGAAGGCGTCCGCATCGCGGCGTCACTGGCGCGAAGTTACTACATCGGAATTGGCAACGACCGAGCCATTTGTTTCATGCCCGGCAGCGCCGAACCCGGACAGGCATTTTCTCTCGAAGACCAGACATTTTTGTTGACGATCTCGCAACCGGTCGAATTTTCAATCTATGTTTCCTCCGTGCGACTGGCGGATCTACCCGGGCAGATTATCACCATCGATCGCCAGCAACTGACCGCGCTGCCGCCAATCCGCACGGTGCTGAAAGTCAAAAGCAAAAATGAAAAACGCGATGTGACCGTCAGTTTAAAAGTGGGGCTGACCGAAATCGGTACCATCGATTTATCGTGCCACCAAACGGACGAAGAGCGCAGCTGGAAACTGCAATTCGATGTTCGATCCGGCACGCAAACCGACATACAGGCCCATCAGTCCTCCGGCGAAAGTGAAGGGGTCATTGATGAAACACTGTGGGTCGATTGCCGGGAAGTGATTCAGCGCGTGTTCGAAACGAAACATGCCGATCCGCTCAAACCACGCGAATTGGTCAAAACGCTGTCACAGACTCTGGAACTGGAACGGCACCAATGGCCGATGTCCTTACTGCGCAAGATCTGGGAAACCCTGATGGATTGCCGTGAGGGGCGCAGAAAAAGTATGGCTCATGAAGCGCGGTGGTTGAACCTGATGGGGTACGCGCTGCGACCGGGTTACGGCATGGCACTGGACGACTGGCGGGTCACCGAATCGTGGCGGCACGTGCGGGGTAATCTGGTCCATCCGGCGGCCAATATCCAGAATGAATCGCTGATTTTGTGGCGAAGGTTGTCAGGAGGACTGTCCGCCGGCCAGCAATCGGCAATCGCGCAACCATTGCTGGCCGCGATCCGCGCGTTGGCCAAACAGATGGCGGGCAACGCCCCCAAAGGCGGTGCAGTTCCACTGAAACCGGAGGAATCTGCGGAAGTCTGGCGGTTGTTGGGTGCGCTGGAATTATTGCCGGTGAAACAAAAGGTCGAACTGGGCGATTTAATTGTCGCGCTAAAAGACAAAAAACGTTTGATCAACAGCCGCAACGCCATGCTCTGGGCACTGGGTCGCCTGGGACAGCGTCAACCGATGTACGGACCGATTAATACCGTTTGTCCACCCGATGCGGTCACCCCGTGGATTACAGCGCTGATGACCGAATGCGGAGATACGTTTCCGATGGTTCAATTTCCGGTCGTGCAAATGTGCCACCGCACCGGAAGTCGATACAGTGATATCTCGGGGGACTTACGCCAGCGCGTCGTCGCGTGGTTGGAAATTGAAGGGGCCGATGAAACGTTGGCAGCTTTGGTGCGCGATGGCGGGGACTTTGGCTCCGAACAGCAAGGTCAGGTGTTTGGCGAAGCACTGCCGGCAGGTTTGAGATTGGCGTAAAGCAGATATTCAGCGGTATCAGCGCGACGCTGCACCGGCGCACTCACGCACCGACGGCCGTCTGTTTCTGAATTCCCAGACCTTCGATACCTAATTCAATTTCGTCACCCGGTTTTAGAAACAATTGGGGAGTGTGACCCATGCCGACGCCCGGTGGCGTCCCGGTGGAAATCACATCACCCGGCAACAACGTCATAAACTGACTGATGTAGTGAATCAGAAACGGAATTTTAAAATACAGTTGACACGAGTTACTGTCCTGACGAATCTCGCCGTTCACTTTCAACCACATATTCAAGTTGTTTACGTCTTCCACTTCCTCGGGGGTCGCCAAAACGGGGCCCAAAGGTGCAAATGAATCGCAACTTTTCCCCTTTACCCACTGACCGCTTCGCTCCAGTTGAAACGACCGTTCGCTATAGTCATTGTGCAGCGCATAACCGGCCACGTAGTCCATCGCCTCTTTTTCGGCGACGTAGCTGGCCCTCTTCTTGATGACCACCGCCAGTTCGACCTCCCAGTCGGTTTTGTGACTCGCACGTGGAATGATCAGATTGTCGTTGGGACCACAAAAGGCGGAAGAAGCTTTGAAAAAAAGAATTGGTTCGCGCGGCAACTCCGCACCCGTTTCCTCGGCATGATCCTTGAAGTTTAGACCAATGCAAATGATCTTGCCGGGCCGCGCAATGGGAGCCCCCACCCGCAAGGCAGGGTCAATCCCGGGCGCTGATTCCGCATGCTGATCCGCCCACCGCTTCAGACGCTCAAGCCCATCGGTTTCAAAGAAATGCTCGTTGTAGTCCTCGCCAAAACCGGACGCATCAACGGAACGCCCGCCGGACAGAAGCAAGCCGGGCCGTTCAGAGCCAACATCGCCGAATCGAATAAGTTTCATGGGTAGATACCGAACCGACGCTGGTCGGCCGTTTAAGTGATGACGAACTGCGGTTCCGGCAACGGAAAAAGTGCTGCCGCGCGGAACCATTGGATCAATGACAAGTATGCCCTATTTGGAGAAACTTGAAAGGCCGGAATTGCGCTGGCACCAACCCTACCGCACATGAGAAACGCCCGTTCCTCACAGGAACGGGCGTAAGGCAGCGTAGAATAGACCGCCTGGAAGTATGCAACGCCATCGGAGACCGGCTATTGAGCCATGACCAATTCCGGATCCTGCACGACTTTTTTGTCTGTGTTCACTTCTGCTTCGACTTCCGTTGTTTGCCGGCCCTGTTTGGCATCCAACCAGGCGTCAATTTCCTCCAGAATATTTTCACCATCGGCCACTTCATTTTTGGAAACCGGGATCTGGCCAAAGGCAACTGGCGCAACATTCAGCAGTTCCTCTTCTGTTTCGATACGGGCGCTGATGTCTTCGACCATGTTGCGCGTACGAGCCAGTTGACTGTCATCAAAGTCATAGTGATGCGTTGTTTTGACCAAATGATTCATCCGGTTACGGGCGGTCAGCGTCTCGATTTGCACCGCCAACTCGCGCTGCTGGGACTGCGCCTTTTCGAGGCTTTCGAAAGCTGTTTTCAATGCCGCGCGGCGCACCTCCAACGTCTTGGCAGCTGTTTCGGTACGCTGTTCGGCCGTCAAATGCAACTTGAAACGGTGCCGCAAATCTTCCTTGACACGCTCAGTCGTGTAGGCTTTTGCATTGGAAGCCACAAAAAATTGCTTACCCGATTTCACATGTTGCCGCAGGGACAGCATTTCACCTGCGCTGCTTTCCAGTTCAGCCTGCGCTTGCGACAACTGCTGCTCCAACCGCTTGATCTGAACTTTCTCCTTGGCGATCTGGTGGTACATCGAATTGACTTCCGGTCCGATTTGCTCCAGCTGTTTTTTGGCAGCTTCAATCTGAAACGCTATCGGCACAGCGTCATGGGCCGAATCAACCATTTGTTGATAGGCCGTCTGGGTGTAAGGCAGCAAGTTGTTGCCATAAAGAAAACCGCCTGCCAACACGGCTCCCACAGCACCAATGACAAGCTTTTTGAAAATTTTCATAATAGTTCCCCGAAGGTAGTTGGGCCGGTGGCGGTCGAACAGGAAATCTTCGATCAAAAAAGCCAACGACGACTGACTGATGGGGAGTTTTCGCGAGGGTTAAAGGGATATTTGTCAAAATATGATTTTTTTGGAAATGATTTTCTGATTGATAGTTGGAACCATGGTCGCATCGGGACAGAGGGGGAAGCCGCGCGACTTCCCCCCTCCCACACCACCGGGCGCACGAGTCCGTAACACGGCTGGCTGGCCGGCTGGCTTAAGGCGATTGGCGGCGATTGGCAGTTGAAAGCCTACCGTTGGCGACGCTGGCAGCGTCGCCAACGGATGGTAAATTCCTAACTGCCAGTCGCCTAACTTTGGTTTCCGGTTTGAAGAACTATGGAACTTCCAGTTCGATCACAGTTCGATCAACATCGCTCCGGTGAGCGACATGTCACTCCTTTCGCAATCTAAATGACTCTTGGGGGAATTCAGATCGCTGAAAACAATATCTAAAAAAAATCTTCCCAATGTCGAAGAATTTTCTTGCATGCGGATTTCAGATTGCTACAACGGATCGTAATACCGGATTTCGAACCGTTTGTTGAATCAACGCTGTTCAAGCTGGTGGGTTGTTTTCCTTTTCGTTTAGCCTTTCTTGAGTGGTCCCATTGAGTACTTCCAGATTTTTGGCCTTGTCGGTGGCGGGTGTTGTTTTATTTTGGGGAGCGTATCTCACGATAAGCCATTTTGGGCTTTTTGAACCCGCTCCCGTTGCGATCCAGGGGCCAGAGAAGAAGCCCCGCGCTGCCGAGTCACTGGCAGACGCGCTTGGTGTGGATGAAGAAGACATGGCCGAAGTTGGTGGTGTCATGCGTCCCGCACGCGATGTGGGCAATGAGGCCAAGACCGATTCTCTGGCTGCGCGTGATAAATACCTGGCTTCTCTTTCGGATCCGGGCCCGGTTCTCGGAGTGCCCCGTGACGCAAGCCCCTCGGTGTCAGCACTGTACGACGAACTTACCGGAGAGGAAGACGTACCGGCAGCGCGTTCTGTGATCTTCGCTCCTGAGGCATTTGACCTGGAGTCCTATCGGGCTGATCCGGAGTCATGGCTGGTAAAGGTACGACCGGGGCGCGCACTACAGGCCAAAGAACCGGGCCCAAACGTCGATCCGTTGATCCCCGTTGGAGCCATGTACCGCGACATTCTTCAAGGGGAATCAGTGATTCTGCAAGTGGAACTGGAGCCTCAAATGCCCGTCACGTTTCATGCTCACCTTGGCCAATTCGAAAACCAGTTAAAAACAATCAGTGTGGCCGCTTCTGACGAGGGAATCGCGCAAGTGGTTTACAAGGCGGTGTCAGGTGTCAAGGGTCCGATCAGGATCGCGGCGGCATCGCCTGTCCATTCGGGACGTTTAAGTTACATCGTACAAGTCAATTTGCCAGAGTAGCGGATCGCGGTTTATTCTTCTCCTGCTCCACTTTTTTCATAAAGCCTAGAACTTACTATGCCTTACAGATTTCTTCGTTACACAACGTTGCTTTTGTTATTCGTGTTTCTTCCCGCAAGTGAAGCGTGGTGCCAAGGCCCGCCTCCAGGCACCGGTGGTCCATCATCGGCGGCGGCCTATTTTCAGCGCACCCGGTTCGGAGCTCCAGGCCCGAACCAGACAGTCACAGGTTATGATTCGGTGAACTTTTCCGAGACCGGCGGCGGAGCCGGCATCACGGGCACAGTTTCGGTCACTTTTAGCGACCCTGAAGCA
>CALCJM010000062.1 GCA_937967505.1 uncultured Pirellulaceae bacterium | reverse complement strand
GAGGGTTTCAACAATAAAGTAAAACTGGTTACCAGAAAGTCCTATGGGCTAAGAACCCAAAATGCCTATGAAACCACACTGTATCACAATTTAGGCGCGCTACCTGAACCAGAATTCACCCACAAATTCTTCTGACGAGGCTAGTTTTTTTAACTTTGGTCCCAGACTCCGGAGAACACTTCGGTGGCCGGGCCGGTCATGAAGACGTGGTTGGTGTCTTCGACCCACTCAAGCGTCAGGGTCCCGCCGAGCAGATGGTTGGTCACCTTACGGCTGGTCTTGCCGGTCAAGACTCCAGCCACACAGACTGCACTGGCACCCGTTCCGCAGGCCAACGTTTCTCCCGAACCGCGTTCCCACGTGCGTTGCCGAACTTCGTCATGTGAGACGACTTCGACAAATTCAACGTTAATCCGGGCCGGAAAACGGGGATCAGTTTCGATTTTCGGCCCCACGTTCAACACCAGATCGTCGGTTGCTTTTTCAACGAAGATAATGCAGTGCGGATTCCCCATCGAAACGCAGGTCACCTCCAGCTGGTGCCCGTCGATTTCCAGCGGCACCGCGACCACCGGCGATTCCAGGCTCTGGTCATTGGCGACCAGTTTGGTTGGTACTTTAGCGGGGACCAGAATCGGTTCGCCCATATCGACTTTGATGTCCACGGCCTTTCCGTTTTCCACAAACAGTTCAACGGCCAGAACCCCAGCCCCCGTTTCGATCTTCAAAGTGTCTTTAACGGCAATCCCGTGGTCGTAAATGTACTTTGCCACGCACCGCAAACCATTACCGCACATCTCAGATTCGCTACCATCGGCGTTGAACATCCGCATTTGTGCGTCGGCGACCCTAGACGGGCAGATCAAAATCAACCCATCTCCTCCGATCCCCTTGTTGCGATCAGATACGGCAACCGCCGTCGCGGCCGGGTCAGCTGGAATTTCGTTGGCAAAACAATCCACATAGACGTAGTCGTTTCCTGCGCCATGCATTTTGGTGAAAGGTAGTTTCATATTGGTCCTGATCTATTTGCTTGCCGGGTATGCGGACAGATTTGGAGAATGGGGGCGTCCGAAACTTCAATGCGGCAGGTCAACTCATAAAAAAATCACCAGTAATCGGCTTGATTGCTGGTGATCCTGACCATACGCCAGAGAGTACGATATGTCAGAGAGTACGGTTACTCGCCACGCAGCTTTAAGCCCTGCTGGGTCAATTTTTCGCGCACCTCTGTCAGGCTGGTAACGCCGAAGTTTTTGCACTCCAGCAGGTCATCGGCCGATTTGCGGATCAATTCACCAATCGTTGTCAGCCCCAATCGCGTCATACACTTGCGGGCACGCACGGACAGGTTGAGGTCCGACATCGGTCGGTCCAGCAGCGCCTGTTCATCTTCGGACAGATGACTCAGATCAACAGGTTCGTCAGCTTCGCCTTTTTCATGCGAGAACTGACCGATCATCAGACCTTTGCCGGCCATGACCTCGCGAATTTCAACCAGCGATGTTTCGCCGAAGTTTTTACTGTTCAAGAGCTCCAGTTCGGAAACTTTCGTCAGATCGCCCAACGTCAGGATACCCATCTTCTGAAGGCAGTTGCGGCTACGAACCGAAAGTTCAAACTGGGCAATCGGAATGCTCATCACGCCAGCGATCTGCTGCTTGGCCTTCTCACGATCGTGATCGTACTGTTCGTCCATCGATGCCATCGCGTCAGCGCGATACAGTCTGGCATGCGAGTTGGTGGGATGCGTCTCCAGAATACGTTCGTAACACCGCACGGCACGTTCGTACTGGTCGTGGTCTTCGTACAGCAAACCGAGGTTCAACAGAGCGCCGACGTTGCAGGGAAAAACAGCAACTGCACGCTGGTATAATTCGAGCGCCTTTTCATCGTTACCACGGCGATCGTTTTCCAAGGCCAGTCCAAAGAGTGCACCGGCATGAGCATCATTGAGCTCGACTGCGCGTTCGTACAGTTTGCAGACTTCGTCGGGGTTATCGCAACGTGCGGCAATGGTTGCACCGCGTTGGTAGAGATATTCTGCGGTTTGCTCGATTGGGCCGAACAGGTCATCCAGAATCGCCATCGCGTCGTCCAGTTGCCCGGCCTGTCGCCTGGTTTCCGCAATCGCGACCTTGCATTGCTCCCCATTATAGCCAGCAGTTTTGGCCGACTCGTAGCACTCCACCGCTTTGTCATTGTTCTTCAAAAAGAAGTGTGAGCGTCCCTGGTAAAAATAGGCCAGTGCACCGCCATCGGCGTTGCCCAGTGTCTCCAACGCATCCCGGTAGCGGCCCAGCATAAACTGACAGATACCCAACCGAACCGATGTGGCCGGTGTGCGTTCGGTTTGCTGTTCCAGTTCGTGCGTGATCTCTCGCAATTGTGGGAATTGGGAGTAATCGTTGCAGATACGATCTGCGATGATGTCAATTTCGGCGGGGCCGAACGAGCTATTTGACAGCAGGATGTCTTTCAACTGAACATCAACAACTTGTGACATGTACTAAAACTCCGTGAAACGCGAGTCATTTCGCGTTCTTTTGGTGACAGATAGTGATGGGCCGACGCACCGGATGGAAAATAACGGTCCTGATTCGGGCTGGCCTTGCGATCTCTGAATTTAAGCCCATTATTCTTACAAAAAAAAGGTTTTTTGGCAACGGCTCAAGTGAGAAGTATTTCAGAACGATTTTCAAGCGAAAAAACAGGGGAAACGAGGTGGCCAGCCCTTTCCGTGCCAGCGTTAATTGCGAGCCCGGGTACAAAGCATCGCCCAATCACGCAGTCTTCTCCAGCTTATTCGAGACATGCCCGAGGCTTATTTGAGGCTTATCAGAGTAGTCTGCGGCATCTTTTTTGCTGCTTTGCTGCCCTGGCAACCCAACCAGAACAGCCTCGTATTGTGTGAATACGGCTTCTTTTAACAGGTACATTTAACGGGTGCGTAGTGACATATTGTAAAGGATGGCTATTTTCCAAATTTTCCACGCTCGGGCGAGCGTAGACACGCTCCCCTCTCAATTGCCAGAACTGCTCCGTTAAGCCTCCTACTGCTCCCTCCCACTGCTCCCAAATGACAGTTTGTCACGCTGGCACTTTTTGTCGGCTGGATCGGCCGGGTTCACAGTTTCCCTTCTTACCACCCAATCCGTCGCCCAAACCAAGTTTTCTCCGGTATCTATTGCAAACACTGACTTGTCTTTGGCTTGTGCTGTCTTTGGCACAAGGATTGCATTTTGGGGTCGGCTTCTGCTGTGTCGGGTGACGTTTTTGCGCTTTTTCGTACCAACAGGCCCTTTTGCTCGATTAGCAGACTGACAAAACAATCAAAAAAGAGATACTCCCTTTTTGGGAAATCAACACACCATAAATTCACAGATGGAGGAATCCGGTGGCAAAACAAATGGTATTCGACGAAGCCGCACGCAAGCCGCTTCTGGAAGGCGTTTCCAAACTGGCCCGCGCCGTTCGCAGCACGCTTGGCCCACGCGGCCGCAACGCGATCCTGGACAAAGGCTGGGGAAGCCCCAAAATTACCAAAGACGGCGTGACGGTCGCTGAAGATATCGAACTGGACGATCCCTACGAAAATCTGGGCGTTCAATTGGTTAAAGAAGCGGCCAGCAAGACCAACGATGTTGCTGGAGACGGCACCACTACAGCCACCGTCCTAGCCGAAGCGATTTTTCGCGAAGGCATCAAGATGGTTGCCGCCGGTTTTGATCCAATGGCAATTCAACGCGGCATCAACAAAGCCGTCAAAGCAGTTTGCAAAGAAGTCGACAAGCTGGCCAATCCCATCGACTCCAAAAGCAAAAAAGAAATTCAACAGGTCGCCACCATCGCGGGCAACAATGACCCATCCATCGGTGCTGTACTGGCCGAAGCCTTTTTGAAGGTAGGTAAAGACGGTGTGATCACGGTCGAAGAAGGGCGTGGTTCCGAAACCTACGTCGATGTTGTCGAAGGCATGCAGTTCGATCGGGGATTTCTGTCACCGCATTTCGTTACTGACCAGGACAACATGGTCGTCGAATTGGACAATCCTTACGTCCTGATCTTCGAAGAAAAAATCTCGTCCAACAAAGCTTTAATCCCGCTGTTGGAGGCTGTCAGTAAAGCCAAAAAGCCGCTGCTGATCATTGCTGAAGATGTGGAAGGGGAAGCGCTGGCGACACTGGTCGTGAACAAGATGCGTGGCATCCTGCAAGTCTGTGCTGTCAAGGCTCCGGGCTACGGCGACCGTCGCAAGGCTATCATGGGTGACTTGGGCGTGCTGACCGGTGGTCAAGTGATCTTTAAGGATCTGGGGATCGATCTGGAAGGCATTCAACTCTCCGACTTGGGTAAAGTCAAAAAGGTGCGCATCACTTCGGAGGAGACGATCTTCGTGGGTGGAGCTGGCAAAAAAGACGCCATCGCCACTCGTGTTGACCAGATCCGCAACGAGATCGAGATGACCGACAGCGATTACGATCGCGAAAAACTTCAGGAACGTCTGGCCAAACTGGCCGGCGGTGTTGCCCAGATCAATGTTGGTGCTGTTACTGAAACCGAGATGAAAGAACGCAAGGATCTGCTGGAAGACGCCAAGAGCGCTACGGCGGCGGCACTTGCCGAAGGAATCGTCCCGGGAGGCGGGGTCGCGTTGCTGCATGCCGACAAAGCTCTGGCAGCGCTGAAGGATTTTATTGGCGACGAAGAAGCCGGCGTGAAAATTATCCGCAAGGTGCTCGAGTACCCGCTGCGGTACATTTCGGAAAATGCGGGTTACGACGGAGCGGTTGTAGTCAACCGCGTCCGCAACCTCAAAGGAAAAACCGAAGGCTTCAATGCTGATTCGGGCGAATACTGCGATCTGGTTCAGGCCGGCGTGATCGATCCCGCCAAAGTCATCAAGACGGCGCTGCAAAACGCCGGCAGCGTTGCCGCATTGTTGCTGACCACCGAATCTTTGGTCACCGAAATTCCTTCGGAACCCGAAGAAGGTGGCGACCATCATCATGATCATGGCATGGGCGGTGACATGGGCATGGGAGGTATGGGCGGCATGCCGGGCATGGGTGGAATGGGCGGCGGCATGGGTGGCATGGGTATGCCAGGCATGATGTAATCCCGTATCGTTCAATCAAACAACAACTTCGTGTGGCGGGCACGACATTTGCGCCGCCCCCCCCCAAAAAAACCAAACGAAATCTAAAAAACAACAGTACAAGGATAATTAATCATGGCAAAAATCAAAATTCGTCCACTTGATGATCGTATCGTTGTCCAGGCGATGGAAGCCGAAGAGACGACTGCCGGTGGCATCGTTCTTCCGGGTTCGGCACAGGAAAAGCCTCAGCGCGGAACCATCCTGGCCGTTGGTCCGGGACGTTTGCTGGACAGCGGCGAGCGTGGCGAACTTTCGGTTGCCGTTGGCGACGAAGTGATCTTCGGCAAGTACGGTGGCAATGACATCGAAGTCGACGGCAAAGAGGTCAAGATTCTGCGCGAGTCAGACATTCTGGCGAAAGTCGTTTAGTTTTAGGTCTCTCCATTAAACCAACATCCGATGGCCGGATGTCACGTACATTTAGCCCGTTAAATATAAAGGAACATTGAAGTGGCGAAACAACTACTGTTCGAAGACCACGCCCGCGCACGTATGCTCCGCGGCATCGAGAAACTGGCTGACGCTGTTGCGGTCACGATGGGGCCAACTGGCCGCAACGTGATTATCAACAAATCCTTCGGTGGCCCGACCGTCACCAAAGACGGTGTCACGGTTGCCAAGGAAATCGAATTGGAAGACCGATTCGAAAACATGGGCGCGAAACTGGTTGTCGAAGTGGCCCAGAAAACGTCTGACCTTGCTGGCGACGGCACCACCACGGCCACCGTGCTGGCGCGTGCCATCTTTAAAGAAGGTTTGCGAAACATTGTTGCGGGTAGCAACCCGACGGCCGTTCGTCGTGGAATTGACCGCGCTGTGGATGCTGCGGTTGAACACCTGCACGGCATGGCCAAAAAAGTGTCCAAAACCGAAGAAATTGCCAACGTCGGTGCCATCAGTGCCAACAATGATCGTGTGATCGGCGATCTCCTCGCTCAGGCGCTTGAGCGCGTTGGCAAGGACGGCGTGATCACCGTTGAAGAAAGCAAAACGGCCGAGACAACCGTTGAATACGTGGACGGTATGCAGTTCGACAAGGGCTACATTTCCCCGTACTTCATTTCCAGCCCCGATACGATGTCCTGCGACATGGAAAACGCCAAGGTTCTGATCTTTGAAAAGAAGATCAGCAACATCGCCTCGCTGGTGCCCATCCTCGAAAAGGTTGGGCAGTCGGGAGTTCCGCTGTTGATTATTGCCGAAGACGTTGACGCCGAGGCGTTGACGCTGCTGGTGGTCAACAAACTGCGTGGCACGCTGAATGTCTGTGCGGTCAAGGCACCCGGATTCGGCGATCGTCGCAAGGCAATGCTGAGCGATATTGCGGTTTTGACCGGTGGCACCATGATCAGCGAGGATCTTGGTATCCAGTTGGAAAACGTAGAACTATCTCAGTTGGGTACAGCCAAAAAAGTCACCATCGACAAGGGTTCAACCACCATCGTCGAAGGTGCCGGGACTCGTAAGGAAATTCAGGCACGGGTCACCCAACTGAGCAACCAGATCGAGCAATCCGATAGCGACTACGACAAGGAAAAACTGTCCGAGCGTCGTGCAAAGCTCTCCGGTGGCGTCGCGGTGGTCAGCGTTGGTGCAGAAACCGAAGCCGACATGAAGCAAAAAAAGGCCCGCGTCGAAGATGCATTGCACGCGACTCGAGCGGCCGTTGAAGAGGGCGTTTTGCCCGGCGGCGGCGTGGCGTTGCTTCGCTGTAAGGAGGCTGTCGCGGCAGCCCGCAAGGGTGCCAAAGGCGACGAAAAGATCGGGATCGATATTGTGCTTGGTGCTTTGGATGCACCGATTCGCCAAATCGCCGACAACGGTGGAATTTCCGGCTCAGTGGTTGCCGATACCGTTGCTGAAAAATCGAACAACCACGGCTACAACGCCTACACTGGCAAGTATGTGGACATGTTCAAGGCTGGCGTAATCGATCCGGTGAAAGTCGTTCGCACGGCCCTAGCCAACGCGGGCAGTATTGCCGGTTTGTTGTTGACGACCGATGCGATGGTTTCAACCTTCGACGAGGACGACAAAGGCAAACGCATGGTCGAAGGTGCGATTTCGTAACCACCGGCCTGTCTTGACGGAAAGCAAAACACACTTCATGTGTTGAGGTGTGTTGTTTTCCGGTCAACCGTATCCACAACAAGCCACCTGCGTCTCAGGTGGCTTGTTCTGTAAGATAAATAATCGTATTTCGTTCCGCGAAATAACGCCATTTCGCGGAGCGAAATGCGACACTTTACCGAGACCATCCCATGGCAAAAACCTGCTATTACGAAGTGCTGAGCGTTGAGCGGAGTTCGACAGATCGCGAGATCTCCAAAGCCTACAGAAAACTGGCGGTGAAGTACCACCCGGACAGCAACCCCGGCGATGAAGAGGCCAGTTCCAAATTCAAGGAAGCCGCCGAAGCGTACGAGATTCTCAGCGACACCGACAAACGGGCGCGCTATGATCGACACGGATTCGCTGGCGTCGAGGGCGGCGGCAGTCAGTTCGGGTCGGCTGAGGATATCTTCGCGGCATTCGGTGAGATGTTCGGTGGCGGAGGCGGGTTTGGCGATTTGTTTGGCAGAAGCTCGGGACCGCAGCGCGGATCGGACATCCAGATCCAGATGACACTGTCTCTGGAAGAAGCAGCCCGCGGCGTCACCAAGACCATCCAATTCAAGCGCCCGACCAATTGCGACACGTGCGATGGCAACGGTAGTAAACCCGGCACACAGCCCCAAGGTTGTCAACAGTGCGGCGGTCGCGGGCAGGTGCTTCAGTCGGCCGGTATCCTGCGTGTGCAGACGACTTGCCCGGTCTGCCGAGGTGCCGGAAAGATCATCGTGGAACCGTGCAACGATTGCCGGGGGCAAGGGCAGGTTGCCAAAGAGGTTGAACTGGAAGTGTCGATTCCCGGTGGCGTTGACGACGGCATGCAAGTACGACTTTCGGGAGAAGGCGAACCGAGTCCCGGCGGCGGTCGTCCCGGAGACTGTTTTTGTTACATCAATGTACAAAAGCACAAACTATTTCACCGCGACGGTAAAAATCTGATTTTGCAAATGCCGATTTCGTTTACCCAAGCCGCTTTGGGGGCCGAGATCGAGGTCCCGACACTTGACGGCCCGGAAACGATTAAAGTCACACGCGGCACACAGTCCGGTGAGGTTTTCAAACTGACCGGTCAGGGCATGCCCAACCCGCGCGGTGGACGCAAAGGCGATTTGCTGATCCAGACCTTTATCGAAACACCCAAAAAACTGGACGGCGAACAGGAAAAACTGTTGCGGAAACTGGCCGAACTGGAAAAGACCAATGTTCTCCCTGAACAGAAAAATTTCCTGCAGAGGATCACTGATTATTTTGCCGCCGCAGAGACGACGTAGGACGGGAGAGCGTTGCCAACAGCAGACTTACCCGCGCGCTTGCCGGACTCCGTAACAAAGCCAAAGGCCCCGACACTGTTTAAAGACCGGCTCAATCACCGGAAAAAACAACGAGGAAGAAGATGACAAACGAATCGGAAAACCCGACGCCCAACAATACCGAAATGCCTGCCGGCGAAAATGATCCGGTTCTGGAATTCCCGTCCGCCGAAGAGATTGACCAGATCGCTGGCGAAGCGGCCGCCCCGGAGACTCCCGTCAATGAAGTGGACCAACTCAAACAGCAACTGGCCGAAGCAGAAAAACGCGTCTTGATCGCCCACGCGGATCTGGACAACTTCCGCCGACGGAACTTGCGTGAAACACAGGACCAGATCAAATACGCGCCCGGCAAGCTGATGACCGAGATTCTCGAAGTTATCGACAATCTTGGCCGCGCGGTCGAGGCCTATGAAAAAGATAAAAATGGCGACGGATTGAACGATGGCGTCAAAATGGTTGCCACGCAGATCGGAACCATGCTGGAAAAACACGGCTGTAAGAAGATCGAAGCCGTAGGCCAGCCCTATGACCCAAATTTACACCAGGCACTACAGATGCAGCCCAGTGCGGAACACGAAGCAAACACCGTGATGATGGATTTGCGGAGTGGGTTCCAGTTGCACGAGCGTGTGCTGCGCCCAAGCCAGGTTTTCGTGTCCACCGGTGCCCCGCAGGAGTGATTGCACATGCCAACCTATGATTACGAATGCGACGCTTGCGGTCACGAGTGGGAGTTGTTCCAACGCATCACCGAAGACGCAATCAAACAGTGTCCCGAATGCAAAAAAAAGAAGGCGCGGCGTTTATTCGGCACCGGAGCTGCCGTCATGTTCAAAGGTTCGGGATTCTACGAGACCGACTACCGCAGCGATTCCTACAAGCAGGGTGCCAAAGCGGCCAAGGATAAGAAATCCGGTTCCGGTTCGGATGATAAATCCTCCAAATCCAAATCTGATTCACCCAAATCTGATTCACCCAAACCGAAGAAATCCAGCGATTGACTGATTCTCACAATGACTTTTGGAGTCAAACATGCCGTTCAATGAATTGAATGCCGAAGAGACGCGCGTCATCATCAACAAGGGTACCGAACGGGCAGGCGTTGGCGAGCTGACCGACTACAAGGAAGCCGGCACGTATATTTGTCGCCAGTGCAACACGCCGTTGTATCAATCGGCCAGCAAATTCCATTCCGGATGCGGCTGGCCCAGCTTCGACGACGAGATTCCCGGGACCGTAAAGCGTGTCCCCGATGCCGATGGCCGGCGTATCGAAATCGTCTGCAACCACTGCGATGGCCATCTTGGCCACGTATTTGAAGGCGAGGGCTTCACCGCAAAAAATACTCGTCATTGCGTAAATTCTATCTCGATGAAGTTCGTTGCTGATGGTGACGCGCTGCCTGACGTGCTCGAAAAATAATGGCTGATGGAGCGACGGTCGCCAGCCTTTGGTAACTGACAAAACAGGCGTCAGGTTTGCGGCACCGAAGTTGCTTTGTTGAACATTTCAAATCTCCCCATTCCGACGATCACAACGATCGAAACAAGAAACGATCAAGTGCTGCCACCCTAGACAATGGCTTCAACGTACGGAATTGGACATGTCCCCCACGCTGCTCACCCAACGCGTTTATTTGTTTGACTCAGTCGCGTCGCAGCGATAGATTCGTTTCATCGAAATGGATAAAGCGCTCCTGACCGGTTCCCATTTTCTTCCTTTACCGGTCGCCTCAGGATGAATCGAAAATGGCTCAATGGAAATCCACGGCCCTACTGCAGAAAGTGCGATCAATGATCGCTTCGCCGGACTTCTTCACGTTTGTATTTCCCCCGCAATGCATCTCCTGCGAAAACCAGTTGTTCGAAAAAGATCTGCTGGCCGCTGCACAACATGAGGACGCTATTTCCAGAAGGCTACTGGTCGCACAAGACTGGTGTGGTCAGTGTCTGGACCAGCTGCGCGTGCCCCTCGAAGAGCGCTGTCCAACATGCGGTGCGATTGTGTCGGTGCACCCTTCCTATCAGGGACACTGTCGGTTGTGCTATACGATGAAGCATCATTTTTCCCAGGCGGTTTGCATCAATAACTACGCCGGTCTGATGCAGGAACTGGTCGTTCGTATGAAAGGACGCAAGGACGAGTGTCTGGCGATGCAATTGGGGACGTTACTGGGGCACGAGATGCAGCGACTGGAGTTGATCGACCGGATCGATGTCATGACGCCCGTTCCGACACACTGGCTGAAAAGATTTCGCAAGGGCTTTCAGGCACCGGAGTTGATTTGCGAAAGTGCCAGCAAAATCGTTGGAATACCGCACGTCGCTTCATTGCTGAAGAGTGTTCGCTTGACGGAAAAACAGGGCCTGTTGTCGGATCTACAGCGTCTGAACAACGTGAAAGGCGCGTTTGCATTCAACGCGTTCTTTGCAGAAAAAATCCAGGGCAAGACGGTGGCCTTGGTGGATGACGTGATGACTTCCGGGGCAACGGCCAACCAGTGCGCCAAAGCGCTGAAACAAGCCGGAGCTGCAAATGTAGTGGTCGCGGTTGTGGCCAGAGGAGCCAAAGCGCAGTAACCGTCCACGGCGTGGAATAGCCGATTTACTCTCCCGCGTTCAGACTGTAAGATTCGTTTTCCGTGCCGAGCATTGGCCGTTCTCCAGCCTAAAGTATGAAATCAGTAACCCGATGACTTCCTCCCCCAACATACGACTTGGCACGCGTGGCAGCAAACTGGCGATGTGGCAAAGCACCTGGGTCAAACGGGCCCTTGAAACTTTGGGCTGCACGGTCCAGTTGGTGCAGATCAAAACCGAAGGCGACATCGCCACCGGATCGCTCAGCCAAATCGGTGGCCAGGGTGTGTTTACCAAACGTCTGCAAATCGCACTGCAAAACAACGAAGTTGACCTGGCCGTCCACAGCCTGAAAGACTTGCCAACACTGGACGCCGAAGGGCTTTCCATTGCGGCGATCCCTGAACGTGAAACAACCTTTGACGCTTTTGTTTCGAACAAGTTCAACACATTTGCGGATTTACCGGCGGGGGCTGTTATTGGTACCGGTAGTGTTCGCCGAGGGGCTCAACTGCTGCACCTGCGAAACAATTTGAAGATCGCGGACATTCGCGGCAACGTCGATACCCGGCTCAGGAAACTGGATGACGGCGATTATGATGCGATTGTCCTCGCAGCGGCCGGACTGACGCGGCTTGGCTGGAAAGATCGCATCGCAGAGACCTTTGTTCCCGACGTGCTGCTGCCAGCAGTAGGGCAGGGGGCATTGGGACTGGAAACGCGTTCCGATGACGGGGCGACTAATGCAGCGGTTGGTCTGCTAAATCACCCTGACAGTTTTCACGCTGCGATGGCGGAACGCCACATGTTACGCGCTTTGTTTGCCGGCTGCCTAGCACCGGTTGGAGCGCGCACCAGCATGATCAACGGCAAATTGACACTGACCGGCGTCGTGCTGTCCACCGATGGTCAGACGCGCGTTGAGGCCACCGCGTCGGATTCGGCCGATCAATACGCGCCACTTGGGCAACGTGTCGCGAAAAAGTTGATTGCCAGTGGAGCCGATCGGCTACTTGACATCCCTCCAACGTAACCCTGCTGGCTGGCGGGGGAAGCCCCCTGATAACCTGAGAAACAAGGATCCGACGGAGAAAATTGAAAGTTATTCCTTACGTGCCACCGTCGCTGACGAGGGTGGCTGCGTCATTTCACGCGGGCGATTCGACTGCGTTACGGCTCTCATCAGCCGGATTCGATGCAATGTCAACCGTTGCATGTTCTTCCGGTTCGGCGATTTGAAGTTTCAGGAACCACCCCAGTAGACCGCACGCGATCACGGCCATCGCAACCGTCGCAAACGTTGTGTATTGGTATCCGTTTCCATCAGGTGAATGGACCACGTTACGCAGCATCGGGTTAGATTCAATTCTGTCAGGGCTCACCATTGCCAGGATCAATGTCAGGCTATTGTGAGTCACATGATAGATCATGCAGGGGATGATGCTGCGGGTCTGGACAGCAATCACGCCAAGTATGATTCCGATAAATGCTGTGATAATTGACTGTTGGATGATCGAGTGGGCCATACCAAAAAACAGGCTGGCCAGCAGAATCGCCTGCCATTTGTTTCGCAGCCGTTCGAACCCGGACAGAATAAAACCGCGAAATGCCAGTTCTTCCACCACCGCGGGGATCACGGCCATCACCAAAAGAATTGCCCAAAAACCGGGAGCGGACTGCATCAGCCCGTCAAACATACCGCTGATCTGCGACGCGTCACCGATTGGAGGATAGATCTTCATCACCAGTTCGGTCAGCGCCATCAAGGCAGGATGAAAACAGATAGCCATAACCGCCGCGGCACACGCAACCGGAACACTACAGCGCGCCAGCTTCAGTGTACGCCAGACATTAGTCGTCAACATCACCCCCATGATCAAGGTGGGAGCGAGGACACCGGCCAACAACACGGCCAGTGTAATTTGCACCAAATCAACAAACGTTTGTGGAGCCATCTCTGCTGCCGCGATGCCAATAAAAAACTTCATTACCAAAATCAGCACACAACATAAAAAGGCATTGCCAATGCTGGGTACATCATGCCTTTGGTTGAAGACTGATTTTATCCACGTGCCAACAGCGAATCGTTCCGAAGCACGGAACAAAACGGTCTCGCTGTTGAACTGATACACCACCCATCGCACCGCCACCCAGCAGCAAATCGTGGTCACACAACACACGGGAGCAAAATAACGTAGCGCTTCAGCGTAGTGCCCCTCAATCAGACTGCGTAACAGCAACATCAACCCCGTCACGGGAATCAGGCTGGTTCCAAAATCAAGTGCGGCCGCGGGCAACATCGGAATGATCATCAACGGCATCGAGATCATCATCAAAGGCACCAGGTAGTACTGACCTTCCTTGCTGGACCGTGCAAACGCGGCAGTCGCCAGTGCGATAGCGCTAAACAGTGCAGAAATTGGCAGCAGCGCAATCACCAGCCAGATCAACGACGCCATCGGCGGGGGGCCCATCTGCATTCCGCCGATGCCGGCAGTCATTCGTGAATAGACAAACAATCCGGTAAACGCCATGGACAGCATATTCAGCAGCGCCGTCGCCATGGAAAACGCGACCACCGTCATTAACTTTCCTATCGCGATCTCGCTGCGTTTGGCAGGGGTACTGAGTAATGTTTCGAAGGTGCCACGTTCTTTTTCACCGGCACATAAATCGATCGCAGGGTAAAACGCGCCTGTCAGCGACCAGACCATCACGACAAACGGCAGAATTTTGGACCACATCGCCGCACTCCGGCCTCGTTTGTCCGACACATCCGCACCGTTGACCTCGATTCCCTGAATCAGCCACGAAGGCACATTGTTTTCGCCAAGGGTATGTTCGACATAAGCATGTTGCCAGCGATTGAGAATCGCTCCAACCCGATCGGCGGCGATTTTGCTTTTGTCTTCTGCCGAATTATGAAACACGTAGACTTTTGCCGGCGGTGCCCCCTCACCGGTCAGATCCATGGCGACAGGATCATCAATCGAAGTCGGAATGATGATGGCCAGATCCACTTTTCGGGCCTCCATCTGCTGTTCCAACAGACGGTCAACCAGCTGGCTACCATGGTTGGAGTCGGGTGTCTGTTTGAATTCCTTGATCAATGAAAAGAATTGCGCATCGGCTTCATCCGACCCCTGCAACCGCAGCAACTTCCGGTTTTTCTCGCTGACCCAGTTACTGCTGATCTTTCCATTTTCAATCAGTGCGGGCGACGAAGGCAAATTTTCACCACCGACCACCCAGATATCGGTAGGATGCTCGCGCATGAATTGTGCAACCTGCAACATCGCCATCCCCATCAACGGGTACAGCACCAGTGGCATGATGGCCACCGTGAACAATGTCCGCCGATCACGGAACTGGTCCCGCATCTCGCGTGAGAAAATCAGTTTTACAGTGGACCACTTCATGGGGAATTCTGTTGGCAGTTAGGTTCTGTTGGCGGCCGGGGGCAGCCAGATTGTCGAAGCAAAAAACGAAAGCGGGAAAATGACAGGATGAAAACAACGAACCAGCGCGGTCAAGCTCCCGCCGTTTCGGGTTCGGCGTTCTCCCGGGAGGATTCGAGAATCACCTGAAAGAACAGTTCTTCAATGTCTTTTTCCCCGTAGCGATCAACGATATCCCCAATCGTCCCTTCGGTCAGAATTTTGCCATGGCTCATGATGGCAATCCGGTCACACAGCCGGCGGACCTCCGTCATAATATGCGAGGAAAAAATGATGCACTTGCCGTTGTCAGCCAGCTGTTCGATCGTGCGGAGCACCTCGCGCGCCACCAGAATATCCAGGCCGGAAGTCGCCTCGTCAAAAATCAGCACCGGCGGATCATGGATGATCGAACGCGCGATGGACACCTTTTGCATCATGCCGGTCGACATCTTGCTGCCCAGCACATTTCGGATGTCATTCATCTGGAACCGTTCGAAGATGTTTTCCATGCGCATTTGCAACGTGTCTTCATTCATCTCGTACAGCTGTCCAAAATACTTGACTAACTCCCACGCCGTCATGCGGTCATAGATCGCGGTGTTACACGAAACAAATCCGATCTGATGGCGAATTTTCTCAGGAGATTCGTTGACATCAAATCCGTTGATCACCGCCGTACCACTGGTCGGTTTAAGAACCGTGCTCAGAATCCTCAATGCTGTGGTTTTCCCCGCTCCATTGGGTCCCAACAGCCCGTAGATCTGCCCCGGCATCGCGTCAAAACTGATCCCGTCGAGTGCAGTGAATGTGCCCGTTTGCAGGTCTTGGTAACTTTTGCGTAGACGCCGAACGTGGATCATGGTCTGCGATTTTTTTGGGAACAGGCAAATGTAACGGTGCCAACGAAAACATCGATCGGCTGAATGGGGGTTACGGTCAAGGGAACCAATTTCCGATAAAACCAAGGAGACGAAGCGATGTACTGGTGGCCGAAGAACTGTAGCTTACATTTTCCCTAACCCCGGAATTCCCTACGCAGGTTTGGAGATTGAGCCTCTGGCGGCTGGCGGCAGGCAGGCAAATTCGGCAGGACCATTAAATTTGTTACAACGGGCCTGTTGAAACCTGTTCTATCCCGGTTTTACAATTACGGCCGGACATCAACGGCACCACCCCGCCTGTTCCACCATCGCAACCTTAAGCAGCATTCGCATTTCCAGATAAAAACTCCTGAACAGAATTATGAACGATCAAACCAACACTCCCCAGATCCCTGTTCCTGGTGCGATGACTGCGATGCCTGAGGGCTTCGATCCGCGCATCGAACAAATCCCCCAGCCGCCAGCATCTCTCCAGGAGGCCGGCCTGCACCCCAACGATATCTATCCATTGGTTCTGAAGTATCTATTTCTGCACGGTGCCACCAATGGCAGTCGCATTTCCAATCAGGTCAAACTGGCATTTCCAATTCTGGAACCGATCATGGCGACGTTGAAGGCGGACCTGTTGGTCGGCCATAAATCCTCTTCGGGCGTGGGAGATTTTGTCTATGAGCTGTCGCCCAAGGGAATGGAACAGGCGAAAATGCAACTGTCGCGCACCACGTATTGCGGTGCGGCGCCTGTCGGTCTGAAGGAATACACCGAATCAGTAAAACGGCAATCCGTCCGCCATCTCAAACCCACTTTCGAAGACGTGCGCGGTGCGATGGAGGATTTGCTGGTTTCCGATTTGCTGGTGTGTCAGCTGGGGCAGGCCATTAATTCGGGCCGCAGTATGTTTTTGTTTGGCCCTCCCGGAAATGGAAAGACATCTCTGGCTAAACGAGCAATTCGTTCGGTGGCCGAAGTCATCTGGATCCCCCGCGCGTTGACCGTAGGTGGAGAAGTGATCCGTATTTACGATCCCAGTATTCACGAAGCGTCACCACTTCCGAACAGCGATTCGATTACGATCGACAATCACTTCGACGAACGCTGGGTGCGGATCAAGCGTCCGACATTGGTCGTTGGTGGCGAACTGGAAATGAAACATCTGGAGGCCACCTTAAACCCGGTGACCGGAATCATTGAAGCACCGATTCATGTCAAAAGTAATTGTGGTTGTTTGGTGGTGGACGACTTCGGCCGTCAGCAAATCACAACCACTGAATTGCTCAACCGTTGGATCGTGCCGATGGAAGCGGGCCATGACTTCCTGAACCTGCCCTCGGGTCGGCAAATTTCACTGCCCTTCGAGCAACTGTTGATTTTCTCGACGAACCTCGACCCGGCAACGCTGTGTGACGAGGCATTTTTGCGCCGCATTCCTTACAAAATTGAGGTGTTTGATCCCAACGAAATTCAGTTCCGCCAGCTGTTCGATATTCTGTTGGAGCAGATGGGGTTTGACGTTCAGGAAGGTGTCGTGGACCAGCTGATTGAATACCATTACAAACGCACCGGACGGCCGTTCCGCTTCTGTCACGTTGGCGATTTGCTCAATCAGGCGCGTGATTTTTGCGAATTCCACAGACGCCCATTAATCTTTGACAGAGACATCGTGGAACTGGCAGTGCTGAACTACTTCTCCGGCATGGAAGGCCTTGACGGCGTAATGCCCAACCGACGGCAATGATAGCTACGGCTACAACAAACGTGGCTACGCTCGCCAGAGCGTGGTGCCCACCGGTTCAACGTCCCAACATCAAAAATCCCCCCTCACTCTTCCACTCTCTGAAAATGGCAGCTACGGCCACAACAAACGTGGCTACGCTCGCCAGAGCGTGGTGTCCACCGGTTCAACGTCCCAACATCACCCCCCCTCACTCTTCCACTCTCTGGCAACGGCAGCTACGGTTGGAACAAACGCAATAACATTAGCGCTAACCGTTGTTATTCACCAACGACATGAACTCGGCGCGAGTCGCCTGGTCGGTTTTAAAGATACCGCGCAGAGCACTGGTGACGGTTGTGCTGCCCGGCTTCCGCACACCTCGAATGCCCATGCAGGAATGTTCGGCACTGATCACGCACGCCACTCCAGCAGTATTCAGGTGCTCGTTGACCATATCTGCGATTGTTTGGGTCATGCGTTCCTGAACCTGTGGGCGGCGCGACACTTCTTCCACGACTCGGGCGATCTTGCTCAACCCCGTGACCTTGCCATCAGGGACGTAGGCCACATGAGCGACACCAGTGAATGGCAACAAATGATGTTCGCACATGCTGGTAAACGAGATGTCGCGAATCAACACCATTTCATCGTACTGCTCGGGAAATACGACTTCCAAATGCCTCTCAGGCTCCAAATGCAGGCCTGAAAACATTTCGGCATACATGTGCGCTACGCGGCGAGGCGTTTCCAAAAGTCCCGGGCGATCAGGATCTTCTCCCACGGCCTCAAGTATCGTTCGAACCGCCCCCTTGATTGCCTCAAAGTCCACCGGACTATCTTCCAGACGAAAATCTTTCACTTTGGTATCCACTGTCATTGTCTAACTTGTAGCTGTTGGCGGTTGAGTGACTGGGGGGCTTCGGGGAATGCCGGTTACGATCAGCATTGTCGGAGGTTGACCGAAGCTGATGTCCAACGATAACATGCCGGGTTTGAGGAGCCCTGCCGATCCACGATAAATTGGACATTAATAATGATAAACCATCGAAATTGAATGTTGAGGTGGCAGTTGAATCACTTCTGTAAAAAACACTCTTTCCCCTCCAATTTCTGGCCAATCGCGCCCGTTTGACTTGGCCTAACCGGTCAACTTGACCACTAAGCTCCAATTCTCAGGACTCTCCATGTCCCACAAGACGAAACTACGCTTACTGCTATTGTTCGTCATTCTGCTGGCAGTGGCACCACCTTTGATCTACCGCATCACCGCCGGTAGTCGCCGCGCGCTGCGTACGACCGTAGCCTCCGTCGCGATCGGGCAGCCACCCACAACGTCAAGCAACACACTGACATGCCACTTGGAACATCGCGCACGGTCGCGGAAATACCGACACCAACCTGGCAGAAGGGGGGGCAGAAAAGAACGCCCGCATTAAAGAAATTGCGGCACTAATTAAACGATGGGACGCGGACGTGGTCGTGCTGAATGAGGTTGATTTTTGTTGCACATGAAGCGGCGGCCAAAATCAGGCAATGACCATCGCCAAACTGCCGGGGCATCCCTACGTGGCAACCTTCAAGCGATAAACATCAGGCGCGGTCCAGTTCAAAACGGTCAGTCGTACGGCAATAGCCTTTCCCGCCCAGTCGCCCAATGGCATCCAGTTTCTCCGGATCGATGCGACCGGCGGTCAACACATCGTCGCTGATGGTGAATAACAGTATTTTCCCAATCACCAAATTGGCCGCCATTGGCCCTTGGCCCACATTGACGATCTGCATCAACTCACATTCCATCTGGATCGGCGACTCTTTCACACCCGCGGGGCGTACTTTCTGTGACGCCAGCGGGGTCAGCCGCGCCTTCTCGAACTCACTTTCCTCCGCCTCAAAATTAGCCGAAGACAAATTCATTTGCCGGGCCAGTCTCGCTGGCACAACATTGACGACAAACTGACGCGTGGCTTCGATATTTCGCACAGTATGTTTTTTTGATCCGTCCGGATGATTCACTGGCGAAAAAACAACGCTGGCCGGATTGGAGGTCACGCCGCTAAAAAAACTGAAGGGAGCCAAGTTATCGATCCCGGATTCAGAAACCGTCGATACCCAGGCGACAGGACGGGGCACGATGGCCGACACCATTGTGTGATAAACGGCTGACGTGGACATATTTTCTGGATCAAGATTCATGACGAATGCTGTGTGATTCGGGACGGTGACACTACCGGCTATTTAATATGTATTCGGCAGCAACAGAACACAATCCTGAACACAATCCTGAACACCAGAATGAAAGCCATGCAACTCGAATCTGCCAAAGCAGTGCCGGCATTGGCCATGGGGCCATTGAGGATCGTACGCCGAGCCATATTGGCCAGCCACAGGCCGACAACCAAAATCGCCAAGCCAATCAAAACCGGGCCGGCAAAATCAGTCGCTTCTTGAAAGAAACTGCTGACGATATCCAGCTTCAGCATTTTCACCGCCTGGCTGACCCCCATAAACAAAATGACTCCCATCGAAGCCTTGCCGGCCAAATCGGACGGTGTTGCGCCCCTGTGGATTCGCTACTGGCCAATCCCAAATGCTGTGGAAACTTGTTAAAACCGGTGGGCTGCAACAGATTGGTCACCAATGTAGATGATAGTTTGGCGATCAGAAAGAAAATGGCCAACACAATCGAAGCACTCAAAAGATTCGGCAGGAAGCCCGGAATCTGGTTGACCATATCCACAGCAGTTCCAACAACCGACGCTCTTGACACTTCTCCCGATAAAAATGTCGGCGGCATTGCCGATGACGCAACCGGTATAGCGCTCGGCAATATGGGCTTGAAGTTGAAAACCGAATCGCAAACCGGATTGTGGCCTGTCAAGTATTGGGTGCTGGGACTCATCCTGTCCGGGCTGGCGATCGTGTTGGCCGTCACCTGGTATGAGAGCGCAGAGCACAAACACGTAACCGGCACCGAGAGATAGCACCAACTTTTGCAGGTTCTTCTGGTTTTTTTGCCTCCACTCGTTCGCGCCGGCATGCGTGACCGGATGAAACCTTGCCGGCATACATAACCTTATCGGCATACATAAAAGTGGTGCTTGAGGAGTTCCGGTGACTGACAGAATGCATCACCTCCTACCCGACCGACGTTACCCTGCCACGTCGTCCCGAACGATCTCATCCCGAACCACGTCGAACATTTTTTCGGCAACCACTTTGTCGTCCAGTTCGACCGTCATCCGCCACTGGCCGATCTTGTCCTCCAACGGCAGCCAGATCGTGTCGCCCAGATAGAAATTCCAGTCGTTGGTTTTCACATAAACGGTTCCGTCAAAAGGGGGCCGACGACAACCGGCGCTGTCGCGGATTCCCGGGTGATCAATGCAGTAGTACAACTCTTTGTTTTTGCCGCCTTTGACGTTGATCACAAATCCAAATTCGATGTCAATCTCCGCCGGAACCTCCAGTGTGAACTTCGCAATCCTCGGTAGCTCTTTCGCTCCCGCATCCCAGCCCCGATAGATTCCGTAGCTGCGCATCGTAACTTTTGGTTTTTGCCTGGCCATCATGGCTTGCGGATCAACAGGAACGGGAACCGGAATCTTCCAATGGTAGCATGCCCCACCGTTTTCACCAGTCTTTCCGCATCGCCCGCCAAGCCCTACACTTACGGGGTAGTCCTTTTTTGCAATCGACCTCCGGCCAAACCACTCACCCCGGCTTATGAATCAGGCAACCATTCCACAACCGAACAAGTTTCACTGGACCAATTTTCTGGCTTTGGTATTCTTCTTGGTCGTGGTTTCCCTGGTTGTGTTTCGGGCCTACCTGTTCAGACACGTTCCAGGACAGAACAACCCACGGACAAATGTAGGGTTGCTGCGGTTTCACAACGAAGTCTATTACCCGGTGCGCGCGTTTATCACCGGAGAAAACCCTTTCAACACGCAACAGTTTGCCAGCT
Organism: uncultured Pirellulaceae bacterium; assembly: GCA_937967505.1. Taxonomy (GTDB): domain Bacteria; phylum Planctomycetota; class Planctomycetia; order Pirellulales; family Pirellulaceae; genus Mariniblastus. The sequence goes on along the minus strand of CALCJM010000062.1, from coordinate 2,455 downwards.
TTCATCCAGATACCGAATTTGGCACCGCAGCGCCACTACCAAATATGCTGCCATCGACACTGCTGGTTTACTGCGCGTTTGGGTTCCTGCAACTGCAATACGCCGAAGCGCTCTTCCTTGGCGTGTCGATCGTACTGGCGGTGGTGCTTTCCATGCTGCTGCTGAAAAAATGCACACAGCATTCGGCCCGCCTCGGCGGAACTTTGTTTTGTACTGCACTAATGCTGGCCTGCCTGCCGGGCACCGAAACCTTTTTCACTTGTCCGGGGACGATGATCAGTGTCGTCGGCGTCACGTGGGCGTTGGCCTATGCCGAGCGCAAGATCTGGTTGTCGAGCATTGGTTTGACGTTGGCGATGACCTGGCCGGCGGTCGGCATTCCCGTCGCGATTCTGATGCTGCTGCGCGGAGACGTTACGGCCGTCACGGGCGCTTTAGCGCTGTTGGCAATTACCAACGGGCTGGCAATTGGCTACATCATCCACAACGGCGGGCCTGCGCTGACGGACGTCTCCTATTGGCAGGCATTTGATTACTCGAATTACACGGGGACCGTTCCACACATGGCCGCAGACCAGTCACCTTTGGGGCTGGACATCGTGACGGCCATTCAGGCGTGGGCGGGGAACAACCTGCCCGTTAATCTCTCGCTGGTGCTTCCGGCGGCGCTGTTGGTCGTGGGCGGACTGGCGCTGTGGTCGGAACGCAACAGCAGTCAGCGGACAGGGATTATCAGTCGATCGGGGATGTTGATTGGCCTGTTGGCGATTATCGTTTTTCTGAAATCGATCGACGCCATGATGCTGTTGTGGATTCCCGTTGTGGGCGTGGTGGTCGATGGCGTGCGTTCCGAGCATGCGTTCAGTGTCGGGATGCGGTTTATTCTGGGTCTGCTGTTGGTGTTGCCACTGTTCAACTATTTCGCCACGCCATTTTTAATGCAGCGTCTGAAAATTGGGCCGGCGTATCTGGGTGACCCGCAGGCTGAAGAAATGTTCTCGTTGCGAACCGTGCTGGCCGAATGGAACATCGCCAACACTCAACTCATAGAATGGAACGTGATTTCGACGATCAACATTTGTTTGATCACGCTGGCGGTGGTGCTGACCATATTGACGATGGTGACCAGCACGTTCTTCTCCGGCCACAGCAAGACAACGCGATAAAAAACTCACGAAGCAATTATGAAAGCTGGATTTAAATACGAACTGCTGCACCGGGACAAGCACTGTGGAGCGCGACTGGGACGACTGACGACGCCGCGCGGGGTGATTGACCTGCCGACGTTTATGCCTGTAGGTACCTGTGGGACAGTGAAAGGCCTGACTACCGGACTGTTGGAACAAACTGGGGCTCAGATTATTCTGGGCAATACCTACCACTTGCACCTGCGTCCCGGGTCGGACATCGTCGATCAAATGGGCGGGCTGCCCAAATTTATGGGCTGGAATAAACCGATGCTGACCGACAGCGGAGGTTTTCAGGTGTTCAGCCTGGCCAAGCTGACCAAAATTTCGGAACAGGGGGCGCGATTCCGATCGCACATCGACGGGTCGTTGATTGATTTAACACCCGAGAGCAGCGTGAAAATCCAAGAGAACTTGGGCGCGGACATTGCGATGGTGTTTGACCATGTGATCGAACTGCCCAACTCCCGGTCGGCAGTCAAAGATGCCATGGACCGAACGATCCGCTGGGCGAAACGCTGCAAGGACGCTCATACGAAAGATGCTCAAGTGCAATTCGCGATCGTCCAGGGCGGGCTGGATGAAGGACTGCGGTTGGAGTGCTGTAAAGAACTAATAGAGCTGGATTTTCCCGGGTACGCCATCGGGGGCTTGAGTGTAGGTGAGCCTCCCGAGGAGATGTACCGGATCTTGGACACCACCACACCAGCGTTGCCCGAGGAGAAACCGCGTTATCTAATGGGCGTCGGGACGCCGGAGGATTTGCTTGAAGCGGTCAAACGAGGCGTCGATATGTTTGATTGTGTGATGCCGACGCGAAACGGGCGAAATGCGACGGCGTTTACCGACAGCGGCAAGATGAAGCTGCGCAACCTCTGCCATCAAACCGATCCCACACCGTTGATGGAGGGCATCGATACACCTTACAGCCATCTTAGCCGGGCTTATTTGGGACACTTGTTCCGGGCCAAGGAGATGCTGGGCCCCATTTTGCTGTCTTTGCATAACCTTGCCTATTATCAACGACTGATGAAGCAAGCCCGAGAGGCAATCGCCGCAGATAGTTTCGTCGATTTTTATCAGCAGCGCGTGCAGGGCTGGAGGGGGTAGGGGAGTTCTGCCAGCCCTTACAAAAGGGTTGCTTGAACTGAAACGTGGCTACCGTCGCCAGACGGTGGAGCATAAGGGAAAAAGCTGGCCTCCGGTTGGGGTCTGCACCCCGGGTAAAGCCTTACCCCGCCTCCATCCACGCTCTGGCGAGCGTAGCC
>CALCJM010000061.1 GCA_937967505.1 uncultured Pirellulaceae bacterium | reverse complement strand
GCGATCCGGGTTTTGGTCTGGATATTGAACTGCGCAAGTTGGGTCAAGTTTGGGACTTTGTTCATTATCAGGGCCGAAAAAAACAATATCACCGCGATATCGTGGGTTCAAATTCCTGTCTTTGCTGCGATAATGTCTAAGGAGCTACGAACGAATCCGGATCGGTCGTATCGATCGATCCGGTTAACTCTCACCATTGAAATAATGTCTGCTTGGAGAGCACAGATGAAAAAGTTCGCTGTATTGGCGATGTCCGCATTTGCGATCCTGTTAAATGTGGAATCTTCTGAAGGACAGGTTTTCCGGCGGTTTCGGGAGAACGTACGCAATGCGATTGCACCGCAACCACAGGTACGGCCCTATTCTGTACCGCAACTAGGCCAGCCTCAAGTGATTCAGCCGCAGCCGCAGGTGCGTATTCAAAGTCCTGCTGCACCTGCTTCAGACCAGCCTCAACAGTTAACTCCATATTCAAAGCTGACACCGCAGCAACGGGCCGCCGTGCCATCCGGAACCGGTCCGCGCCTGAACGCGCCCGTCCCGGTGAACAACCCGAACGCGGTTAACAAAAGCGCACCGTCGCGCATCCGGATCGTCACCTATTTTGACCCGCGCTCCGGACGCACTTTCCAGCGTCGTTACCTGGTCCCTGGTGATGCGGTTGCACCGGCGGTTGGGGGGAACGCTCAACCATCGACAAAAAAAATTGGAACGGGTTTACCACCCGCGCGCACTCCCTCTGTTGCACGAGCCCCTTCAGCTGTGCGAACCAACCGTTCCACCGTTCCACCGATACAGTTCTCTCCCGCCCAGTCACCGACCGCTACGGTTGCTTCGGGAGCGATGCCCGAACTCGCAGGGCCAAACTTGTCCGGTCCAACTGTAAATTCTGCACCGATCGTTACGGCGGCACCCGCAGGCGCGTCTTCGACAGAACAGCCTATTGCTGCATCGATCGAAAGTGGCGAGACATCACGTGTAGAAACAGCATCAGCCGAAATCCCGGATCTTTCCGGGATTATGATTGAACCACCCGCCAGCACGCCTGCGGGAACGGCCGAAGAGGAAATGCAAAACAGCTTCTTCGGTTCAGATGTCGATGACGATGTGGAGCCAAGCTATTCTGTGCTGGAAGCGTCCGAAGAAGAGTAAGACAAGGCGCAAGAGGTAAAAAGTTAGCCTCTTCAGAAGAATTTGTGGGTAAATTCCGGCTCAGGCAGCGTGCCTAAATTGTGATACAGCGTGGTTTCATAGGCATTTTGGGTTCTGAGCCCGTAGGACTTCCTCAGCAGTACGTACCTCTTAGGCGATTGGTAGTTGAAAGCTTACCGTTGGCGATGCTGCCAGCTTCGCTCTGGCGCTGGCAGCGTCGCCAATGGGTGATAAATTCCTAACTGCCAGTCGTCTTCAGCTGGATCTTGTGAGATTCCGTTGAGATCGACTTGTTGCAAATTCATTGTACCGACAACACTCACAAGGTGCTTTTTTCCCTCATCGTATTTTGATTTGAAAAGAGGCTTCGTCATTCTCTCATCCGTCGAGGCTCACCCCGGGCGAAGCGAATGGGCTCCGACGGATGACAGAGTGATGAAGCCGATGCCAAACCGTTAAAGCTTGCAGTTCCCCCCCCGCACCAAAAACATTCGCCGATCAGAGTCCTGAGGGGCTCAAGCAAACGGTTATATTTTCGGTCAAGTCCCGTCGATCAATTCAGTTCGACCAGCCCCTTGGCATCGGTGCGTGGACTTTTCGCAGGTTTCTCCGAAGCCGATTTCAATTGCCCGCAGGCAGCAAAAATATCACGTCCACGCGGTGTTCGCACGGGAGACTCAAACCCCTTCTCCATTAAGTAACCGGCAAAACGGTCGATCTGTTTTCTTGACGAGCATTCGTATTGCGATCCGGGCCAGGGATTGAAAGGGATCAGGTTGATTTTTGATGGGATGCCTCGCAGCAAACGCACCAGTTCACGCGCCTCGTCCAATGAATCGTTGACATCCTTGAGCATCACGTATTCAAAGGTAATCCGGCGGCAGTTGGCGACATCCGGATAGGTTCTGCATGCCTGCAACAATTGGTCAAGCGGATATTTCCGGTTGATCGGGACCAGTTCATTCCGCAGTTCGTCGTTTACCGCATGCAATGAAATCGCCAGCATGCAGCGGATTTCGCTGGCCGTGCGTCCGATCGCCGGCACAACCCCTGACGTGGATAAGGTCACTCTTCGGCGCGAGAATCCCAACGCGCTGTCATCCAGTGCGATCAGCAGCGCCTGTTTAACATTTTCAAAATTCAGCAGCGGTTCACCCATCCCCATCATCACGATATTGGAGACCTTCCGGCCACTGTGTGGGGCGATGATTTCAGGATCGACGGCAGAATCAGGATGGTCCCCCAAGCGGTCACGCGCGGCCAGTACTTGCGCCAGAATTTCGCTGGCAGTCAGGTTGCGAACCATTTTTTGCGTGCCAGTGTGGCAAAATGTGCACGTCAACGAGCAACCGACCTGGCTGGAAACGCACAGCGTGCCCCGTTCGGGTTCGGGGATGTAGACTGTTTCTACATCGACGGGCAAACCGGTGTTTCCGTCAGAGGCCATGAACCGGAACAGCCACTTGCGCGTCCCATCGACGGAGACTTGTTCCTCGACAATCTCCGGACGTCCCAGCGTAAAATTTTGTTTCAAATCATCCCGCAGAGATTTGCTGAGGTTCAACATCAAATCGAAATCCGCCACCCCCCGTTCGTAGATCCAGTGCCACAGTTGATTGACCCGCATGCGGACCTGCGAATCACTCACGCCAATCGCGGCCAGTGACATCGCCAATTGTTCCCTGTCCTGGCCGACGATCGAGATAGGATTGATTTGTGACATGTTAGCGTTCCGAGATATCCACCTGATGGTCCGCAGGTTTTACACCTTTTTGGAAGCCGTGGAACCCGAAATCCGTTGGATCGAAGGGGGAAACGAAATCGACGTTTGCTTTTTCAGGAATCTGTGCCTCCATCTGTAATCCCCAGAAGCAGGCGTTAACCACCATCCGGCGCAAATCAGCGTCCTCAAAATCCGTCGCCGCCCCCATCGTGGTGCAGAATACCCTCCGTTGCATGCCTGCGGGTGATTCCTGAATCATCGTCCAGGCTACCGGCATCATCGGATCGTTCTTGGGGCCCGCCAGTGGTTGGTCATCCGGTTTCATGCCGGAAAGGACCGTGCCACGCATCAGCACGTTGGCTGATTTAGGTAAATGCTTAATCGCGTAAACATCCGTTGGGCCCCAAATGGTCCCGACGCCTGAGAGCACCGGATGTCCCGAATTGGCTTTTTCATGAACGGCCAAGGTGCTTTCGACCGCGTGGTGACCGTGGTGTGCAATCCACGTGTCGCCCAAGTACTTCTGTCCAAACCCGCCCTTCCAGGGGTCCTGCTGCCGGTTGCCGTATTTTTTGTAGGGGCTTTGGCTGTCGTCGTCGTAGGCAAACGCGTGCGTCGATGTACGGTAGGCGATGATGGGTTTGTGGGATTCGACATAATCGACAAAATGCCTCATTTGGTCATCAGGAAGCTGACGATATCGCAAACCCAGCATGACCAGATCGGCACTGTCCAGCATTTCAATTCCGGGAATGTTGTTCTGGTTGTCGGGGTCGATTTCTCCTGATTCCGGATCAACCGCGAACAGCACCGTACATTTGAATCCATATCGCTTGGCCAGTAACTGGCCCAGCATCGGCATCGTTTCCTCACTGCGATACTCTTCATCTCCAGAGAGCAACACAATGTGCCGGCCAACTCCCGGTCCTTCAGTACCCACGTACTGACACCATTGCTTGGCGGGTTCAGTTGGGGCTTCTTTTTTTGTTGACGCTTCTTGACCGACTGCCGCACAGATCGCACCCGGCAGAAAAAATGTGGCCAGGAGGATTCGTACAGACACATGATTTTGCGGTAACCGGGAAAGCAACATCGATTTTCCTGAAAAAGGGTGTTTATTGGCCGTATCAAAAACGGCGCACACGCCATACGGCTTAGGCGCTATACGGCGCAAGCTATATCGTAATCGAGCGCGATCGGAAATACAAAAGAAACACTGCCCACGTTTAAACAAATGTCCGGGGCGGTTAAACTATGCGGGTTTCATTGCAAACCGTTAATTGCGATCCAATTTATTGTGAATTATTATGAAGAGGCCACTGATGGCAGAGAGTCCCCTGGAGCTTGACGATTTTATCCGCGACGTTGCCGATTTTCCCAAACCAGGAATCACCTTCAAGGATATCACGCCCTTGCTGGCAAACCCGCGCGCCCTTGGCATGGCGATCGACTTGATGGCAGAGCAAGTCGCTGGACTTGAGATTGATGTGATCGCTGCTGCCGAAGCCCGCGGGTTTCTGTTTGCCGCCCCCTTGGCTCTCAAGATGGACATCGGCATGGTGCCCATCCGCAAACCAGGTAAGCTGCCCTATAAAAAACATTCGTACAGTTACGATCTGGAGTACGGATCGGACACGCTGGAAATGCACGTTGACGGCGTCAATCCCGGGCAAAACGTGTTGGTGGTCGATGACCTGCTGGCCACCGGCGGGACCGTGGAAGCGTGCTGCAAGATGATTGAGGATTGTGGCGCACACGTCGCTGGCTGCTTGTTTTTGATCGAACTTGGATTCCTTGCCGGGAAAGAAAAGTTAAAGAAGTACCCGACAGTCAGCGTATTGAACTACGACTGATGAACTTTGAAGGCCAGCGCTTGGTATTCCTGGATGCCCGAGATTGCCCAAGATTCACGCTCTGACGTGCAGGGATGCCGCACCTTTCGCAACTACGGCAACCCAACAGTGGAACAGCCTGTCGTGGAGGGGCGCGTGAGAAGATCAGCGGCGACAGAAACTTTCAAATCGGTTTCTCATACAGTCGAATGGTACGGCAGCGACTCAGTTCGACGCTACGTTCAATCGCGCGCAGTGATTTTACATTGTCCTCCACCACCCAGGAAAACTCCCACTCCTTGTAGGCCCGCCGGGTGTTCACCAATCGATTGATCAAAAGCATTGCGATCCCCTTGTTGCGGAACCTAGGATCCACGCCCAACGCGATCACCCGACCGCGCGGAATAAATCGCAGCCAGAACAATAGCTCCAGCTTGCGGAGAAAGTCATTTTTGAAGATCGTCTTCTGCAACGCCCAGTTGATATCGGGAATCGTGATGATATATCCGACCAATTCCCCCTTGTAATAGGCCATGTAAAACATGTCCAGGCGAATCACGGATCTGATATTCCGGATCATCGTATCGACCTCGCGCAGCGTCATGGGGACAAACCCCCAACCGGTGCTGCGGACTTTGTTGGCCAGTAAATTCACATCGCGTACACTTTGCTCAAAACCGGCTTTCGTCACCTGAGCAATTTCCAGTTCCGGAAACCGCTTGCGGACGCGCGCTTCAAACTCAGCCAGTTTTGCGTATTTCTGGTTGTGGACAGCATCGTCGGATTCGATCTCAAATGCGTAAAAGGACTTTATCACCTCTAAGCCACAGGATTTCAGCAGGTCATCGTAGTATTTGAAAGAATGGTTCATCATCACGCTGGGGCGATTCTGGTTACCTTCGACCACCACACCAAATTCGCCTTTCATCGACGGACTGACAGGGCCGCGCATGATGGTCTTCGCGCGTTCTTTTAGCCATTGCCGGGCGGTATCAATCAACAGTGCGGCCACCTGCCGATCGTTGATACATTCAAAGAACCCAAAGAACCCGACGGTATCGTTGTGGTGTTGGTTATGCAATTGGTCGCTGATCGCCACGATGCGGCCCACACAGTTGTGGCCATCGGAGCAATACCATGACTGGCTGGTCGCGTGATCAAAAAATGCATTGGAACTGGCGTCCAGTTTGCCGCGTTCCATCGATCGCAGTGGTTCGACGGCGGCCGGGTCATCGCGATACAACCGGGTTTTGAACCCAAAGAACGTATCCCGGTCGGCGGCCGTTTCCACGGACCTAATTTGTAGTTGACGTTCAGATGCGGCCATGGAATGCGATACGTTCTGGGAGGATTCACGCCTGCGAGGCGGTCGTTACATGGGCGGCCGCCTGATTGCTCTCATGCAGTGGGATTTCCTGTGAAACGTCCACGATGGCGTCCACCAACCGCTGCATTTGTGCTTCGCTGTGCAATGCACTGGCGGTGATGCGAATGATAGAGGTGCCGTAAGGGACCGCCGGATACATCACATTATTGACGATAATCTTGTGTTTGTGTTCCAACAGTTTAACTGCCGCCAGTGCGGTCATACCACGGGTGAAAATCGAAGTCACGGCACCCTGTGGTTTTCCAATGTTGAATCCGGCTGAAGTCAATCCGTCACGTAACACCGTCAAATTTTTCCATAACTGAATCCGTCGTTCCGGCATTGCCTGCATCAGCTCCAGCGATTTGATCGTGGCATTGGTGATGCAGCCTGGCAAGGCTTTGGTCAGCACAAACCCGGGCGACACAAACTTGACGTAGTCCAACACGCGCTGTGGGCCGCACAGGTATCCGCCAAACGTTCCGAACGATTTGGCAAATGTCCCACCGTGAAGATCGACTTCGTCTTCCACACCAAAGAACTCTGGCGTTCCCCGCCCATTGTCGCCAAGGATTCCCGTGCCGTGTGCGTCATCGACAAATAGACGCGCCTTATACTTGTGCTTAAGTTCAACCAGTTCCACCAGCGGTGCTAGGTCGCCGGTCATGCCGTAGACGCCATCGACAGCGATCATCTTGGGCTGGTCAGTCGGGCATTTTTTTAGCTGGTCTTCCAGTTCGTCCAGATCATTATGACCAAACCAGTACGCGTCCCCCTTGCACAGCTTCGCACCGTCGGAGATGCAGCCGTGTGCGTATTTATCGACGAAGACTTTCTCACCGCGATCGACCATGCAGGCCACTGTCCCGGTCATTGCTCCCAGCCCCAGGTTAAACACCAACGCACCTTCGGTCCGACGAAAGGCTGCCAATTTAGCCTCCAACTCCAGATGCATTGATGTATTGCCCGTCAGTGGACGCGCTCCCAATGGGGTACCCACGCCTGAGGTCTGCACCACTTCGGTGGCGGCCGCAACCACATCCGGGTGAGTGGCCAGCCCAAGATAGTCGTTGGTCGCAACCTGCATGTAGGTTGCGCCATTGACGGTGATCTCAGGCAGGCAGTTAACGACAGGAAACTCACGGAAAAACGTCTCAACGCCCGCCTCAAAATGCTCGCCAGTAAGCTTTTTGATGCGGTCCCAAAATTTGTCGCATTTGTCGTAAAGGTCAGCCATTGGGGATTCCAGAGGGGCGGGGCAAAATGATGCAAGCTTGAGAGTTTAGTTCCACGAAAACCGTTTGCAAAGGCTCCCCGGCCGACCAGACACAACGTGTCAACATTGTCGATCCGTTCTGGTATTTCCGGGAGCGATGAAAGAAACCTGCTCCGGCAATGTCAGTTGAACAATAGGTGACTGGACAAATCAGATCCATACGTGTGGAATACCGCACGCTTGCATGGTTACATTGATTTTACTTACACCGACGTTATTGCAACGCAATACAGACGCCCTTTAGGTGCCGCCAACGGGGGCGTAATGTCGCGAAGTGAGTGGGCGGGAAATCTTTGCACGTTTTCCACAAATCGAGCTTGTCACAGCATTCAATCTTCAAATAATGGTTTCATGTAAAGGATCTGTCGGCCTACCTTGGGCCACTTTCATAAACAACGGACTGTTAAAACGCCGAATTCCCTTATTACGTTTTTCATCGCAGAAGCGTAATTGATCGTTCAACTGAACCAGTTGGCAGGGACTCCCACCCTTCATCCGGCGTTACTTTCCCTACCTACCCTCGAAAGTATTGCATGCAAAAGACCTTCGTTTTATGGAGCGATGAAGCGGCTGGACGCTTGATTAAATTTGTCGTCGATTATTCAATCTCGGGCGACATGCTTCACGTACTTGATTTAACTCCAACAGAAGTCTCCATCGTCGATATTATGTCGTGGACCGTGAAAAAGAAAATTCCGGTTCATACCGAGGGTGGACAAGCGTTGCTTCGAAGCCGCTTCATTGATGCCGGAATGCTTGAGAAACTGGTCGATCGAATTGCCGGTAGCCATGACCTGACCGTCGTGACGTAGGGGTTCACCATTTCCTGAAACGCAAACAAAAGAAATATTTGTTTCGCGGCTTGTCATCTCGAACATGACATATCGCCCGTGCACCCTTGGACTTTTTTGCATCATTTTTGCTAGGGTAGTTGCGAAGCAAATAGAGAGAAAAGTTCGACGAATCGCAAGTCGGCAGTCCCCGAACAGTCTGTCATCGTCGAGCTTCTCTCTTTTTTTTCGCGCTGATCTATAGTTTCGCGCTGATCTATAGATTTATTGTTGTTTGGTGTCAGTGTCGCCTACTAAAAAAGTGTTTTGGGTATCCGACACTGATTAAAAACCAACAGCCTCGTTAAGCGACTGGCAGTTAGGAATTTACTGTCCGTTGGCGACGCTGGCAGCATCGCCAACGGTAAGCTTTCAACTACCAATCGCCTTACAGCATGGTTTTCCAGATCACGACTAAAAATCCGAACGGAATAAGGTAGTACGCAAACCAGTGCAACTTCCCGGCCTCCAACCATTTGACTAGGAACTTCAGCGACACCAATCCAACGGCAAATGCGATTGCCAAACCAATCAGCAACGCCGTCGCCGAAGTTTCGGTCTTGCCTGCCTCAACAATATCTTTGACCTCCAACACAGTCGCGCCAAGGATCGCAGGAATCGCCAACAAAAATGAAAACGTGGCGGCCGACTGGCGTTTCAGTCCCAAAATCGACCCCATCACGATCGTTGATCCACTGCGCGAGATACCGGGCAACAACGCAAACGCCTGTGCCAGACCGATCAAGATCACCGCCCCGTAGTCCAGGCTTTCATATTCCCGATCCCGTTCGCGGATGCGAAACAGGACGATCAGCATCAGCCCCGTGATGGGAAACATCCAACCGGCCAACAGTGGGCTGGCCAGCAGTTCTTCATGAAATTTCTTAACGTAAATCCCGATTACAGCCGCCGGGATCGTCCCCACCACCAACATCGGAATCACTCGCCGGTCGGAGTTCAACAGGGCCATGATCCGCTTCCGGTAGAACACCACAATCGCCAACAGCGTGCCGAAGTGCAGCACAATATTCAGCTCGGCAGTCTCCGGCATATCTCCCATCAGGTCCTGAAAGACATTCAGATGCCCGGATGAACTGACCGGTAAAAATTCAGCAATCCCCTGAACGATGGCCAGGATAATCACCTGAACCATTTCGCCGATCCGGGTTTCTGACAGGAAGGTGGTGGAAGCAATCATGGACTGGGTTTTTGTGAAGGTGCGGGGAAAACGGTCGTTATCGACAAATTCAATCTGCGGCCAACGCGACATAATAGACAGCTTGTCGAATTTGTCCTAGACGTACTTTCACGACTCCAATTGTGGGTTAGTGGTTTTCGAAAATGGCTTGCCCGTCTATCATTGTTTTTCGCCGACTAGGGTGAACTCGGTGCGCCCCACCCGCTGGCCAAGTGCACGTTCAGGCCTGATTGGAACGGCGTTTTTCCATTCTGTTGACTGTTTTTGGATTCTTCCAAGCTATGATTGCCGCCAAGCCTCGTACGTTGTTCGAAAAAATTTGGGACCAGCACGTCGTCCATGACGATCCGGGCAAGCAAACGTTGCTGTACATTGATTTGCACTTGGTGCACGAGGTTACCAGTCCGCAGGCGTTTGAAGGCTTGCGGTTGGCCAACCGCAAACTACGTCGCCCGGAATTCACAATTGCTACCCAAGACCACAATGTGCCGACGACTGACCGTTCGTTACCGATTGCGGATCCGGTCTCACGCCAACAGATCGAAACTCTGCGCGCGAACTGTGCTCAGTTTGGTGTCAAGCTGTACGATCTGGATGATGCCAACCAGGGCATCGTCCACGTTATCGGTCCCGAATTGGGATTCACTCAACCGGGAATGACCATCGTCTGTGGCGACTCCCATACTTCGACTCACGGTGCCTTCGGTGCGCTGGCCTTTGGCATCGGCACCAGTGAGGTTGAACACGTGATGGCGACGCAAACGTTGCTGCAAACCGTCCCCAAAACGATGGAAGTCCGTTTCGACAACACGCTCGCGCGCGGTGTCACATCCAAAGATTTAATTCTGTATCTGATCGGTCAGATCTCCACATCGGGGGGAACGGGGTATGTGATGGAGTACACCGGCGAAGCGATCCGGGCTTTGTCTATGGAACAACGCATGACCATCTGCAACATGTCCATCGAAGGCGGCGCTCGCGCCGGGATGATCGCGCCCGATGAGACGACTTTCGAATATCTGCGCGGCAAACAGCACGTGCCGGCCGATTTTGAGGCGGCCGTTGAGCGGTGGAAGCAACTGCCCAGCGATCCGGGGGCGGCTTATGACCGGGTGGAAATCTACGACGCTACTGCCATTGCTCCACAGGTCACTTGGGGAACCAATCCCGGCCAAGTAACGTCCGTCGCCGACAACGTCCCCGTGCCGGGCGACATCGACGATCCCACCGATCGCAAGTCGGCGGAACTGGCGCTCCAGTACATGGACCTTAAAGCGGGCCAGCCGATGGAGGACATCGAGATCAATCGTGTCTTCATTGGTTCCTGCACCAATTCACGGATTCAGGATTTGCGTGCCGCTGCTGAAGTGATCAAGGGCCATAAAGTTTCCGACAAAGTCCACGGGATGGTTGTCCCCGGCAGTGGCGGAGTAAAACGTCTGGCCGAAGAAGAGGGGCTGGACCGGATCTTTATTGAGTCCGGTTTTGAGTGGCGGGAGGCGGGTTGCAGCATGTGTCTGGCAATGAATCCCGATAAACTCGAGTCGGGCCAACGGTGTGCATCGACCAGTAACCGTAATTTCGAGGGTCGACAGGGGCGGGGGGGACGAACGCATCTGGTATCGCCCGCCATGGCCGCAGCGGCAGCAGTTGCCGGACGTTTTGTCGATATTCGTAACTGGGACTTCAAGCAATAGCACCGACACACTTCCGGGATGGTCGGCATTTCCGATGTGTTAATCGTTCATCCTTCACATTACAGATACGCGCGAATTTTCCACCAAACTTCAATTACCCATGCAAACATTTATCAAACATACCGGTGTTGCAGCGACGATGGATCGTTCCAACGTCGATACCGATCAAATTATTCCCAAGCAGTTTCTTAAACGAATCGAGCGCACGGGGTTTGGGCAGTATCTATTTTTCGATTGGCGTTTTCATCCTGACGGGAGTGAAAACCCGGAATTCGAACTTAACCAGCCCCGGTTTCGCACGGCGACGATTTTGGTGGGGCGTAAAAACTTTGGCAACGGTTCCAGCCGCGAGCATGCGGTGTGGGCGCTGGATGACTACGGGTTTCGCTGTGTGATTGCCGAATCATTTGCCGATATTTTTTATAACAACTGTTCCAAAAATGGTGTCCTGCCAGTTGTCCTCACGGGAGACCAGGTGCAGAAGTTACACGAGAATACGGCGAAGGAAGAGGGCTATCAGGTAACGGTTGATTTGGAAAGCAACCTTGTGACTGATAGTCATGGTTTTGAGGCGTCGTTTAAGATTGACGATTTTCGTCGTCAGTGTTTTCTTGAAGGTCTGGATCATATCGCACTAACGATGCAGCATGAGGAAAAGATCACTCAGTACGAAAAAAAGACGTTGGGATTATTGTAGCACGGCAAAAGAACGCCTCATCAACGTGGCTACGCTCGCCAGAGCGTGGATGCCTGACGCTGTTCTTTCCCGGCAGCGGAGAGCTTTCACTTGGGTTCCACCGTCTGGCGACGGTAGCTACGTTTGTCTTAGTGTAACGCTTACACGATCTTTACCAATACGGAATGTGGCTACGCTCGCCAGAGCGTGGATACCTGACGCTGTTCTTTCCCGGCAGTGGAGAGCTTTCACTTGGGCTCCACCGTCTGGCGACGGTAGCTACGTTTGTCTTAGCGCAACGTTTACGCGATCTTGACCAATACGGAATGTGGCTACGCTCGCCAGAGCGTGGGTACCTGACGCTGTTCTTTCCCGGCAGTGGAGAGCTTTCTACTTGGGTTCCACCGTCTGGCGACGGTAGCTAGTGCGCCT
>CALCJM010000060.1 GCA_937967505.1 uncultured Pirellulaceae bacterium | reverse complement strand
GAGAGAGACCTAGAGAGAGACCGAGAGAGAGACCAAAAAACTGAGAGAGAGAGACCGAGACAGACCGAGACAGACCGAGAGACAGACCGAGAGCTCGCCAGAGCGTGGATGGGTTTGTGGCCCGGTGGCCATTTGAAGTGTCGTCGTCGCTGGTGCCCCACCGTCTGGCGACGGTAGCTACGTTTTTTTGGGGCTAACGCCCGTGTAGGTACGTGGCTACGCTCGCCAGAGCGTGGATGGGTTTGTGGCCCGGTGGCCATCTGAAGTGTCGTCGTCGCTGGTGCTCCACCGTCTGGCGACGGTAGCTACGTTTTGCGACGCGCCACGGGAGGTTCGCTCGCTGGGTTGATATTGAACGATATGCCCCAATGGCAGTATTCAAAAGTGGTTACCCTGCCAGCTCCTGCAACGCGCCACGTTTGCAAAGTTCTGCTTTGCCAAACGTCTCGATGTTGTGACCGAATGCGTGGGCCAGTTGCAGCCACAGGCGATTGTGCGGTTGATTTTCAACTTTGAGATAGCGACCCATTTTAAAGCCGTCGGCACCTCCGACCATCAACATTGGAATATTTTGAAGCGTATGCGAGTTGCCTTTTCCCAGTTCATTGGTCCAAATCACCAGTGTATTATCCAACAGGCTCTGGTCGGTACCCGGATCTGGCGTCTCGGCAAGCCGTTTGAGTAAGTAGTGCATTTCGCCGGCGAACCATTGATTAATTTTGACCAGTTTTTTCTGCGAGTCCTCTTTCATGTCTGGATCGTGCGACAATTGGTGGTGAGGTTCATTGATGCCGATCCACGGCATTCGTGCTTGCCCAACTGAATTGGTGTACTGCAACGTTGCGACGCGATTCATGTCGTTGGCGAATCCGTTGACCATCAAGTCAATCTGCATGCGGGAAATTTTTGGCATGTTGGAAGGGTTGACGCGCACCCCAACCTCCAACCCGGGGGCGGGCACCAGCAGCTTCTGTTTCGCAGCCTGTTTGAGGTCGTTCTCCATTTGATAGACGAACTCCTGATGTTCGGCCAGCATGGTTTTGCCGGTGCTGCCTACGCTAGCCGCCACTTTTTTCAGCTGGCTGTTTACGTCGTCCAGTACACTTCTGAGCAGGTCCTGGTCCTTGCTGCGTCCGTACATGCGGGCGAATATGGAATAGGGGTTGCTGTTGGGGGCGACGGGGCGATTGCTGCCGGCGTAGCTCATGCGTGTCCAAGGATCGGCGCGGTCAGGAACTGCCACACCAAACTCGATAGATCCGAATCGCGTGCGCGTCTGGTCCGCTGACTGACAGAAGTTCTTTAGCTCCTGGTCGATGGAAATGCCGCCTGCCCAACCGGCGGGGCTGCTTGAGCCACCTTGAATATTGCCGGGGTTTAGTTCTGTCCCCGTCAACAGACAGCTCATTCCCCGCATGTGACTGTCACCGTCCCCTTTGACCTTGTTGGCAATGCCTTTGACCAACAGCATCCGGTCCTTGAAATCTTGCAATGGTTCAAGGATAGGCGTTGTCTCGAATTCTGCCCCCTGCGTCCCGGGCCAGAAAGAATTCTGAACAACCCCGTTGGGGGAGAACATGATGATGACGCGTTGCTTCTTCTCGTTCGGAGATTTGCCGATTGCTTCAGCGTACCGAGGCAGCCCACTGACAAAAGGCAGGACCGCAGCGCTAACCCCCACTTGTCTGAGGAAGCGGCGACGATGCAGGTCGGTTGGATGGCTGTGCTGGTTCATGAGATGTTTCCGTGAGTGAATTTCTTCGATCATCTTTTGGATAGTGTTGGGGGCCAAGTCGGTTTGCCAAGTTGTTTGGAGCGACCACTCTGCAAGTCCGCGGGGGCTGTTATCCTCCCGGTGAGAAGACAGTAGTTCGGCTGATGGTAGCCAGATATTAGTCGGCGTGCTGTCGGTTACCCGGTGTGCCATCGCCACGATCCGCGACAATGACGGCAATATTGACAATCAACTGCCTGATATTGAAATTGGAGTGGGCGAAATCTTCGTATAGCGTATCGAGCGTATTGGGCCCGTAGGCGTGGACAGGTTGTTTCACAAAGTGTTGAAACAGTTTTTCAATAAAATTGCGATGGGCATCAGGGCTGTTGACGAGATAATCAGCCAGATCTTTCGCACCCGAAAATGGTACCTCTCGGGCCTCAGGCGTGACGTATACTGTCTTTGAGTCAATCGGCTGGTTTTTTTCTTTGTCACGAAAACGTCCAACCGCGTCAAAATTTTCTAGGCTGAAGCCCAGCGGATTGATCACGCTGTGACAGCCCTTGCAGTTCACTTCTTTGGTCTGGTGAGTGACGCGCTCGCGAGTCGTCATGGTTGGATCAAAATCCTCGTCCAGTGGATCGACATCCACTGGTGGAGCCTTCAGCGATCTGCCCAACAAACTTTTGGCGACGAATACACCGCGGTGAATGGGTGATGTGTTTTTGTAGTAGGACAGCCCTGTCATCAGATAGGGATGTGTCAGGATTCCACAACGTCTATCGGATTCGAATTTGGTTTTCACAAAACCTCCCACGGTCTCTGTTTCAATCTCGTAGAAGCTGGAAATTCGGTCGTTTACGTAAATTTCGTCAAACAAAAACAACTGCCGATAGTCGGATTTTTCTGACCAGACGATTTCCTCCAGCGAACGATCGATCGACCAACGCAGAGAATAGATCAATGCCTGATCGAATCCCGGGTAGATGTCTTTGTCTTTGGAGGCGTGAACCGTTTTCTCCATCTCCAGCCAGTGGTAAAAGAAGTCAGCCAGTTTCTGGCGCGTGCGAGGTTGGTCGAGCATCTCCCACGCTCGGTCAGAGATAAGTTTGCGATTCGCCAGTTCTTGTTTTCCTGCGGCTTGTCGGAGCGATTGGTCCGGGATGGAATCCCACATGATGTTTGCGAGATTGGCCGCGACGGCATTCTGCCGGTCAGTGATCGATGTGTCGTCTGGTGTGTTGCCGGATGTCGCGCGTGCTTGGGAGGGGGGCGATTGAGTCAGGTACAGGAACTGCGGTGATTTTAGCGTCAGCAAAATGGTCCGTTTCAGCCCGACCAAAGGATTGGAATCTTTCTGAAATTGACTGGTAATAAAATCCCGTCGCTCATCATCGCTCAGCCTGCGCCCCAGAGCGATAGTCACAAATTTTTCCGCAAAATCGCGGTGACGTTGGAACTTTTGTTGCTGGCGCTGCACTTCGGTAATTTCGGGCAATGGCTGATAATCCGCCTGGGGCTCTTTCTCCCGGGGCTGGTTGCCCTCTGCCTGTGTATGGTTGTTTTTCTTTTTGTCGGGGTCCTTTCGGCTTCCTTTCGCGTCTGCTTCTTGCTCACTCTCCGTGTTGATTTCACCGACGGTCTGATCCATCATCGCTTCTAGGTGGGTTTCGATGAATGCCATCGCTTCGATTGCGGCGGATGTTGTGGCGGAGTCCCACTGTTGGGAGATGGCAGTACCACGGGCGTAGCCCACGCTGCTGTCATCGGCGGGAAATTCGGTATGGAACACCAGAGACGCGCTGTACTGCCCCGGCGAGAGTACCGATTCGGGGATAATCTCACGGATGCCACCGGGAGGAATCCATTCCAGCTTCATCCCAGCCTTTTTTTCGTTGAATTTGAACATCGTGATCGAAATCGGATACGCTTGGCCGCCGGTCAATTTTACCGATGCTTTGAATTCGGTCTGGTCGGTGGAATTGACGTTGTTGTCGATCGTGTATTCTTCTTCGTTGACCGACAGACGGAATCCATTGGGCGAGGTCACGATAAATTCGTAGACTCCAGTTTCTTTGGCGATGATGCCGCCCCCCCAGTAAATGGAGAACTGGGATGCGTCCTTCATTTCTTCCGGATAAGGTGTGTCTTCTCCGTAGTCAAAATTGATAACAGGTTCGATCTTTTCCAGTTTAACCCGGCCCTTGTACAACTTACGTGTTGCGAAGTATTTTGCGTTCAGGCCCCGTTTTTCATCGGGGTAGCCCTCCCATTTCAGCTGACCCATAATGTCCGCGACAGCGTTCTGGTATTGCTTTACAGTGCGTCTGGAAAATGCAATTTTGGGAGGATTATTTTTCAGCCGCGCAGTGCGCGAATAAAACCTGTGATGAAGATACTGACTGACCAGCCGGGCGTCTTCGCCAGTACAAATTTCCGGTTCACCCTCTGGCATGGTGTCGGCCACATATTTGGCCAATTCAACGACGGGCAGGTCGCCTTCGAGTGGATCGTCGTAAACGCCTTCCACACCCCTCGCCGATTTGCCGTGACAGTCGGCGCACGAGGCCAGATAGATTGCTTCACCGCGCGTTAGTTGGTCGGCGAAGTTGTTGCCGCGTTCCGGGGCGATGTTGTGCAGGCGGTTAGGCTGTGCTGTCTTTTTTCCGGCGCGCGGCGGTTCTCCGTTTTCCTGCCACGCGCAGGCCAATGGAGTTTGGTGAAAAAAAAGTGCCGTCACTAGGTAAACGGCGCAACAGACAGATTGTCTTGGTGATAAAGGCATGGCTCAATCCTTGGCCCGAACCGGCCGTTGGCCTATGGCATCGGTTCAGGGGATCGGTGGTGAGGTGAGAAGAAAGGTGAGGCTGGGCCGGGGGGCTCCCCGGCGTTGGCCGGCACCTTTCAGTACGCCTTACTAAACGCCGTTCTTTCGTTCGAGTGCCGCGTTTTCCCGATCAATCGCCTCCAAAATCAGTCTTTTCGCCACATCGACCTCACAACACTGTGCGATTTTGACCCATTTCCCCGGTTCGAGGTCTTTATAGTGTGCAAAAAAGTGCTCGATCTGCTCGATCGTAATTTCGGGGAGATCCGAGTAACTGTCAATTCTCTCGTACCGGCGGGTCAGTTTAGCGGAGGGCACCGCGATGATTTTTTCGTCGTGACCCGCATCGTCTTCCATGATCAAAACCCCCAGCGGCCGACAATTAATGACAGCACCGGGGACAATCGCGCGCGTGTTGCAGACCAACACATCGATTGGATCGCCATCGGCAGACAGCGTGTGTGGGACAAATCCGTAGTTTCCGGGATAGACCATGGAGGTGTATAGAAACCGGTCCACAAACAAGGTGCCCGAAACTTTGTCCATCTCGTACTTGATAGGCTGGCCACCGATGGGAACTTCGATCACGACGTTGATGTCTTCAGGTGGATCGTCACCGATCGCAATCGCGTCTAAACGCATAACAAATAACCCGTCGTAGATAAAATAGGAGATCCTTGATAGGGTTGATGATAGGGCCTGCATTTCATCGGCGAAAGACGGGTTTGGCTATTAATTGCTGGTAAACGGCCACAACCTGCTGGCGCATAAAAAAACGCAGCCTTATGACTGCGTTTGAAGGTTTCTGTTTGAAGGTGTTACCGTAAGTCTATTTCGCGGCCGTAGCTTCGGTACAGGCGTTGACGACTTCCACAATTTCGGTGGACAGTGCCAGTACTGCGTCACGAACATTGTCTTCGCCCAGTCGCAGGACTTTCACGGTTTCCCAACCCTTGCCTTCAACTCCATTGAGCGTGGTGCGGAACGTTTCGTAGGCCTCCTCAAGACGGGAGTTGCCCTCTTCGGTCAGGCCCGGCATGGTTCCCTTCCAGCGCCAGTTCAGTTGGCACTGGCCTTTGTACATCTGCGCTACCGCACATTTTCCAATAAATGCGCTGAATGTGGCGTAGTCAGATTTGCCACGAGAGACGGACATGTAGCTGACATCGAGATCCGTATTTTCGCAGATTTGTTCTTCGAGCTCGACATACGCGTCGTAGGCGCGATCGCTCGGGCAGAGCCGTTCTGTCTCTTCGAGCCATTGTTCGCGTGTGATTTCAGTCGGCATTTGAAAAATCCTCGGTTATTTTCAACGAATGGAAAAAGCGGGTGGTGTGGGAAAGGTTGCTTTTATGAAAACTCTATCATAACTCAAATTGGGCGGCTTCTCACCCCGGATGACCGTTTTTTTGGCGTGCGTTCGGCAAAATCACCAGATAAAATGTCTGTGAGGGAGTGGCGAGGCGGGTGCGGAGCGTACAGGAACCCATAAGAATGCACAGCAGCGCATAAGAACGTTCCAGTGGTGCTGCCCGTTTGCGGGCCATTTCGATCTGTGTGAGCCAATGTGATTCAGCCTTCGGTCGTGGTGTTAACGTGCAGAAACGTGCTTCGGGCTTGCACAGCTGATCGGCGCTCCGGTATCTTCGGATTAAACTGCAAATACGAACCCCAATCATTGCCCGCCGCGATTTCGATGCCGAAGTTATTTCTGCCGTGCGGCAAAATTCAAATATCATATTACCCAAGTCAATAGTCCCGACAGGATGCGGCGGCGATGGCTGCAGTGTATCGCTGGTTTATTTTTCCGTCGGGGTCCCAATGCCCCATTTCACTTCCAACAACGCAATTTCAAATTGATTTATGGATATTAAAGCTACCGCGCGACAAGGTTTTATTCTCAAGTTCCTGTTGATTGGCCTGAGCGCTCTGGCCTTTGGCGGCTGGCACCTGAAGGACGCGCTGAGCACCTATCCCGCTTTGCGCCCCCATGCAGATGCCTACATCGAGATGCGCGGGCCACTGAATGAGAACGGGGATGCGATGATCAGCGACGGTGATCTCCAGAAAGCCTGGGCAGAGTACGCCGAACCGCGTGGCATGCCGATCACCGAGCCAAAGCTCCACGATGAAATCCACAACCTGATCCTGTACAACTATTTCATCGGCTTCATTTTCTCCGCGATGGCGTTGTGGTGTCTAAGTGTTGGATTGCCTGCGATCGGGAAATGGATCGAACTTAAAGATGGTGTGTTGTCGGGAAAAGGGGGCCCTCAAATTCCATTAAATACCATTTCTGAAATCGATAAACAGCGGTGGGAAAAGAAAGGACTGGCCAAAATCACGGGCACCTCAAATGATGGCAAGGCACAGACGATGGTGATTGACGATATTAAGTTTGAACGAGGCCCGACCGACAAAATCATGGCCGAAATTGAGCGCGTTGCCGGCGAAGACAAAATTGTCAACGGCAAGCCCGAGCGCGAGTATGAAAAACTCCGCTTGGAGAAAGAGGCCGAACGTCAGGCACGGGAGCAGGCGATGAACCAGATGGACGACGAGGAATAGTATCCGACGGAGGAATTGGTGGTCTGGTGGCGGAGATATGGTATAGTTGGAGGATCCCCGAAACGGGAAAATGACGCGCTTTCTCGAAGCTGTCGTTTGCGGACACACTTATCACACTCAACCCCTTGGCCGGTTTGAAAAAAGTATCGTGCCCCAACTGTAAGCAGAAATATCGGTTGCCCGATTCGATCGAAAATCGAAAGGTGGTTTGCCGAAGTTGTCAGTTTACGTTTTCGGTGCCCGGTATTTCGCAGCACGCCCCTGCCACCGAAGGAAGTTCTGCGCGATTTGACGGGTCAATGTTCGATTCACTGGATGTCGATAATCTATTGAATGCGACAAGCTCAGGGCTCACTGCACGTCCGCGTCCTGCGCCCAATCCTGCTCCCCCCAATAATCCCACTCCTCCCTCCGAAGAAGGTGGACATCGACACGACGGGGGGGACTCACAAGGATCTGCCCAAGATTCTGCCGCTGACAAGCGCTCACCCGATACTGGTACAGCCAACAACCGCAATCGACGACGTGGCAACCGGCACAAACCGAACCGAACTAGGGCAGCCGCACCTGCGGCCGACAGCAACGGGCAGCTGCCGATCGAGGATCATTCTGAGACTCATCCCGATCCGAAACCTGCGGCGTTGCCCGTTACGGTTCTGGACCGCAGTGGAAGGAAATCTCGAGACAAAAAGAGACGCAAGCGGAAGAGAGACCAGACGAAAGAAAAGGCGATTGAACGAGAGATGTCGGAGAGGTCTGCGCATGCGTCCGGCGGGGCAGGTGATTCCTCCGAGGTACGGTCGGACGATGCGATCGATCCGGCAGAACAGGCCGTTTACGATTACGCGCGTAAAACCAACGCGCGGAAGAATTTTGTGGTGGCGGTATTGGCATTGGTGATCGCCAGTATGCTGGGAGGCTATTTTTTGGTGGAGGAGATTGGCCGTTTGAAGACGCCATTGACCGGACCGGAACGGGAATTGCTGGAAGCTGAGGGGTTTCGGCTTAAAGCGGTTCGCGCCCCCCGCAAAGGGCAGTTGGAAGCGCTCGGCAAAAAGACGCCGCGCGTCGCGGTGGCCCCCGGTGTACGAATCGATGCGCTCGATCGTCAACTGGACAAACCTGCGATGGATCAGGTGTTTGACCCCAATGCCGGGCTGGAGGACTGGAACCGCAAAAAACGCAAACCGCCAGTCAAGCAACGCCCTGTTGACTTTGATACCCGGGCTGGCGCGACGGCCGACGGACAGAAAGTAGCGGTAGCAAATTCTTACACCGTCGGCGGAAAGGGCATTACAGGCCCGGCGATCGCCATTTCACCGCGCGATGTGGTGTTCGCGCCGGAGGCGGAGGGGATTGCGTCGTTTAGTTTGTCCGACAACAAACGTATCGACTTCAAAACTGTCGGACGGTTCTCGGGGAAATCCGACCGGGTTGACGTGCTGGCTGCGTCGCCGGATGGGCGGTGGATGGTCGCCGGACTCCGGTCGGGACGTGTCAAACAGTTTCAACTAGATTCCCTCGGGCATTTTGTCGAGGTAACCAAGCTGGAACAAAACCATTTTAGCCCGGTGCAACACATCGTCATTTCATCTGATTCAACCATGATCGCCACAGTTGATTTGGGCGCGATGGTGGCAGTTTGGAGCGTAGAGCGTGGGCGACTGAAATGGAAAAAGCAGATGGAGCAACGCCCCGTTGGCAATGCCGGTCAGGAATGTCTGGATTTAAAGTTTACTGCCGACGGACAACAAGTCATCGCCGCATTTTCCGGAACAGATGTTACGCTACAAACTGCTGACGGTCAAATGTCAACCCGGGCAGTCGCGTTACGCAAGTCGGCGGTTCTGTCGCCAGCCGATCGGATCACGATCAGTTGTACCGAGACGGATATCAGCGTGTATGCGTTTGGGGACGAAGAGGCGCTGTGGAAAAAGTCAATTGCCAAATCGATGGCTCCTCGGGTCGCGCTGTTGGGTAGAAGAGGCTCTGGCGTGTTTTCCAATGGTGGTGATTTGATGATTGAGTTTGACCTGAAGACGGGAGAGATTCTAGGACGCCACGCGCGGCCAGCATCCGGTCGTGGTCAGCTTTCAAGACTGGTTGTGTCTGCCAGTGGCAAGTTTCTGCTGGAGGGGAAAGAGCGATACGCCAACGGGAGATTGCGCGCCAATCGGTTCCGCAGTTTTTCCAAAACGCAACCGCCAGTGGTGAACTTGCCCCCCGCATTACCGCTGCCCCCGCGCGTGGTACCGGAGCTTTTGGGTGCCAAGGATGGAAAACACTTCCGAAAACTGTTGCGGGTATCCCCTGACGGGATCGAGGGGAAGATTTCAGCGGTCGCTTTGAACAGCGATGGGCTCCTGTTTTTTGCGACCTCGTCGGCACGGCTGTATGTGTACGACTGGGCCAACGAGATCCTAGTAGAGGAACTTGTCATGGAACCAAGACGCGCGGTGACGGCGTTAGCGACCTGTGGACGTTGGCTTGCTGCGGGAGGACAGAGTGGGGCCGTTGGGTTGTACGAAGTTTTGCCCAGCGGCAAACTGAAAACACTCAATGGGCTTTTTGGGCATGATTCACCTGTGTTCGCCATTGACAAATTGCCGGCAAAACCAAATCCGTTGGCGGAAGCGGGGCAGCCCCGGCCCTGTTCCATCGTATCGCTTTCGAAAGACGGTAATGTTCGTGCGTGGGACATTCCCAGCCGCGCGATATTGTTGAATGTCGATACGTTTGGTAACCCCAACAGAATGGTTGTGCGGGCGGACCGAAAAATCATGGTTGCCAGCACCAGCCACCTGGCAACGATCAATGCCGATTCGAAAAAGGTTGAGTTACAGGGGTCGCGTCGGGGCGGAAGTATGGTGGCTTTGTCGCCGGACGGAAAAAAGCTGGCGTTTGTAAATCATGACAAAATCACCATCGCCAAAACCAAAACCGGCACGGTGGGCAAACCGGCCGCACTTGAGAAGCCGCCGATCGCCATTGAGTTCACACGCGACTCAAAATTTCTACAGGCGGTGTTCCCCGAACATGTTGCCATTGTCAATTTTCGCAGCGGAAAAACGGTGGACGTGATCGATGTCGAAATTCGACCGCACACCGGAGGTCAGTTGCCTTTTGTGCTTTCCGCCGACCAAACCCTGATGGCAGCGCTTGCCAGAGAAAAGCAGCAGATCATCATCGTACCGGTTGGAAACCAGCAACCATGACAGCAATAACAGACGATAGCGTCCAAATCGAATCCGATCGCAACAGGCCGATCATGGTGTCGTCACTGTCCACCTTCAGTATGGTGATGGGCTTGGCGTCCTGTGTCTTGTTGGTGCTGGTCGTGCCTGCGTTTGCGACCGCTATTTTGGCCGTCCTGTTTGGACACATTGCGACAAGGCATATTCGTTCCAATCGAGCGGAGTTATTGGGGATCGGTCGGGCACGAATCGGACTGGTGCTGGGCTACAGTTGCATTGTCATGGCGGGCTGTTTGTTTCCGCAAATGGATCAGGGGCGGTTAATGATCAAGGGGATTTTGGCTTCCGACCGGTCAGCGCCCGTTGAGGATCTGGGGGCGTTCAGCGACGGGGTGCTGGGGACATACGAAAGAAAAATATTCGGGGACAGGGAGCCGACCGGTGGCAACGGTCCTGTTGCGTCCGACCTGGCCAGCAGCTTTCGCCGCGCGCTGAAAGCGGTGCTGGCGGAGGTGCTGGAGCTGGAAAATAGAAAAGGACTGGCTTGGGATCCTTCCGGAGTCAGCTGCAATTGCTATGTGAATCAGGGAATTGTGTTCATGGTCAGAGAACCGGATCTGGCCGGATTCAATGATGCTGCGCTGGAAATGCTTAATCAGGTTGCCTGGAGGGTCGCCTCCAAAACGGTCAGCGAATCGGGTGAATTTGAGGTTGGATATCCGGTCGCAATTTGCATTGTAGGAAAACGACGCAGCCAGACGTTTATCATGGGCGAGGCGACAAATGTCGATGAACCTCTTCAACAGCCGATTTATACGGGGCCGGATTCAGCGGAAGTATTACCACTTTTCCGGTAATTCTTCGTGTTTTGACAATATCGGGGCCAAACCTGACACAGTCAAAGGCTCTCAGGAACGATTGACGGCCTGTCATTTTCCGGTGGGAAAATCGTTTTAACCCTGTCAATTGATTCAACCGGAGTTGTTGATTGAAATTGATGCTGCAGTCCTCAAAACTTCAAAGGTAGCCCCCGCATGGGGGCCAGATGGATCTAGCCTTTTGGCAACCCTGTTGGTGCGCGGCGCCAATTTCGCGACTTTTCCGATATCACTATGTCACTTCTCAAACGACAAAACGCGACTGACGTTGCCATAGCCGCTGCTTTATCTGCCGACATTGATGATGACCCGCGGCTGCGGCGGTTGGATCAGTATTTAATCGGCAGTATGGTTTTTTGGGGATATCTGGCTGTCTACAGCCTGTTCAGCGGCAGTGCCGGGACGATGGCGATCGTGGCATTCTCCTGCGTGCTGACCAGTGCGATTTCTGGCCTGCATTTGTTCGTTCTTCGGGAAAAGCTGGTCTCGCGTCGCGTCCTTTCAGACTCGTTCCTGCTGGTCTCCCTAGGGGCGCTACTGCTCTTCTGCAATCTGAACCCGGCAGGGCTCTCACAGGCCCAGTTTTTTATTCCTGTGGTCTGTCTGATCGCGGCTCAGTTGAAAGGTGTTTCAACGGCCATCCGTTGGTATGGTCTGGTCATTGTAGTGACCTTCTTTTGCTATTTTCCGGCGATGGCCACTGGTGGTAAAGCACCTACATTTGACCTATTTAGCGTATTCTTGTTCAACATGATGCTCAGTTTTACGATGATGTGGCTTTCCGGGGAGTCCGAGCACTATGTGAAATCGCGTTCTGCCGAGCAAAGGAAACTGACCGATACGCTGCGTGAGAATGCCCGTCTTTTGGAGCTTGCCGAAGAGACTGCTGGCGTGGGGCACTGGCGTTGGAACCTGAAGTTGGAACAGTTCGAATTTTCAGAAGAACTGAATCGCATATTGGGAATCACCGATCAGATGGTGCCCAGCATCGGATTGTTGTTGAACCGGTTCACGACTCATGACGCAAACCTGCTGTACGACGCGCTGCAACGATCGCGTGAATTCGGACATCCATTTGCGGTGGATCTGGCGTTCGAGCAAGAGATCAACGAGGTCAAGTACGTGTCCGTAAGAGGGATTTGCCAGTGCGACAGCGCGGGAGAGGTGGACTATATTTTTGGTGTTGTTCGTGACGACACAGCGCTAAAGAAAGCGACCTCAAGACTGGCACAGAAAGCCAAAGATCTCCGCAAGCTGGCCAGTTTTGATCCACTGACCGGGTTGGCGAACCGGTTTGCCTTCCGCCGCCATTTGCATCGAGCGGTGAAAAATTCTGTCGAAACCCGCAAACCAATGGCGCTGTTGGTTCTGGACATGGATGGTTTCAAGGAAATCAACGATATGCTGGGCCACGCGGTGGGCGATCTGGTTCTCAAACGCACCGCCCGGCGGATCCGTAAGGTCGTCGGTAAGGAGAACGTGGTGGCACGGTTGGGCGGCGACGAATTCACTGTCATTCTGAGGTCGATTGAATCTGAACAGCAGGTCGTCGATATCGGCAAGAAAATTGTGGCCGAAATCCTACGACCGATGTTCTTCGAAAATAATGAAATGCACGTGGGGGCCAGTGTTGGTGCCAGCTTGTGCCCTTTAAATACCGAACGATCGGACGAACTATTTACGTTTGCGGACACCGCGATGTATGCCGCAAAATTTGGCGACAAGGACGTGGTACTGTACGACGCCAAAATGACCGAAGAACTGATCAAGCGAAAGCGCGTTGAAAGTAAACTGTGTTCGGCCCTAGAACGTGATGAGTTTCACCTAGTCTACCAGCCTCAAATCGATATCGACAGTGGCAGGATCAACGGATTCGAGGCACTCGTTCGGTGGAGGCAAAACGGCCAGATCGTTTCGCCTGCTGATTTTATTCCGCTGCTGGAGAGCACGGGAAGAATCATCGAGGTTGGCAACTGGATCATCGGCCGCGCTTGTGAACAGGCCGCCCAGTGGGCGCGTCAGGGACACGAATTCTCCATGGCCATCAATATCAGCCCGATGCAGTTTCGAGAAGATGGATTTGTTGGAACGGTCAAAGACGCGATTCTGTCCAACGATCTACGGCCTGAATTTATCGATATTGAAATTACCGAAACCATGTTGATCTCCGACGTTGGCGAGACCTCGGAAAAACTGCGTCGACTTCAGGAATTTGGCACCAAGATTAGCGTCGATGATTTTGGGACCGGATATTCGTCACTTGCGTATCTGAAGAATTTCCCGATCGATCGTCTGAAGATCGACCGGACCTTTATTCAGGACATTCCTTCTCACGATGACGGGGTAATCGCAACCAGCATTATCGTGCTGGGGCAGAGTCTCGACTTGGAAGTGTTGGCCGAGGGCGTTGAAACACAGGAACAGTTTGATTTCCTGAAGCAGAATCTGTGCAATTCGTTCCAAGGGCACCTGTTTAGCCCACCCGTCGAAGCCGATCAGTGCGAGCAGATGCTTGCCCATCAGGCGATACGAAAGGGGCAACGCACCGAGTTCAAACCCTACGATTCTGAACTTGAAATGTTGAGAGAGTAGAGTTGGATGCCTTGCGATGCACTTGTTTGAAATCCTGACGGGGCTCGCTGTGACTTCCGGCCTGCCACTAAAGTTATGGAAGAGCCAACAAAAAAAGCGTGCCGAATGAAATCGGAACGCTTTCAATATTCATTGCTGAATTGGGGGTAACTGGCTAGACCGCCAGCATTTCCTGAAGCTGAGCTTTGGGGAGGGCTCCAACTTGGCGATTGACTACTTCGCCACCTTGGAAGACCAAGATTGTTGGTACGGCTGAGACGCCATATTTAACTGCCAATCCCATATTTTCGGTCACGTTGCACTTTCCAACCTTGGCAGTGCTGCCCATTTCGTTGGAAAGTTCATCAATGACCGGGCTCAGTTCACGACACGGCGGTCAGCCATCGGCCCAGAAATCCACCAGAACAGGCGTGGCTGCTCCAAGGACTTCCGCTTCGAAGTTGTCTTCATCAAATTCTGCTGCCACGAGATTTCTCCATGAGGGCAAATTTTAGTGAGTGCGGTGCGGAACCGCATGATTGGTTTAATTGGAGGGCTGCCGTCGTTTGACACGAAAGCCCTATTGGTCAGTCGTCATTCTATCCGATACCGATTCAGGTCAACCAGCAGGGGAACACCAATTGTTGGTAAAAAACGCGGATCGCGATGATTTCCACGACTGGAGGCTCCGGTTCATGGCCCTGCGGCCAAAAATATGGCAGTGGACAATTAATTGCAGGAGGTGTTAAACGCGCCGGACAAGGATTCACACCGTCTGGCGACGGTAGTTACGTTTTTTGCGAGCGGTTATGTACGTGGCTACGCTCGCCAGAGCGTGGATGGGTCTGTGGGTGAGCGGCCATCAGAAACCACGTTATCCCTGATGCTCCACCGTCTGGCGACGGTAGCTACGTTTTTTGCGAGTGGTTATGTACGTGGCTACGCTCGCCAGAGCGTGGATGGATCTGTGGGCGAGCGGCCATCAGAAACCACGTTATCCCAGTTGCTCCACCGTCTGGCGACGGTAGTTACGTTTTTTGCGGCACGCTGCATCCGTGCGTAACACGCCAAGCCGGTTACTTTGATACCGCAGCGGGTACCTGAGCTCCCAAATAAGCGTTGCAAGCCTCAGCAACCCCGCGTCCCTCGCCGATCGCCCACACGACCAAGCTCTGACCGCGGCGGCAGTCGCCAGCGGCAAACACGCCCGGTACGTTTGTTTGGTAGTCCGTCTCGTTGGCTTTCATGTTTGAACGACCGTCAGTCTCGACTCCGAAGGCCTCCGAAATTGGAGCTTCGGGGCCTAGGAAACCCAACGCAAGGAAGATCAGATCCGCCTTGATGATTTTCTCGGTCCCCTCGACGTGAGAAAACGGAGCAACGCCCGGGCGTGGTTTTGACCAGTCAACCTGCTTCGTCTTGAGGCCGCTCAGGTTCCAGTCTTTGTCGGCAATGAACTCGACGGTTTCCACTGCAAACCGGCGCGGGTCTTTTCCAAATTTGGCTTTGGCTTCCGCGTGTCCGTAGTCAGTGCGGAAGACTACTGGCCACTGTGGCCACGGATTGGAATGGGCCCGTTCATCGGGGGCTCGATCGACGATCTCCAGATTCACTACGCTCTCACACCCCTGACGAAGTGCCGTTCCAATACAGTCGGTTCCGGTATCGCCGCCACCGATGACGACCACTTTCTTGCCCTTGGCATCGATCGGTTCATTGGATTTTGACAGCAGATATTGAGTCGATCCGTGCAAGTATTCCATGGCGAAGTGAATGCCGTCCATCGACCGACCGGGGATCTTCAAGTCACGTGGCTGAGTTGCCCCAACGCACAGGATGACGGCATCGAATTCCGATTTCAGCTCATCCGCGGTCACATCAACACCAACGTTGACACCTGTTTTGAAGGTGATGCCCTCTTCGGCCAGAAGGTCCAGACGACGTTGCACGACGCCTTTATCCAATTTCATGTTTGGAATGCCGTACATCAGCAGCCCACCGATGCGGTCATGACGTTCAAACACGGTAACGGTATGACCGGCCTGATTCAACTGATCGGCGGCAGCGAGACCTGCCGGACCGGACCCAACGATCGCGACGGTCTTCCCCGATCGGTTCTCTATCTCGCGCGGCACGATCCAGCCGTTGGCGAAACCGCGATCGACAATTGATCGTTCGATATTTTTAATAATGACCGGAGGACTGTTGATTCCCAGCACACAGGATCCCTCACACGGTGCAGGACACACGCGGCCGGTGAACTCCGGGAAGTTATTGGTGTGGTGCAGGCGATCGAGTGCCTCTTGCCATTTGCCCTGATAGACCAGGTGGTTCCATTCGGGAATCAGGTTGTTGATGGGGCAACCGGAAGCTGAACGACCGATCAACTCACCCGTATGGCAAAATGGAACACCGCAATCCATACAGCGCGAGCCCTGCTGTTGCAGTGGTCCGTCTTTCAATTCCACCAGGAACTCGTCCCAGTCGCCGATGCGCTCCTTGGGATCCCGATTACCTTCGTTCTCGCGATCGAACTCTATAAATCCTGTCGGCTTACCCATGTTTGATTACTCTTTTCTTCGTTGGCTGTTTTCGATGGTCGTCGATGGTTGATGTTTGGGACAAGGTCAGGCTTTCGCGGCCGCCTCAGCACGTTGGCGGAGAACCTCACGGTACTTGATCGGGATGATCTTGCGGAAATGTGGGAACTCATTGGCCCAGTTTTCAAGTATCCCGGCGGCAACCTTGCTGCCGGTGTACTCCGCATGTCGGGAGATCATACCGCGCAGTTCGGAGATATCTTCCGCACTGTCCATCGCTTCGATGTCTACCATCTCCATATTGACATCCGGTCCGATGCTGTTGTCCGGATCGTACAGATAGGCCACGCCGCCGGACATGCCTGCTGCGAAATTACGCCCAATCTTGCCCAGTACGACCACTCGTCCGCCGGTCATGTATTCGCAACCGTGGTCTCCAATGCCCTCGATGACCGCCCATGCGCCAGAATTGCGGACCGCGAATCGTTCGGCAGCAACTCCGCTAAAATACGCTTCGCCAGCCGTCGCACCGTAGAGCGCCACATTGCCAATCAGGATATTCTCATGGGAGGCGAACGTCGCGCTTTTAGGAGGGTAGATCACCAACTTGCCACCGGAAAGTCCTTTGCCGCAGTAATCATTGGCATCGCCTTCGACGCGGATGGTGACTCCCGGAGCCATGAAGGCACCGACGCTTTGACCGGCTGAACCGGTCAGGCTAATATCGATCGTGTCCTCGGGCAATCCGGCTTCTCCGTGTGCTTTGGAGACGTAATGGCTCAAAATGGTACCCACGGAACGGTCGGTGTTCACCACCTTCGATTCGATTTTGACTTTCTCTTTGTTCTTGAGGGCCGCATCGGCTTTTTTAACCAGCGTCCGGTCTAGGACCTCTTCCAGTGCGTGATCCTGGTCAATGGTGCAGTAGACTTCAGTGTCTTCGTAGTAACCAACCGCGGGAGCGAGTAGTTTCGAAAGATCGATGCCTTGAGCCTTCCAGTGATCGACGGCTTGGTCGACGTGCAATGATTCCACCTGACCGACCATCTCGTTGATCGAGCGGAAGCCAAGGCTGGCCATGATCTCGCGTGCCTCTTCGGCGACCATGAACAGATAGTTCACGACGTGTTCGGGCTTCCCGCTGAATTTCTTCCGCAGCTCCTTGTCCTGGGTGGCGATGCCAACCGGACAAGTATTCAGATGACACTTCCGCATCATGATGCACCCGAGAGTGATCAGCGGCGCGGTTGCAAAACCATATTCTTCGGCTCCCAAGAGCGTCGCAATGACCACATCGCGGCCAGTCTTCAGCTGGCCGTCGGTCTGCAGGCGGACACGGCTACGCAGGTCGCTCATCACCAGCGTTTGGTGTGTTTCGGCGATCCCCAGTTCCCACGGCATGCCGGCGTGCTTGATGGAGGTCAGCGGCGAGGCTCCCGTTCCACCACCGGTTCCGGAAATCAGAATGTTGTCCGCGTGGGCTTTGGCCACACCGGCGGCAATTGTACCGACACCAACCTCGGAAACCAGTTTGACGCTGATCCGCGCCGTTGGATTGGCATTCTTCAGGTCGTAGATCAGTTGCGCAAGGTCTTCGATCGAATAGATGTCGTGGTGCGGTGGGGGGCTGATCAGCGTCACGCCGGGAGTCGAACGACGCGTCGCGGCGATCGTTTCGTCAACTTTGTGTCCGGGCAATTCGCCACCCTCGCCGGGCTTGGCCCCCTGAGCCATCTTGATCTGGATTTCGTCAGCGTTGGACAAATAGTAAGCCGTCACGCCGAATCGGCCGGAAGCGACCTGTTTGATCGCCGACCGTCGCGAATCCCCGTTAGGGCTTGGTGTGAAACGCGCGTAGTCCTCACCGCCTTCACCGGTGTTGCTTTTTCCGCCCAAGCGGTTCATGGCCACGGCCAGTGTCTCATGAGATTCCGCAGAGATGGAACCGAAGCTCATCGCACCGGTGCAGAAACGTTTCACGATCTCTTTGGCCGGTTCGACTTCCTCCAGCGGAACAGGTGACCGTTTGTCGAAATCGAATTGCAGCAATCCACGCAAGTGGCATTCCTTCATCGCCTGTTCGTTGATGGCCTGGGCAAAATCTTTGTAGGCGTTAACATCGCCCGCACGAGCCGCGTGTTGCAGTTTCGCAATATTCAGTGGAGTCCAAGCGTGTTTTTCACCGCCGCTGCGCCAGTGAACGGTGCCGGCAGTTTCCAATTCCACAATCGGCAACGCTTGGGTCTGCTTGCCGTAGCCAAGATCGTGGCGGCGGATGGCTTCTTTAGCCAACACATCAAAACCGACACCTTCGATGCGGCTGGCAGTGCCCGGGAAAGCTTTGCTGATCACGTCCGAATTGAGTCCGACCGCTTCAAAGATGCGTGCACCTTTGTAGCTGGCCAGTGTGGAGATGCCCATTTTGGCCAGCACCTTCAACATGCCCTTCATCACGCCCTTGCGATAGGATGCGATGCACTTTTCTGCGGTCAGGTCGGAATCCGGATTATTGGCGTGGTGGTCGATGATCGCTTCTAGGCCCAGATAAGGATGAATCGCATCGGCACCAAAACCCGTCAACAGGCAGTGATGGTGTACCTCGCGCGCCTCACCCGTTTCGACAATGATGCCGATGCGCGTGCGCGATTCTTTTTCAATCAGATGATGGTGGACAGCACTGGTCGCGATCAGCGCCGACAATGGAACCCGATCCGGGCCAACGTTACGATCGCTCAGCACGATCAGCGCGTTTCGGTCTTCAATCGCCTGTTCGGCCTCTGCACAAATACGTTCGATCGCGGTTGCGAAACCGGCCTCGCCCGCGCTGCGGTCAAATGTGATGTCGATCACCCGGGACTTCCAGCCGCGATGGTCCAGATCCCTGATCGCCGCCATTTCTGCAAAATCAAGCACCGGATTATGCAGCAGCAATCGATGACACTGACTCTCGGTGGTGTCCAGCAGGTTGCCCTCGGGCCCGACGAAGCACTCGACCGACATCACGATCTCTTCACGGATCGAGTCAATCGGCGGGTTGGTTACCTGGGCAAACAGTTGCTTGAAGTAATCGTACAGCAAACGGGGTTTGTCACTCAGACACGCCAACGCCATGTCGTCGCCCATCGATCCAATCGGGTCTTTTTCGACCTTGATCAACGGCAACAGCATAAAGTCCATAGTTTCGTTGGAGTAACCGAAGGCCCGCATTTGAGCGATACGGTCATCGTGAGACATAAACGGAACAGGATCGCGTTGGGGTAATTCATCAAGCGTCAGGCGTTGGTTGGACAGCCACTGTTCGTAGGGGCGTCGGTTGGCGATTTCATCTTTCAGTTCACCATCGGCCACGATGCGGCTGTTTTCGAAATCAACCAGGAACATTTTGCCTGGTTCCAGACGGCCTTTTTTGACGATTTTGGCCGGATCGATTTCCAGCACGCCAACTTCACTGGCCATGATGACGCGATTGTCGTCTGTCACATAGTATCGGCTGGGGCGCAAACCGTTGCGGTCTAGGACGGCACCAATCACGTTGCCGTCGGTGAATGAAATGGATGCCGGGCCGTCCCACGGTTCTTGCAGGCAAGCGTGGTACTCGTAGAAGGCGTGTTTGTTGCGAGGAATACTTTTGTGATTTCGCCATGCCTCGGGGATCATCATCATGACAACCTCCGGTAACTCGCGGCCGGCCATCATCAACAGTTCCAATGCGTTATCCAGTTCGCCCGAATCGCTACATCCCGCTTCGATGGTGGGCATGACCTTTTTCAGGTCGTCGCCAAAAACGGGCGACTCCATCAAACCCTGTCGCGCGGTGATCCAGTTGCGGTTGCCTCGCAACGTGTTGATTTCGCCGTTGTGAGCCATCCAACGCAGCGGTTGGGCGCGCGACCACGCCGGTAGCGTGTTGGTGGAGAAACGCGAGTGCACCATTGCCAGATGGCTGGTGAAGTCATCGCAACGCAAGTCATCGTAGTACTGCGGCACTTGAGCGGTCGATAGCATTCCTTTGTAGACCAGAATTCGCGAGGACAACGAACAGGCATAGAACTCTTCATTGATGCCGCCGAATTTGTCATTGACCTTTTTGGTGGTCACTTTTCGGATGATATATAGCTTCCGTTCAAATTCGTCCTGACTAACTCCTTCGCCAGGCCCGACAAACACCTGGCAGATTTCAGGTTCTGACCGAACAGCGGTGGCACCAATGTTGGCGCGTTTGGCGTCAACGGGCACATCACGCCAGCCGATGAAACGCTGACCTGCTTCGGCACAGGTTTCCTCAAAGGCCTGTTTGGCGAATTTTGTGGTCGGTTCATCCTTAGAGAAAAACACGTTGCCGACCGCGAAGAACGTATCCCGTAGGTCAAAGTTGTTTTCCCCGGCAATGCGTTTCATAAAATCGACAGGCATCGCGACCAGAATCCCGGCACCATCGCCAGTCTCCTGTTCGCATCCACACGCGCCACGATGCTCCATCCGGGCAAGGATATCGCAGGCGTCGGAGACGATCTCGCGCGACGCCTTGCGGTCGATTTGCGCAACGAACCCAACGCCGCAGCTATCGTGCTCGTTTTCTGCGGAATAAAGCGTGTTTGAATTGTCAAAGTTTGGATTGAAGTTAGCCAAGTGATTCGACCCTTTGTTTTGTGTATTTCTGCGGTCCAAATTTTGGGGTTTGTCCGCAATCCGATCCCGACCGCGATTTGCGGCGAGTCCTATATTAAAGCCTGTTTGACGGAAAAGATCAAACAGAAAGAAACCGGCTGTGGTTGACAGAGCCCCGTTAAGTACGATTATGGTCGGGGTTGCGGAATCTTTCTCATCCAAGAGGGCAAAGTGTGCCGGTTTCGCAGCCTTTGGGGGATTCGTTACGTTCAGTTTGGGACAAACGGCATCATCGCCGGCCCATTTAGGCCAGTTAGAGCCCGTTTAACCTCTTGTCTAACCTCTTATTAGCCAACTGACTCTCCCTCGTACCCCTATCTCCGAGCGTTATTATAGCAGAAGCGTACCGATTTAAAACGAGAAAGGGCTGCTACGAATTATCGCAGCAACCCTTCGTGTTGGTCACGTTTCTCCACCCCTGCCTGTGCGAACAAGACTTTTATCGGCCTCTTGAGCCGGCATTCCAGTCACATCATCACTTTTGGGTCGCCCCAAACTAGAATCGGCGAGTGACTTGGAGATAGAAGAAATCAGCATCGGTGTCGCCGATGATTCTGTCGCCACGCCACAGGTGAGAGTATCCCACCAAGAGGCTGTTCCGCGGATTGATATTCAGGTTAGCGATGAAATCCAGTTCGTTACCGAAATCCTCTGAACCGGCCTGTTGTGCTGACGGGACAGCAACCCCCGGAATAATCTGATTCGCCTGAACGGCGCTGAAGTTGTGATACCAAAACAGAAGCTTCAGTTTCTTGGTCGGATTCATCACCAGTTGGACGTTCGGTGCAGAAATGTTCTGCCGTGCCACCGCGTCGATAAATCCTAGGTACTTGTGAGCCAAGGGGAACAGTTGGTTAAAGCCCTCAAATCTGTTGATGGTGCCGGGCTGATCGCCTGAAGCATAATCATAGTAAAACCAAAGCTGCGGATTCCAAGACATGTTCTTGAGTTTCCGTCCAATACCCGCGGTCATTGCGTACGCTTCGATGTCGGCACCGGTCACCGAATTGGTACCGGTTTGGATCGAGCCCTCACAGTCGTACAGCCAATCGCCCCGGTTGCCGTACAAACGCGAACCGAAGGTGTTCACACTAAAGTTCTGGTCAAAGTCGAGGCCAAGGTAATACAGGTCAAGATTGGCGTTCTCCATACCTTTGTAGGTTGAGTACAGTCCGTAGAAACCAACATCGCTATTGCCCTGGTCAAGTTCGTTGCGAACAACCTGAACGGGTTGAGTCCAGAATGCGTCAACATTCCAGTCGTCGTATTTGCTGATGGTGCGAACCCCGTCGAAAGTGCGGCGAGTATTGGCCCAATCCAAGGGCGAGACCAGGCGTTGTGCGCCGAACAGCAATTCCTGCCGTCCAACACGAACGGTCGTGTTATCGCTGATCTTGACATCCGCAAACAGATTCAAGATGTCGCCGTAATTGCGATCAATGCCACGCGGGATGAACTCGTCGTTGCTGTGGACAACATCAGCATAGATTCCTTCGGCGAACAATCGAATACGATCGTTGACTTTGTAGTCTGCAAACAACCGCAAACGCGTGAGGCCAAAATCGTTTTCCGTATCCTGAAAACCAAGCTGTCCCGCCTGGCTGCCCATGCCTCGTTCGCTGTGATAACGGTAGCGTGTTTCACCACCGATGCTCAACCGCCCGTTACGACCCACCGGCATGTTCTTCCAGTTGTCCCCCAAATACCTAGGACCATCATAGCTGTCATTCAGGTAACTAAAGTCGTTTGCGTAAAACAACACATTGAAAGCTTTCGCAGCCGGATTGGGGGTATCCTTTTTCGGTGCTGCGGCAGGCGCGGTGGCAGGTTGGTACACCTCGTACTCGGGGGCGAGCTCCTGCAGGGAGTAGGCAGGTGCTTCCGAATACACCGGAGCGTTTGCTACCGGAGCGGCTTCCATTGGGAAGGCCTGACCGAGATCCGTAATGGTTTCAACGGGCGCTGACATCACAGAAGTTCGCGATGACGTTGTCAGGTCCGGGGCACCTGTTTGGCCAAATGTGGGCGCGGCCCCTGCGGCTACTGTGGCCATCAATAATAATGTTGATGGGAAAGACGTTTTTCGCATTTTGTCCTCCGTGAGTGATGCGATGCGATTCTTTGAGGTTGGTAAACAACGGTTAATCGTCCAATCCATTGAACGACAAGGTTGGTGGTTTAGTGTCCGCTATTAAAAATCGTCTTCTGCTAGTCGCGGAGACCGATTTCAAAATCCAGCCGGCATTACCGTAATTACCTGAGCAACCTGATTCACAGAATTCCGCTAGGGGCACCTGGCCGCCGTTAAGGCATTGGTTTGCGTTGTTTTGTTAAGGAAACCAAGGGGTCTCGCGTTTTCTCCACACCGTTGAAATGTGAGAAGCATGTTAAATTTCCTTGGGTTGCCTTGCCGGGGCAGTTTGAGAGGAAGCGGTGCTGTGATTCACTCTGCTCGACCAGTTGTTCCACCTGCGACATCAATGAATCGGGGGGATCTGTGCGCAGTCGAGTTTCACCGGCCCCGGAGGCTCTGCCTTGGGGAGGTTTGAGGGAGAATAACCTGCCCAAGCCGGTTGACAGGCAAAAACAGATTTTTCTGCATATCTCAATGGCCTCAGATTGCGACTTGCTGACTTGGGCCGCGAGTTGTGTGCGCCCCGTTTGGAGCGGGGGGAGGGCTCGCGAACCCCCTGCTGGTGTAGTGCGATATATGTCACCAACAATATAAATCGCCTTTCGCCCCCTTTAAAGAAGGATTTTTTTATTGTAAATCACATAGAGTTCCGGTATTATTAAAGTAATGCGTCACTTCTGCTCATAACTATAATTTCCAGCCTGTTTATTTTCAGGCTGATATATTTTTTTGTTTCGTCTTTTTAGTAAGGATATTCAATGGCTCATACTTTATCGAAGAAGTCTGGCTTCACGCTGGTTGAACTTTTGGTGGTTATCGCGATCATCGGAATTTTGATCGGCATGTTGCTTCCTGCAGTTCAGCAGGTGCGCGAATCAGCGCGACGAACGGAATGCTTGAACAACCTCCGTCAAGTGGGGCTTGCAGCGATTAACTTCGAGTCGGCTCGCATGCAGTTCCCAACAGGAGGTGGTTTCCACAATCACTTTCGGTTCAATCGTTTCCTGCCCGCTGGGGGGGGGAATACGGCACCAGCCGAGCATTGGACTTGGGTCTATCAGGTGCTGCCGCACATGGAGCAGAATAACTTGCACGGCCTTCGCGACACGTTACGTTCCGATTTGAGATTCAATGAGGATGTCGTCCCGCCTTTGAATTGTCCATCTCGTGGAACTCGGCAGTGGCTCAGGAATGGCGATGTGGAGATTTGTAACGACTATGCAGCGGCGAGTTTCCCAAGTGGCTTCTCCAGCGATATTCCTGCAATTTTCGACGAGGAGACAACCTATTGGTCGAGAGCCCACGATGTATCGACGACCAACCAGTTCAAAGGTCCTATCGTTCCGGGTCTCACTTCCGTGGGTACCGAGCACCAAAGAGCGACCAAGGTAGGATTTGGCCAATTGAGTGATGGATCTTCCAACACTTTGTTGTTTGCAGAGAAATCCACGTTTAACAAGCTTTATACTGGACTGAAGCGCGGTCAGTTCACCAACATCGGTGATGAGATGGGGATGCTTGGAACTCACAAAAACGCGACAAACTGTTATCGCCGGTTAGACACCCCGATTGCCGACAATGAAACTTCCGAGAGACGCGAAATGTCGGTGGCGAAGTCGGACTTCTATGACCAATGGGAGCGAAGTTTTGGATCGGCTCATCCCGGTGGGTTCAATGCCGTCTTCTCCGATGGTTCCACCCACATGCTTAACTTGAACATCTCTGCACGAGCTTTTTGGGCGTTAGGTATGCGGGCGGACGGAACAGTCTTGGATCATGAGGAACTATAACGTTAAGGGTTATGATCAAAACGCGAAGCCATTCTCCGGAATGGCTTTTCTTTTTTCGCATCACGACATTGTGTTGCTTTATGCTTTAACATGACGGCACAGTTCGCTACGAGGATATTTTTTTAAGAGGACAGGTACAGTGATCAACAAGTTTATGGTTTTTCTATCTCTGAGTTACTTGATAGGAATAACGGGTTGCGGAGACCCAATGAGTGGACTGATTAGTGAATTCCGGGAAGCCAATAAAACAAATGTTGCGAAGGTGAGAACTTGTTACGAACTGTTCGCCACCAGAAACGATGAAAGAGGCCCCAAGAGCCAACAAGAGTTGGTTGACTTTCTCAAAGGGGGAACGGTAGACAAAAACCTGAAGCGGCTGGGGTTGTCTGTAGATGAGATCGATGACATTTTCGTTAGCGAAAGAGATGGTGAGCCCATCAAAGTTAAATGGGGCCAAAGGGTGAACTTTGACAACCCTCAACCCGTCGCCTTTGAGACCACTGGCGTCGATGGCGTTAGGCTTGTCGCAGCGACCGAAATTCTTGAAGTCGAAACTGATGAACGTTATCAGGAACTTTGGGAAGGTAAAAATTTCAAATCGAGTATCGTCGATTCAGATGACGAACTTGAATAGGTTGTCATAGGCAACCTAAAGCTGAGTCTCGATTATGAGTGGCGCGTCCATACCAGCTGGATCCAGTTCCTCAGGGCTTTCGAACTTACTCAGGTATCTTGCATTGGGGTCAAACCCGGAAGTGAAGCGCGCGACACATAAGTTGTGTTGTCCAACTTTCGGTTTTGACACCGCTTGCCAATGGAAGCCCGAACTGCCGGGATTCACGGACATTAAAGTAGGGGAAAGTGGGTTACGCCCCGGTTGTTATCACGGAATTAGAGGAGTATGCCAACACGTTTTGGTGCGTCTCTCCGACACAGCAACCCCCATCAGAATTTCCAATGCAGTATTTTCAACACGAATTCGCCTCGCCGGAAGGCTATCTTCACCATCGCAGCCCCTATTTGATGGTGGACCGAATCGTGTCGGTCAGCGATCAGTGCGTCGTCACCGAAAAAAATTTGTCGGGGGACGAGTTTTTCATTGCCGGGCATTTTCCGGGTGCCCCGATTTTACCGGGGGCAATGATGCAGGAGATATCGACACAGTCTGCCGGCGTCTTGATTGCGGCACGCTACAACCCAATGAAAGAGCACAACACCGAAGATCCGTTTTGTAACGAGTTTGCATTGGGTGTTCTGGTGAAACTTAAGGGGGCCAAGTTCCGGGGGTTTGCACGGCCCGGTGATTTGTTGA
The DNA here is from genome assembly GCA_937967505.1 of uncultured Pirellulaceae bacterium. Lineage (GTDB taxonomy): Bacteria > Planctomycetota > Planctomycetia > Pirellulales > Pirellulaceae > Mariniblastus. Next base: position 82,002 of record CALCJM010000060.1, on the reverse strand, counting down.
CCGCAACGGTAACCCTAGAAGAGAAAGTTGGCCAGCTATTTGACTTTCGTGGGGAAATCACGGCCAATGGAAAAACAATCATGCAAAATTATTTTCAGCTAACCAACATCCCTTCAAAAACCTTGCAAGGCACTTGACGTAATAAGTGCTTATTTGCCCAGTGCCTCCGATTGGAGGATACGTTGCTTTTGCTGCGGAGTTAATCCAAACTGAAAATAGATCTCCGGATGGTTAAACAGGTCGGTCTCCTTCATCTTGAGATCAGTAATATCGCGGCTTAGATCGCAATCAAAACGCGCCAACATGCTGTGATACTTTCCTTCAGCCTTGTTAATGATCCGAAAGTGACACAGGCCCCAACTGATTCCGCGGCCATCGCCGGTATCGGTAAACGCATCAGGAACATGGGGGCCGGGTGCGATTGGCAGCATGCTGGTGATCGCTGCCACTTCAAAATTTACGCCGTCAGGCGCATATTGAATTGTATTGTGTTCGTGACCGTGACGACTGACGATCGCAGCCAATCCCTCCTTGAACGGGAACAGACAGGTCTCGTGCCCGGAGTTAATAACCGGGTTGAGCGGGTGTTTTTTGAAGGGGCCAAACGGATGTTCTCCAATCGCCAGCCCTTGGGCTCGGGCTTTTGGCAAGCCGCCATGCTCGCCCTTGTAGTAGAGATAGATCTTGCCTTTGTAGACCAATGGATAAGGGTCGTGGATAACAACCTGATCCCAAGACCCGGGGGGGCCATTTTTCACTACAATTTTATTCGAAGGCGTCCATGGGCCGTCTGGCGAATCTGCCACTGAAGCGGAGACGGGGCAGTCATCAGCGCCAAGCCCGGGCATCTTCAAATACGCCTGGTAGTACAAATAATATTTCCCCTCGAAAACAAGGATGTCTGGCGTTGAGACGCTCCGCCAGCCGGGGTGAGGCTTTTTGTTGCGAGGAACCGCTACGCCCTGTTCCTCCCAAGTGAAACCGTCAGTGCTGGTGGCATACCAAATCTCCGCCAGATCCCAATCGCGCGCCGGGACCGTATCATTCCCGCCCTCACTGCCGCGCGGAGGCGTCGGGGTATCTCGATGCGTGTACCAAACGTAGTATTTCCCGTTAGCCTTGATAATCTTGGTTGCATCGCGCCGTGAAAGCGTACCATCGCCGCCTCGATAATCAAAACCCTTCAATGGCGTATACTTGAAGTTGGTGAACAGTTCATTACGCGCCGGATGAGTCCCCAGATCATTTTCGTAAACGCGTTCCATGGCTCTGCTAAGTGGTAGGTCGGGCTTGGTCTCCGGGAGGTCACCATAAGGGAAATAACGGGCCTCAGATTCCTGAGCGATTGCGGTCGCCGATATCGGCATGGTGTGCAATAGTGAGATCGTCAGCAAAAACGAGATCACATGCCAAAACATCGTGAGGCGATTGTCGGAAAGCGGTTGCATTATTGGGTCCTGTCGTTAATTTGTGAGTGTGGTTTTTCTGGCTTTCCCGGTCTTTGTCGGTCGTGAGAGCCCGTTTTTGTCGTCCGTAGTATCTCCAGAGTCGCATGCTGGACGGCAACTGTCAAACGCTCAACGCACTCGCTCATCAGGATGGCAGTTGCGGGGCGGAGAAATCGAGCATCAGCAAATAGATCGCCAGAGCAATGCCAATGATGGCGGTCGAATAGGCCACCAGCATCACCAGTGTCCAGGCGGCGAATGGCCGAGTACCACCGCGGCGGATACGGGCAAAATACTTGCGGTAGTGAAAAGGCGCTCCGGCAGAGGAAAACACGCCCAACACCACCAGCAGGACGCCGATCAAATTGGCTTTGTCGGCGGCCAACGAATCGATCCTGACTCCAAAGGAAGCCATAATCAGGGCAAACTTGGCGACGACGAATCCAAATGCCATCAATGCCAAACCCGTTCGAACCCACGCCAGCAACGTGCGCTCGGCAGCCATTTGCACACGCGCGTCATGCTCGGAAACCCCTGGCTGCGTGCGGGGTGGTTCCTCAGGCTTGTCTGCTGCTTCGGCCATGCTGGATGAAATCAAAAAAGGGTTTTTACGGCGTAACGGGCCTCTGATCCGGAATCTTTGTTCGCATCACGGTGAACGTGGCTACAACGCACCGTAGCGACGTTTGTCAGAGCGTGGATAGCCTATATCGGTTTTGGTAAATCTTGTCTTCCTGTTTTCATCGACTGACGACAACTGCTACGTTCTGTCAGTGCTCGTTTGATGACCGATACCATCGCTTTATCCTGTCGCGTAGCCCAATTGTTCACGGTAATTTATGGCTTAAGGCAATGGAGATTGGCCATCGAAATACCACTCATCATGGCACCAATGATTCCAACGTAACCTTGGTCTGTTCCACACAAAAACAGATTGTCCAGATGAGTAGTTCCGTCAAGTTTCTTTTCGGGCGCACCGTATACCGCACCGTTGTCATGCCAAGTGAAACGGCGAATTGTTTTGGGCGTAAACAAATCCGTGTCGATCACGTAGGGACGGAAGTCCGGTGTGAACCTCACACTTGATTCGACGCTCCTGTCGTACCATTTCAGCTTCGCCCGTGCGTAGTCATCGTCCGGTAGATCGTTCCAGCGTTGGTAATCGGCAATCGTCGTGATTCGCAGAATCCCGTCCGCCAGTTTTCCGTCTTCGTCGGCGTAGACATAATTGTTGGGCGAACAAATCACGCCGGTGCGAGTGTCGCAATAGTCATCGGTTGGTGGATGCCAATTGAATTTGTCTGAATCGTTATAAAATACGATCGTGTCGTCGTTGCCGATCTTCGACGGCTCCCGGTCCAGCACCGAAATCGACTCAATAAACGTCATCGCGCCCGCTTTGGTGGTGTCTGGTGCGCTTACGTCCGAACACAAACGCATCGTTTCCAGGGATCCCGCCGATGACAGAATACGCTTTCCCTCAATGGTCTCGCCGTTGTCCAGTTCCACGGTAGTGGCATGCCCGTTATCCACGTGGATTTTGCTGACGCCGTGACGCAGTTTCAGTTCGCCGCCGAGCCCTCGGTATCGTTTGACCAGATTTTTCAGAATCAAACGCACCCCTTTGTAAGGTCGAGCGAACCCTTCGAAGAAGATACTGCGAAACATGATGCAGAACTGGCCCCATGCCATGTCGTGGCTGTCTGCGTTTCCGTACCACATCAACGGGCACAGGATCATCTCAATCAGCAGTGGTTCAGTGATTGTCGAATTCAGCACCTGTCTTCCGGAAATTTCAAACGCCTCCTGGTCCAGATCGTCGTAGTCTACGATTCTGGCAATCAAGCTTTCGAAATTGTCGATTTGTCCCGGGAACTCTCTGGCCACCTCGCTGCGCAGTAAATCGAGGTCGTTGTCGAAACGCAGATTTGCCGAAGGGAATACAACGCGCGACCCCTTTTGCGGCGACAGAGAGAAGTCGTCCCATTTGAAACGCAGTTGACGCAGGATCCGGGCCAGCGGACCTTTCCGGGCACCTTTCTCTGTAAAATTGGTGACCGCATGCAGCCCGACATCGTAGTCGCGACCATTCATTCGGTAAAAAGAATTCAGACCGCCAATCGTGTAGTGCCGCTCGAGTATACAAACCTTCTGGTCATAGTGAGCAAGGCGGATTCCGGCGGCCAGTCCCGACATGCCAGCGCCGATAATGATCGTGTCGTACATGCGTTGAGAGTCGGAATTTAAGAGTAGTGGTCAGGTTTGATCAACGTCCATGCCGCCTTTTGAGTGCTACCGGAGCGTGGCATCGAGCGGCACGGTCCGGGAAACTTGCCAGGATGAACGGCGCTGTTGGCTGAAACAAATAACGCCCGGTATTTCGGGATGCCAGAGACCGCGTTGGCCCTGATAGAATGACAGACGACGGCTTCGGCAGACGGGAATTGCGATTTAGACGACCGCAACCATTTTGGGAGTGAGATAGGAAACGGTAGATGCCATGGAATCCAAATTACTATAATCCTCTTCAGGCACCTGCACACGATAACGCTTGCGCAGTTCCATAACGATATCCAGGAAATCCATACTGTCGAGTTCCATCTGGTCGCGGAAGGACTGGTCATCGTTCAGATTCGTCAGATCTTCATCAGGAGCGATGTCGGCAAGGATATCGATGATTGCTTGTCGGATTTCTGTTGGGACCATTGGTAAACTCCGTCTCTCTTTTTCTTCAGCGCCTAACCATCACAGGATCAATCAGGTTTTTTTAGCGCGGTCGCTTGTTTGATATGGTGGGATTTTGATTTCGAAAACGGCGCTTTTCGAAGGATATTTTATAACCGAAAATCGGTAATCTGGAAACGCTACATGCGCTTAATAACTACCGCCGAATTGATGCCCAGCATCCCGAAGGAGTTATTGAAAATGTAGTCTACACGCTTCAATTCCCGAGGCTCGTTGATCACCAGTCCGTTAATGGCACATTCTGGGTCCAACGCGTCCACGTTAATGGAAGGATGAACGGTGTTGTCGCTGAACGCCGCCAGATTTCCTGCCAATTCTATCGCGCCGGCGGCTCCCATCGTATGCCCAATGAAGCTTTTCGTGTTATTTATAAACGTATTATTACATTCGCCAAACACGTTTCTGACCGCCTCGCATTCCAGCACGTCTCCCATCCCCGTTCCCGTGGCATGGGTACTGACGATGTTAACATCGTGCGGGTTGATGCAAGCGCGATCCAGAGCCATGCGGATGCATTCCGCCTGCCGTGTTGCGTTGGGCAACACGAAATCGGTCGCGTCGGTGTTCATGGCGTACCCCACAATCTCGCCGATGATGTTGGCCGATCTGGCTTTGGCATCCGACAGACGTTCCAGCGTGTACAAGCATCCGCCTTCGGCCACGACAATCCCGTTTCGGTTGATATCAAACGGTCGCGAAGCCTTGGTGGGGTCCTCGTGGGTCGCCAAAGCACCTTGGCTGTTAAATCCGGCAAATATTCCGAAGGTGTGAATACTCTCTGAAACGCCACCGGCAATTGCCAGGTCACATTCCTTTAGTCGCAGCATCTGCAGGCCCTGGATCAGGCCTGCATTACCGGCCGCACAAGCCGCACCGATGGTGTAGTGCGGCCCGGTGATACCCATGTTCAACGCAATCTCACCGGCGGGATTATTGGCGACAGTCCGCGGATTGTGGTGGTGCGTCCACACACTGGTGTCGTATTCGAATTTGCTGATCTCGTAGATTTCGCTTTCGGTTTCGACGTTGCCGTGTTCAGTAATGCCGACGTAGATTCCTATGCGCCCATGGTCCACGTTTTCCCAGTCCAGTCCCGAGTTTTCGATCGCTTCACGCGCGCAATAGATTCCGACACTACCGGCGCGTGTACCGCGGCGGGCGTCGCGGCGGGATTGATGGCGTTTGACATCAAAGTCACAGATGCCGGCAACCGTTTTTCCAAAGTAGCGAATTTCGTAATCCTGAATGCCACTGCGCCCCTTCAAAAGGCTGTCGCGGAACTCGGCAAGGCTGTTGCCGTTGGGAGAGGTCAACCCGAGCCCCGTAATGACGATTCTTTGATCGTCCGGCATGTCTTCTGGTTTGGGAAACTGGGCCATAAATATCCTGTGGAGACGCCCGCGCTGGGCATAACTGGGGCTACTGAGAAACCGTAAAAAGTAGCGATTAAACTTCGCCTTGGCAACCGGCTGAGTTCTTAATCGCGGCCCCGGGCAGCCAGTGATTCTTGCAATCGCAACATTCCCATCGCATTGCTGATTCGCGGCGAATATCCGAAATCACGTTTCGCGCGGGAGATGTCGAAATAATGGTTCTTCGCCAATTGAGCCGCCAGAAAGCGGGTCATCCGGGGCTCGGTATCCTTACTTAGTAACTCGTACGCATTCTCCAGAACGTACCCCAGTCGCCAGGCCCAGCGAAACGAAATTGACTGGCGGATCCGCGGCAGGCCGGCCAACTGAAGAATTTCGTTGATCCAATCCCAGCAATTCACCGGATCGTCCTGTGAAATAAAATAGGCTTTGCCGCACAGCGGTGAATCATCGACCAGTGCTTCAGCCGCCTGACGGTGTGCTTCGGCTGCATTTTCAACGTAGATCGTATCAATCAAATTCGCACCGTCACCAACCCGCCGCAGTTGTTTATTTTTTGCCCGGTCAATAAGTCGCGGTATCAGATGTTGGTCGCCCGGCCCCCAAATTAAATGCGGCCTGAGCGCACAGGTCAGGAGATCAAATTTGTCGTTGGCATTTAAAACGTTCTGTTCCGCGAGAGCTTTGGAATGAGGGTAATGACACAACCACCGTTTGGGGTAGGGCACGCTTTCATCGATGTTTGTCTGGTGTTCGCCATCGAATGTCACTGACGGACTGCTGGTATAAACCAGCCGCCTGACACTGGTCTGGACACACGCATCAACCACGTTGCGAGTCCCGACTGTGTTGGTCGTGTAAAAACGTTTCCATGGTCCCCAGATCCCGGAAATGGCTGCGGTATGGAACACGACATCCTGCCCCGTGCAAGCCTTCAGCACACTCTCGAAGTCACGCACGTCCCCATGAGCCATCTGCACGTTCAGACTGGCCAGCCCTTCATCGCGGCGGCGCGTCATCGCGGTAACGTCATAGCCGTGCTCCAGCAGATGCCGAACAAGGTACGATCCCAGAAATCCATTCGCTCCGGTCACCAACGCTTTCACAAACCAACTCTCAAATTAACACGTTAAAATGGATCTCAAAAACACCAAGCTCGGCCAAAAAAACACCGGGCTTGGTCAATTGTCCAGGCAAATCACCCTAAATTTTGAAAAATAATCTCGCCGGGCAGACACTGTTTTAGTTTTCCTGTTGACGGAAACTACACCCTGTACGGAACCATCTTACTGGAAATCTCCGGGTAAATCCCAAGAGACAAAACCCCACGCCTGAACCTGAACCACCCATCTTAACGCGGGAGGCCCTTAATCCAAGCTGGATCAGTCAAAAAATCGCCAGCCAGCGATTTTCAGATCGAGCCCAGCCGCTATTATCTCTACCGGATGGAACGCGAATGAGGCTTTTTGTGCGCACTGCCGCACCCTTTCACCAAGTCAGGTTCCCACTTTCCATGAAACACAAACAAGGATACTGCTTGTCTTGTCATCAAAACAAGCGACACCACCGGATTGCTGGCGTATTTTCTACTCTCAATCTAATCTCGTTGGGCTGTTTGAGCCTATTGGGTATCAGCACGTGGTCCTGCGACCATTGTCGATCCAAAAGAATTTTTCTTTGGTCCAAAGGCGGTCTTCCCGTTACTGAAAAGTCGTCTCGTACTCCCACTGACCTTCTGTCCGAATTGCCCCCAAACGACAGATTGGAACCGGTCGGCCCGAATGACGCAGTGCCGCAAGAATCCCAAGCTCGGCAGGCTGAATCTGCCGGCAACTACATCCGCACCGATCGGTCGTTGGTTGTACAAGCGACAAGGTCACGACTGTATTCGCAAAAGTACCGTGACGGTGTGGTGCACAGAATCCTCTCTGGCGTCACTACGATTTCCGATGTGCGTGAGTCGTTGGGATTGTCTGAGGCAGATGTGATTGACTGGATCAAGCAAACGTTTGGTCGTAAGGAACAGCGCGTGGAGGAATTGCGGAGCGCGTTACGGTCGTATCAAAGAAGCAAGCCCGATGTTGATGTGGATCGCCTACTGCTGGAGATCGAACAGGATTGCCAAAGACGCCTTAGACTGCGGACAGTCGAAACGGTCTCCAAATTTCATCCGTCCTCACCAGCAAAACACGAGCGATTCGCCGATTCATTGGTGCGTGAGGGCGGTTGAGCAGAGTAGGAAAGGATGGAGCGGCCAGAGTTGAAGTACCCAAATACGCTGGATTATTCGAGCGAAACGAGCGATGCGTTACTGGTTTCGAGCGCCTCGATTGCAATTTCCACATATTCGGGACTTCGTTCGGCGAATAGTTCATGGAAGTATTCAGCAGGGTCCGCCATCCAGTTCTTGTAACCGTTGGCGAATAGGTTGATCAGTTCTTGGTCACAGTTTGCCAGCGCCCGGGAAAACGCGCGATCCAGTGCCGGCATCGCTTGGTCGGGCACCTCATCGGTTGATGCCATCGCAAACAATCCTGCGAACGTGACAAATTTTTCACTGCTGTCGAGCATCCGGGCTGCCAGCTCCAATGACTCCGATGCCAACCGTCCCATCTGCGTCAACGCGAGCATGGCTTTGGCTTTGACAACGTCGTCCCGATGTTCAGCCAGAATTACCAGTTCGTCGATCACCGCCGGATCATCAATCGCCCCTCGTTCTGCCGCCCCAATGGCATGCAGCACGACGTGCACCGAGCGCGAACGGAAACGCTCGATCAGCAATGCCGCCCAGCCTGATTTGATTTGGTCGGCGTCGCTGTTTTCGGGCGGAACGAAACAGTGTCGCAGCCCGATAACCTGGGCGGATAAAAGGTCCGTTGCTGCCACTTCCTGCCATTGTGCCGGAGTGAATTGAGCCAATCCTTTTTCGCTGCCGGCGAAGAAAGAGTCCCTAGTTTTGGTAAGGAATTTCAACGATTTGCTCATCGGCGCAGAAACTTGGCCCGTGAGTTCTGCACTCCAGGCCGGTGCGGTTTCCTCTCGTACCCAAGCGGCCAATGCATGCGCGTAGGCAGATTTCTGGGCGTCCAAAAACGGTGGCGGCAGAACCTCCCACGCCGTTGGATCCCAGAACGAAGCCGACTGACTGACAAGATCAAGATGGCTTTGCACGACGCCCAGCCCCGTTGCGATCACCGCCAGATCGACCATTTCGGGTAAATGGGCCCCCGGGAAACTATTTTGTGAAAGCAAGTCGTTGACGACCAGGTGAATGACGGTCGCGGTTGGGAGATGTTGGTGCCCGTCCCACGCAGTGGTCAGCCTGACGGTGCGTGTATCGGCATCGTACGTTCCCGGCAAACTGCCGAGTCCTTCGCAGGAGCCGCCACCTCAGCCACCGCTGCCGCATTTTTCCAAAAGCTGAGGCTCCAATACAACCTTCAATGGATCGACGTTATGCTGAAGGTGGACGGCGATCGTATTAATAAATTCATCGATCGACAGACCAGTCAATAGGTCTTTCGAGGACAAAACAGGCAGGTTAAATCGATGCTTGCCAATGCAATCGGCAATCCATTGCCAGCTGTATTCAACCTGAGCTTTTTCGTTGGGCTGAAGGTGAGGACGCAATTTGAAGAACATGGAGATCCTAAAGTTATAATGCAACGCGGTGAGGGTGTAAGCTTACAGAATTCCGGCAGCCACCACAGCCCGAAAATGCAGATGACTTTTGCAAGATTTCATGTGTCTGCGCATGCAGAATCGGTTAGCGCTCTTTCCTGGGCGGTCCTGTGCGCTGCGCGGTCTTGCAGCATACGGAGGGGCGATGCCACCTCTTGATTTTGCGAATATCCGTGCCCTTACGCCAGCCAAAGACCATTCTGATGACGCAGCATTTTCCAACGATAGTTTGTTTTTTCCCACAAAAGCGTGCGGTTTTTGCTATTCTGATTCTCTGTCATGTTGGATTCACCTCTTTGATATCGGAGCATCTTGAAATGAAGAATTTGACGACTTGCCTGATCGGCGCGTTTGCTTTCTACCTGACACTCTCCTGCGCGTTTACACGCGCTCAAGATGCGAACAAAAACCGTACCGCATCCAGTCAGCGCGAGGAGGAAATTTTGCGATTAAGGGAACAGCTAATGAAACTCGAAGGGGAGCGGTCCAGCACTCCGGCGTTGACGCTCGAAACTGACGGCGCGACCCACTTTGGTGACCTCAATGCGGATACTTCATCGCTGGATGCAGTCCGTTCGGGTAGCTTCACCTTCGGCAGTGCCGATTTGCCTGACGCCGTTGAGTCAATTCGCGCTCCATTAACTGCGGAATACCCGACCATCGTCGAAGACGCACTACCTGCCAACAGCACCTGGTTTGACCAATCGGCCACTCTGGTGCCAATGCAGTTTCCGATGCCCCCTGTAGCAATCTCACAACCTGCCTACTCAGCACCGGTCATCGAACACTGCCAGAGAGCCGTTGTTGAACCGGTACCTGCACCGGTTGAGGTTCAGGCTGTGCCTGCACCACAGGTTGCGCCGACAATCATTGTCAACATCTACCAGCAGCAACCCGCCGCTCCCAACAACTTCTTTCCGCCCATCCTAGCACCCATCTATAACTCGGCCCCCCTTCAGTACATCGCACCGCGCAGGTCAGGCTGTTGCCTGTTTGGGCGTCGTTAAGGCGATTGGCAGTTGAAAGCTACCGTTGACGATACTGCCAGCTTCGCTCTGACGCTGACAGCGTTGTTAACCGATGGTAAATTCCTGACTGCCAGTCGCCTAATTACCCCAACTGCTTGTTCATGTTAGAAGAGTACACCTACGAATTTTCCGCCAAACTCAAACGACACCAGTTTGGGCGCACGCCATTTACCGTCGCTTATTTGCCTCAAGACATCATCAATGCATTGCCACTGGATAAACATCCGCGTCTGCGGATCGACGGAGCGGTCAACGGTGTGCGAGTCAGTAACGCACTGCACCCATCCGGTGGCAGGTGGTACGTGCTGGTCCCCAAGCGAATCCAGAAGAAGTGCAATGTGAAATTGGGGGACACGGTCTATATACAGTTCGATATTGGCGATCAGGACGCCGTCGAAATTCCCGACGAACTAAAATTTGCGTTGGAGGTTAACGATCGCGCGAGCGCTGTCTGGGCCGAACTGACACCGGGAAAGAAACGTGGATTTGCCTACCGGGTCAGTTCCGCAAAACGTGCCGAGACGCGCGAGAACCGTGTTGAAGAAGTGATAGAGCAGCTGTTGGAGTTGGCGGCCGGCAACAACGTTTCGCGCGGTCGCTGGCGATGACCATTTCTGCCAAAAAACCAATGTCTAAGTTACCGTTTCCTCAAAGCGAAAGCGTTTCAGCCGCAAGGCATTCACCACGATCACGAGATCGGAAAAGACCATGGCCAACGCAGCGGTGATGGGATGTAATTCACGTAAGTAGCCCGGCAACGAAGGAAACACGGCCAGCACGCCAGCGGCCACCGGAATTAACAATACATTATAGGCAAATGCCCAAAACAGATTCTGCTTAATATTACGGAGCGTGGCCCGAGAGAGTTTCAGCGCGTCGGGCACGCCCGTCAGCTCACCGCGCATCAAAGTCAGATCAGCTGTCTCCATTGCGATATCAGTGCCAGTCCCGATCGCAATACCGACATCGGCGACCGCCAACGCCGGCGCGTCATTAATGCCGTCGCCCACCATCGCAACGACCTCCCCCGAAGATTGAAGATCGGCCACGTTGGTCGCTTTCTGATCCGGAAGTACTTCCGCCAGAACATGTTCGATACCTGCCTGACGGGCAATTTTGTTTCCTGTTGTGACGTTATCGCCCGTCATCAACGTCACCCGCAGTCCCCGCGCACGGAGGATCCTCACTGCCTCCGCCGAATCGGGCTTGATGGTGTCGCCAACGGTAATCAACCCAACAGCCCGGTACTTCGGTTGGCCGATCGCAGAATCCGTTTCGGTTTTTTCGTCAATTTCTTTGACTCCGTTAACCAGCGCCAGCACCAACGTGGTTTTTGCCTGCCGTTGCAGTCCTTCGACCCGTTCGATGATGCCGTCAACCGGAACCCGCTCATGCCGCATCAGGCGCAGGTTTCCCAACAAGATTTGCCGGCCCGCGATGGTGGCCTTGATCCCCTGCCCTGACAGCGACTGAAATTGCTGAAGTTGGTCCAGTGGCAATGCCTGTGCGTTGGCTGCATGGATGATCGCGCGGGCTACCGGGTGAGCGCTACCCTGTTCCGCTGAAGCCGCCAATCGCAAAATCTCGGTCGGCACCAATGCGTTACTTTTTTCTGTGTCCTGACAGATTTCCACATCCATGACGGACAGTTCCCCTTGGGTCACCGTGCCCGTTTTGTCCAATACAATATGTGTCACCTCGCCCACCCGTTGTAGCGCTGCACTTGATTTAAACAAAATCCCATGCTCGGCACCGCGCCCCATACCGACCATCACGGCCAGCGGCGTCGCCAGCCCCATCGCACACGGACAGGAGATGATCAAAACGGCAACCAATCGCAGTAGTGCTGCGGTAAATCCAGCCCCTGCCAGCAACCAAACCACAAACGCCAACAACGCGATGCCAATCACAATTGGCACAAACACATTGGAAATCCTGTCAGCCAGCTGTTGCACCGGTGCTTTGCCGGACTGCGCCCGTTCGACCATTCGAATAATCTGCGACAACACCGAATCGTGGCCGCGCGAGGTGGCTTCGACGGTCAACAGCCCCTGCTGGTTGATCGTGGCGCCGGTGACGGAGTCGCCCACTTGTTTGTCTACAGGCAGACTTTCACCGCTGATCATGCTTTCGTCGATTGTCGATTCCCCACCTACAATCACCCCGTCAACGGGCAATTTTTCCCCGGGACGCACAATGACAAGATCACCAATTGAGACCTGTTCAATCGGTGTTTCGATTTCCTGGCCCGCGCGCGTCACGCGCGCCAGCGTTGGTGTGAGTTCCATCAGCTTTCGCAGCGCGGTCGAAGTCTGGCGTTGAGCTTTCACCTCAACCCAGCGTCCAACCAGAATCAACGTGATGATGGTGGCCGATGTTTCAAAATAAACATGGGATCCCCATTCTGTAAAACCCGTTGTTTTTCCTGTCAGTACCGCGACACTGTAGAGAAAGGCCACCGTCGAACCCATCGCGACCAGGACATCCATATTGGCGAATCCGCTGCGCAGGCTATGAAAGGCTCCGAGGTAGTAGGGCCAGCCAACGTAAAACTGGACCGGTGTGGCCAGTGTCAGCATCAGCCAGTTCACCCAGGCCGCATGCGACCACGCGCCCCACAGGCCAAAGTCACGCCCCATGCCCAGCATAAACAGCGGCAGCGTCAACAGGATCCCGACGATCAGTCTGGTACGCATCCTGTCAGCGCTGGCCTGTTGTTGAGACTCCATGGAGCTAGGCTGGAGTGTGGCCAGACCAGCGGTGGTCGGAAGTTTGGCCTGGAAGCCGGTCGAAATAATGGCCCGGACGATATCCTCAGGCGGGATCACATCAGCATCATAGGCGACGAATGCCTTTTCTGTCGGCAGACTGACATTGGCGGAAGTGACGCCCGGAAGTTTTTCAATGATTGACTGAATCTGCCCGACGCAGCCAGCGCACGTCATTCCGCGTACCGAGATTTCAATTTCAGTGGCGTTCATCGGTGGCTTTCACGAGAGGTTCGTGTTTCATGCAAATTTGCGATAGTGTCGTATCGGTGAGACAGCGGTAGCATCGCGCATGGCGATCAGGTTGTTTGCGATGGAGCATTCAGCACATTAGTCGAGTTCGAATTTTTCCAACAACCGGTACAGTGATCGACGACTGATTCCCAATGCCTGCGCCGTTTTGGTTTTGTTCTTGTGACACTGCTGGTAGGTCTTCGTGACGTGCAGTCTGTTCAACGTTTCCAAGTCTGCCTGGTTGTCGATGGCGATACGCAGTTGGTCCGGTTGCACGTTGACAATGGCTGGCGGAAGGTTTTTCAAAACAATGCGGTCCTCTTCGGCGAGGACTTTGGCGCGTTCTATTGCATTTTGAAGTTGCCGAACATTTCCGGGCCAACTGTATGCCTGCAGCACCGCCATTACATCGTCGTCAATCACCCATTCTTCCTCACAAAACTTCGCCAGCAACAGCTTGATATCGCCCGCGCGTTTTCGAAGCGGCGGCAGCTCCACTCCCAGCACATTGATCCGGTAGAACAGGTCTTCGCGGAACGTCTTGTCCCTGACATCCTGTTCGAGATCGCGATTGGTTGCAGCGATGACCCGGACTTTGACTTTGCGTTCGTTGACCGATCCAACCCGCCGCATCGATCCGTCTTCCAGCACGCGCAAGAGCTTCGCCTGCAAACCGCCGCTCATTTCTCCAAATTCATCAATGAACAGCGTCCCGCCGTCGGCAATCTCAAACAAACCCGGCTTGGCCGCGATCGCGCCTGTGAAGGCACCTTTTTCATGGCCAAACAACTCGCTTTCCAAAAGCTGTTCCGCCAACGCAGCACAATTAATGACCACCAACGGTTTGTTAGCCAGCGGGCTGCATTGGTGAATCGCACGGGCGACCAGTTCTTTACCGGTACCACTTTCGCCCTGAATCAAAACGGGTTTATCCGAACCAGCCGTTTTTTCGATCAACCGAAAGACCTCCTGCATTGCTGGTGATTCACCAATCATGTGGCTGTCGGGGGCCTGCCGTTTGACGATCTCCCTGAGCTGCCTGTTTTCCTTTTCCAGTTCCTGCGTTTCGCAAGCTCGTTTGAGCATGCGTGCTAGGTCGTCCAACTTCGTTGGCTTCGTCAGGAAATCGTAAGCGCCCTTCTTGATACACTCAACCGCGTCCGCAATGGTGCCACCGCCACTGAGCATGATCACCTTGGGAGGCCACTGGCGTGTCATCAGTTCGTCCAGTACTTGGATACCATCCACATTTGGCATGTGGATATCCAATACCACAACATCGAAACGTTTGTTGGTTGTCAGGTTAAGCGCTTCCTCACCATCTTCGGCTTGATCGACGCGAAAACCCGTTTTTGAAAAATAACGCGCCGCCGATTCGCGAAAATCCGACTCGTCATCAACAATCAACAATCCGATCGTGGACGATGAGGAAAGACTCTTTTGAGAGGCGGCTGGGGATGGCATCCGGGATCCAGGAAGATTGGCGACGGAGTAGTATTCAGACCCCATTCTCGCCGACAGCCCCTCCGCCAGCAAGACTTTATCCCTGCCACAACCCCCGCAACAATACAGGGGCTTTACAGATGACAGATGGCGATTTTACCCGAGGGGCGGTTCAACCGTCTTTTTGAGCCTCAATAAATATCAGGTAAACACCCAGCGACCAACCGTGTTGTCATTTAAATCGACGTAATACATGTTGCCATCGGGACCTTGCACCATTTGTACAACGATCTGTGCACCGGTAGTAAACGTGCGGACTTGATCAACATTGCCATTGGAGTCAAACGATACCGCACGCACGATCCCCTGCCCCAGATCGTTGACAAACAGGCTGCCCTGGAATTCGGCCGGATAGGTCGATCCGCGGTAAACGTCTCCCATCACAATCGCGTTGATTCCGTCCACCTGGTGGCTCAGACCGTACACCGCAGGTGTGGTTTGCTGACCGCTGTTATAGAAAGCCTGTGCCTCGGGGAGGTTTTCATAAGAGGGCGTTCGAACCGGAGTTCCGTTGCCGCCTTCGAAGTAAGGCCAACCAAAGTTTGCCCCTGCCGCACCGGTGTTGACCTCTTCCCAACGTGTCCAACCTACATCGCCGATGTAAAGTGCACCGGTCGCAGGATCGACGGTTAACCGGAATGGGTTACGCAAGCCATATTGATAAACCTTTGAACGATTGGCGTTGCGATTGCCGTTGAAGAACGGATTGCTGGCCAATCCCTGCCCCGTAATGGGGTCAATCCGCAGGATCTTTCCCGACAGATTGTCAATGTCTTGCACACGTACGGTACGCGGATCAACCCGGTTAAAGCTGGTGCCGTCGCCAATCGAGACAAACAGGGAACCATCGAGCGCAAATTCTACCGCACCGATCGTGTGTGATTCGCTATCTGAGGCGATGAAGTCACGAATATTGGAACCGTCGGAGCGAATGCCGGCCGGTGGTTCGTTAAAATCATCGGTGCTGTTGACAAAGGCATTGAAATTATCCCACGTGCTGTTTTTGCCCAACAGCACGACCTCACTGACGGCCACCGCGCGGGTATAACCTGTGCTGGCATCGGCGGTGACACGGATCAGTCGCCCCGCCCGGTTCCCCTTTCGATCAGGACCCGCCAACGGATCGTTGACGTGGTTAAATACTTCGGGAGGATCGTACGTGAACAACAAATAAACGTAAGGCTGGTTTTCGAAATCCGGGTGAATCGCGATGTCCAACAAACCGCGATCACGCACTGCGTTGACCTGAGCACGAATGTCGATGAATGGCGTGGACTGCAAACTGCCGTCTCGCACAACTTTCACCAAACCGCTTTTCTCACTGATGTACATGTTGCGGCCATCCGGCGAAAACTCAATCGATGTCGGCTGGTTCAGGCCGCTGACAACGGTCTGGGCCTGCAACGTATCGCCGGACACTCCCGGGTCGTTGGCGGCGTACAACAAATTCCGCGGGACCACCTGAAACCTCTGGCTGGCACTCTGCCACGCCAGCTGCATCTGCGCCCCGCCACCATTTTCATAATACTCGACACGCACGTTGTACCGCACGCCAGCCTCCAGATCGATCTGGCCCGTGTGCGTCGTGGGAGCATGATCGTTCCACTGGTCGATGATCAACAAGTCGTTCACCCACAGTCTCACGCCATCGTCCGACAGAGTACTGAATGTGTAACGCTCGCTGTGACGGGCCTCGATTTGTCCGGTCCAGCGCGCTGAAAATGTGTTTACGCCAACTCCCGGAAATGGTGACCCTGTTCCCCACGAAAAATCGATCCTCGGATCGACACGTGTGCCGATCCGGTTGGTCAGATTCCGGTTGTTGAAGTACTCTCCCAGCAACCCCGTGCCGGTGGCCTGAACCGAATCATTGTCGTCGATTAATACCGTTGCAGTACGCGGGGCCAACAACCTTGCATCGCCGACCAGATTGTCAATCGTCACGTTGAAGGATTCGTTACCTTCATTGGAGCGGTCGTCCAGGATGGGGATCACGATCGATTTTGAGGTTTCTCCGTCTGCGAAGGTTAGCGTGCCGCTGCTGGCGGTGTAGTCCCGACCGGCGATCGCGGTCCCGTCAAGAGTCGCGTAATTGATCGATACTGTACCGTCAGCACCGTCTTCCCGGACGACCTGCAAGGTAACCGATCCGCCCCCTTCGCCAATGGAGTAATTGCTACGTTCAAGGCTGATGTTGCCGCCGTTGGCCGTGGTCGAAGATCCGTACTGAAAATAGCCGTTGGCATGCAGCGTTTCGCTTTGACGGAATCCCGGCACGACGCCATCTTGTGACCGCCATGTTCCCGTGGAAAAGACCGACGGATCTTCGGTTTCGATTTGAGTGCCACCAACAACAATGTCATCCACGATCAAGTTGCGGTCCAGACCAGTGGCCTGATCGAAAGCGTCGTTCAGGAATACGACGCGGATCTGGTCAGGCGTCACATTTCCGGTGGCTGTGTGATTGTAGGAACTGGTGGTGGTGCTCACATTGTTCCAGGTGCGTACGGTGACGCCATTAATTTGTAACGCGAATGATTCGCTGCCGTCGGCACCACGCGCATTGACAGTAATATTGGTGGTGCTGCTGTTGCCACCTGCAAACTGAAAGTATCCGGCAGCGTGAAGATACTCGCTTTGCCGGTTGCCCGGTACGATCCCGTCTGCCGGTTGCCACGTGCCGGTGGAGAAAGTGGACGGGGCCTCCGTTTCAAAACGGACGCCGTCGATCACGATCGCATCGATACGCAGGTTCTCGTCGATGTTCCGGGAGGCATCGAACACGTCCGTTGGCATCACAATCCGAACCTGACTGGCGGTGAGATTGGCGGAGGTGTTGTAGGTGAACGTCCGGTATTGCCCTGCGAACCCGTTGCCGCCAATGTTGTTCCAGGTCTCCACGATGTCCCCGTCAATCTGAAGCTGCATCGTTTCGGTGTTCTCTGTTCCCGCAGCGAAGATTTGCACGGTGGACAACATCATGCGCTCTTCCAAATTTTCGACACGCAGACATCCGGTTTGGCCTTGTCGAGACATGCGAGTGCGTTGGGGTGAAAATATCATGACTTATTCCAGTGGGCAGAGAGGTCGGCTGGGTAACCGCACGTTTTTGTGCAGCAGCGCGATTAATGCAATGACGGAAATCGTCAATCTAATTGTGCCCTGCGGTTAGTTCAACTGATAAATTAGTTATTTATGGTGGTGCAGCGAGATGGCTTGTTCCTTGCTGGCGATTACTTTTTGAAGCCGTCATTAACCCCATCAAAATGTTGTTTTTGTTGATCAGTCACACTCTGGCGGTTGAGATGTCGACGGACGTTTCAGGAAGTTTTTCATCGCTGCGAGGGTTTTGGGGCCGACATGATGCTCAATCCCCTCACTATCGATTTCGGCATTACGCTTATCGACGCCGATCGCGATCAGGAAATTCAGCACCACGTGATGCCGCTCCCGCACACGTTTCGCAAGCTTGGCCCCCTTCGGCGTCAGTTCGACAGGCCGGTATGGTTGCGAGAGCAATAGTTGCTCCTCCTGTAGACGCTTCACGATGCGCGAAACCGTCACGTGACTCACGCTGAAATGCCCTGCCAAATCAAGGACTCTACATTCACCCAGTTCCGCAATAATATCCGCTACAGCCTCGACATAGTCTTCGGCCGTTTCATTAGCGTGGTGATCGCGCGTTCGCGCATAAGCAACCGCACGTGCCTTGATCTCTTTTTTCATGGATTCCTCTCGCTGAATAATTCCAGATTATACACTTGTCGCCATCCGTAGCAAACGCTACATTTTAATCGGTAGCAGTGGCTACCGATGGGGCAGGTTGTTTTGGCAGGTTGTTGGAATGGGTGCACAAATAATGAATCTTAGACGTAGACAACAGGCCTTTACGCTGGTGGAATTACTCGTGGTCATCGCCATCGTTGGTATTTTGGTTGGGATGCTGCTACCGGCGGTTCAACAGGTGCGTGCGGCGGCCCGGCGAGCATCATGTGCGAACAATCTGCGACAGCTTGGACTGGCGCTGCATGGTTATGAAGGTGCTCATGGGTATTTCCCACCGGGGTTTTCATCCACACCAAGTCGCGACGGAACGGCTCCTGCGGGGGTTCATATCGATCCCGTTACATGGAACGCGGGGCCAGGATGGGGATGGGGGGCCCATTTGTTGCCGTTTGTCGAAGGCAATAATATTCACAGACGTATCGATTTTTCCGCTGCAATCTGGACCCCAAAGCATCGGGAGATCATCCAGAATCAGATTCCTGTTTTTCTATGCCCGTCCTCATCAGGAGACGATCAACCATTTTCAGTTGTTGACGGTGAAAAAAATCCGTATTCACCAGATGGCGCGACCCCTGTCGTGCTTGGTCGATCTCACTATGTTGCCAGTCACGGGCAGGAAAGCGCTTGGGGATCTGAGGCCGGAGTTGATCGCACGGGATCGATTTTCACAGATATCTACACATCGACGACCAGATCGATTGGAATCCACGGAGACGTCTCCCGGGTTGCGGACGGGCCATTCTATCGCAACTCAAAAACCCGCATCTCCGAGGTGCGCGACGGCACAACGCAAAGTATTTTTCTGGGAGAACACTCGTCCCGTTTGAGTGACAAGACTTGGGTGGGGGTGGTACCCGGTGCAACGGTTCACCCAAATTTTTCGTCGCCAGAGAACGGACCGGACGGCGCTGCGACGCTGGTGCTGTACCACATGGGGCCATCTGGAGGTGAACTGGACATTACCGGGTTCCCGATTATTCATCCTGTCAATTTTCCCACCTACCACGTCGGACAAATGTATTCCGAACACACCGGTGGCGGAAATGTTTGCATGGGTGACGGGTCTGTTCACTTCATTTCTGAAAGTATCGATCTGATCACGTGGGCCGAACTCAGCAGCATCAACGAGGGAGAAGTCATCAAGGAGTGGAAATGAACGCAAGAAAATCTGCATCGTTGTTGATACTTTTCCTAACGATTTCTTTCTCGGCCTTTGGCCTGTGGTACCTCAACCAAGGCTACGGAAAGGTCAGTGCGCTGACCTACGAGTATTCCAAAGCACTCTATAGCGCCTGTCTGTCTAGGAATGAAACGCACTTGACCAAGGTCGAAGAAATGCTGTCACAAGATGACATCAATGCCATACCCAGCAATGAGCGTGCGTGGATTGAGGCCATTATTGCCGACGCGCGAAATGGCCAATGGACGACCGCAGCCAATCAAGCACGACGAATGATGGAAGATCAGGTCCAATGACCCTCCCGGCAGCTTTCATGTTGGTAGATTGCGAATTGCCGGCCTAAAACGCACCACGGTCTTTCGGATTGTTACCGTGGTACGCTTCGGGTAGGGGCAAACACAGTCAACACTTTATTGGGTCGGTTTAATTTGGTGTCACAAAACTATGCGCTCTTTGCCAGTTCTCTGCGCCGGCGCACCAAGATGGTCACCAGCCCCAAACCAACAAGCGACAGTGTTCCGGGTTCGGGAACCGACGAAACGCCGAACTGAGTCAGTGCTACTGAATCGAAATCAGATTCCGACAGGCCGTGGTTGAACACGAACCAAAAGGGATCTGAACTTAGATCGATGGTCGAATCGGCAGCATCAAAATCACTTTGCAGTTGCAGCAGAATTCCATACGCGCCTTGTGGAGCGGTACTATCGTCAAGCAGGTCAACAACCACATGATCATGGACATCGCCATCGGCGTCTGCGGAGCCAATAAACTGGGGATTTACCCCGGATTCAATGGAACCACCGTTGAGAACCAGATCGGTTGTTGAGCCTGAGTTGTCGAGAATCGCAAGTCTTCCACTGGCCTCCAACGCATCAGTAACCGGGTTATAAAAATTGACATAACCTGCACCAAAGCTTGAGTGTACCGATGCGTCCAACACATTGAACCAAATTTGATCACCCTGATTGACCAACAACCCTTCACCATCATTGGTCGTAAACCCCGGTTCATCAGAACTAAGGTCGCTAGTATCGAATGGGTCACGCGCTTCCAGTTCACTTTCGAAGTAAAGAAAACCTTCGGAGGTAAAATTGGTCGAATCGATCTCAAACGCGGTTGGGTTGGCAAGGTCGTTGTACCCAAACTCAACATCCTGATGCTGTGCGAATGCGTTTGTCGACATCATTGCCAGCGCTGTGGTCGTAAGGCAAGCGGTCGAGAACAAAAAATTAAACTTCATCGTTGTGTACTCCAAATTTTAAAAAACTAGTTTGACAGAGATTCAACACGGCCGTCGTCCCGACTTCCGACAGCCCACCAAACCTCTTTTGAAACAGAATCTGATACGAATTGAATAGAACCATCCACCAGCGCGACATTGACGCCGCCTGGGTGGCGACTGCTGGCCGAAATGACGAAATCACCTTCGTCCATGCTGGTGTTGTAGTGCCCAATCGGCGAATTGGGTGGTTGTACGTGCATGTAGGTGGGGGCGACCAGCGGTGATCCGCTGGACCACGATCGGCCGATATGTGCCGATTCAAAAATGTGAGCATGAGAACTGGACATTTGATCCACGATTTCGGCCAGTGTTTCCCGCCGCTCGAGGATGTGAAGTGAACGTAGACGGTCGTCCGCTTCCCTGATTTCGGCGGCACTGTTTCCGGACTGAATCAGTCGCTCGGAAAGCAACGCCGTATTGGATGTCCCGTCAGAAAATTGATTAAGCCCAATCTTGCTGACGTGCCAACTGACGTTCTGCGAAGGATGAACCAGTGGAATCGCACCATTGTGGGCACCGGGAGCAGCACGTTCGCCGGAGATTCCCGTGGCGTAAGACGGCCAGCCGGCGTTGCCCGCGTAACTTCCCGGGGCAGGATTGGCCGACCCCAAAATCGTTGCGTTGTTCCGGTTGGGCTGATCAGATGGACATAGAAAGACATCCACCAGCGTACTGGCGGCAGAGGCATTGGGGTGCGTATCGCTCATTCTGTGACCGTCCGCATCTCCATTGCTACGGCGTAAGTCGAACCCGTTGTACAAATTTCCCTGCTCAAGTTGCGGCAGAACTGGAACCAGCCAGCTGTAAAACCCGGACGCGTAGCCTCCGCTTCCGCTGGCAGCTCCCGGTCCGATTTGATTAACTGGGAAACGTTGGTGAGCCGATTCGTAGCTGTGCACGGCAAGTGCAATTTGTCGCATGTTATTCGCACAGGTCGTGCGACGCGCCGCTGCACGAACACTCTGGACTGCCGGCAGGAGCATCCCCACCAAAACTCCAATAATGGCAATGACGACCAATAATTCTACCAGCGTAAAGCCTTGCGGATGAGGTGATCGCGCGATGTTGTTTTCTTCGATGTCACGAAACATTTTGTACACCCGTGTTATGGTTTTGGTGATGGGTTACCACGTTGGTCGCTCTCATGCAGCGATTGAATCAATTTATTTGTCAGACGTATTTTCGAAAATCCGCCGCGGACAACCCGTCAAGACAGACGGATAGTCGGGCCATCAGAACATGACAGGCGTCCACGACGGTAGCTCAAAAGTTTGCTCGCCTAACAACCTACGCTGGCGGATTCGCTGACCTCCATTCGGAACAATGAAGCTCGAATGATGGTGCGCAACGCTCGCTCAGAAAGTTGCTCGCTTATTTCACTACGCACTTTCCATACCTATCGCTTTATGCAGCATCCGATGGAAAAACCATCGCCACTGAGTAAAAAGCTGGCAGGAAGCGCGCGTTCGGATATCCGGGCACTGGCAAGAAAGAAGGTCGGGCATTACCCACCCTCGATCGAAATGCAAAAGGCGCGGATTTAGACAGTAGCGGGTGGACCACGCGCTACAGGATTGAAGTTGACCAAACAGACATCAGAGGGCCGTTCGGTGACAGGAACCAAAGCAAATTGATAGAACGGGACCGTCTCGACGGGTTCTACAATCACATGATACTGATCGAAGAAATCGCAGAATGGGCAGTCATGGTCAGCCGAACCAGAACGAACCGTCAGGCTTTCCGATGATTTAGGCTGTGGATGCGAATGGTCGCAAAAAGAATGGCTGCAATGCGAATCGGCGTGGTGATGAGAACTATCATCGTGGTGATGAGAGCAGCTGATGCTTCCACAATGTGTGTGGAACCCGAACAAGTCAAGGTGGTGCAGCGACGGACCGAGGTTCAGTAATAAACCCAAGTAGGCGACGAAAAAACAGATTTTCGTTTGCTTGAAACGCACTTTTATTCCAGAACCAGTGGTTTGGTTCCGATGACCCGACATGAACAGTATGTCTTTAAAGGTACGCCGGGTCAAGTGAATTAGTTCAAGTTTTCAGCTTAATTCTTCGGTAATCCATCTTCGGTTTGCCGAGGATGTTTTCGCACAGTCAATTCAACACGATTGGTTCCGGGCGTGATCGTACACTCGAGTTCGGAAGTGCGATAATCGAAGTAGGCTGAATGGATCAATTCACCATGCTCATGCTTGATTTGATCTGCATACTTTTCAGTCAGGTAGTCTCCTGTGACTTGCAAGATGATTATCCGATGCTTTCCTTCAACCGCTCCGTCGTTCTGCGCGTATGTGCCGACGGTGAACGTGCCGTCGCGCTGAATCTTCCCACGCGCGTTCACTCGCTGGCTCGCACTGAAAAATTCAATATCGCCGAACATGAGGTTCGTGCCGTCTTCAAACTGCACACTGCCTTCCACCGGATGGGTCGGCAACCGATCCGAATTACATCCAACGGAACACATCAGGGCGACAGCCAAGCATATGGCCGCGATAGCATGATGTCGCGCAGATAAGTGTTTCAATCCTGAACTCACTGGTGGAATCCTCCGTGATCATTTTTCTAGTCAACGATTTGAACTTCGCCATCGCTGCGATTGCAAATCTGCCCCAGTGTAACGGTGTCTATTCCGTTGTTGAGCGCTTTGGTGCTTCCGTCGGCGTAAACGAAGTTGCAAGTGCCAGGATGCCAGCTGCCAAATCCGAGAATAGAGGTCGTGGGGTCGTCCGAGCTTGATCGGATTGGAACTCCCGGACCGCCGATGCGTGCGAAAGCGGCCAAGTCTTCGCCGTTGTAGATCGGACCGTTAAAAGGCGTTTTATTCAGGTTTTTCGGGGTAACGTGAAGCTCGCCCGCCAACGCCGTTTGGCTTGAGCCATCGGTGATGCTGACGTAACTGATTCGATCGACCCACTTCAAACTGGCATTGCCGTTTTGCCTTGCCTGCGAGGAGATGATCACTCCCGTACCATTACCACCGTAGTAGTAATCCGATGCCGAACCGGTGGATCCTGGAGACAGGTCGCCGTGATTCCCGGCGTAATCCCCCGTCGCACCGCCGACCACATCAATCTCCACCCAGCCACCGCAACCACATGGCGACGTCACCAGCACCTGCGTGCGTGATGTCGGTGCCCGTGCACCGTCCGTTGACCGGCGCGATGGGCACACGAATGAACCGATGGCCGTCGTCACTGTCTCCTCAGCGTGATCAGTGTAGGATTTTGACAGATCCCATTGCCTGTAAAAGGCTTGCTGTTCAAGAAAGGGCAAAATTCGGACCAACCAAGTGGGTTGGTCACTCCCGGCGTCCAGCGGTGCTACGGCATATTTTTTTGAATAGAGTCGCGCCGGCGGGAATGCGCCATGGGCATCGTGAAACATGGTGGTCGCCAAACCAATTTGACGGAGACGATTCAGGCATTCCGTTCTTCTGGCTGCCTCCCGAACGTTCTGGACGGCAGGTAAAAGCATTCCGATTAGTATACCGATGATCGCGATAACTACCAGCAATTCCACCAGCGTGAACCCGTGCGTCTGGCGACGTGAAAATTGTTTTAACATGCTTAAACCGAACCCTGCTGTCGAGGTAGTTGTTCACTAATCAGCCGAACCCTTGTTCCGACGGACCAAGGTTTTAGACTATACACTACAGTATATGGATTGCAAATTTATTGCTCCGGTAGCATCCTCGCAATTGCAATAAACTGACCGGATCGAGCAAAGTCGGCAAGAAACGGCGGCTGAATCTTCAGACCTTGCCAACCAAATCATCCAGCCGTCGGGTTTCTTCGTGATATTTCGTCGTAATACAAACGCAAGTCCTTTCGGACCTGGAACTTCGAACGTGTTGGGCAAGTGATTGAGCCGCAATCATCTTTGGCGGCAGGTCATCTCCTCCTGAGAGCAACACCAACCCGGTCGTATCCGCCTGGTATGCTTTATCCAACTGCGTCGCCCGTGTAGCAGCCATGTGTCATCCACATGGTACTTGCTGGCTGCGACCGTATGAAAGCCAGCGGACTTTAGTTTTCGCAGGCCGGGAAAAAAGTAACCCACCACGGCCTTTTACCACTGTCGATTGTTTTTGTAGAAGCGAGTGCTCCGTCTGCTGTAATCCGATAGCACATTAATTGGTTTGATGTGGAACCGGCGGCGACCAGAAATTTTCCGTCGGGTGAAATGTCGAAACCGCGCACGGTGACAGCAGAATTGGCGTGCTGAAGAAACTTCAGCTTGCCAGATTCTTTATCAAAGGAAAACGCGCCGATGCTGCCATGACCACGGTTGGCGATATAAACAAACTTTCCCGATGGATGCGCTTGCACGCGCGAGGTTGTTGCTTTGCCTTTGATGTCCGTCGGCATGCTGGCCAAGGTTTGGATTTCGCTGATCAAGCCCGACTGTTTTTCAAACGAATAGACGCTGATGCTGCGCCCTTTTTCATTGCTTCCAAATGCGAAATCCGCAGTTGGGTGAAACCAAAGGTGTCGCGGCGCGACGCCTTCGGCTCGTTGCAAGACAGATGGATTGTTGGCAGTGAGTTGTCCCGTTTTGTCATCCATTCGAAATTGTGAAATTCGGCTGACACTGGTGTGGGAGACAAACACAAACTTACCCGACGGATCGCAGGTGACACAGTGCGCGTGGGGAGCAACAGCCAACGTTTGCAGCGGTGCGTCCGACAATCGACCTTCACCAACCATTCGATGCACGGTGACTTGTGCACTTGCGTAGTAAGAAGCGAGCAGAAACTGTCCCGAAGGTGTGATGCGTAGATATGACGGCTTGGATTCGATGTTGACCGTTTGCAGATGAGTCAATTTTGTTTTTTCGGCGCGAAACACATTGATGGTCGTGGGGTCACTGCCCGCCACATAAAAATAGCGCCCGGCCATATCGAAACAGGATGCGGCCGGCTTGCTCTCCATCTCCGTTTGGAACTGTTGATTGAGGTTGCCGTCGCCATCAACAGTGTAGGCATCCAGACGTCGCTCGCCGGTGGCTGATACAATCAACGTTGGCGAATCGGCGTTGGTGCGTTCACCTCCGAAGAAGCTCAAGCTGAAAAACAGTAACAGGGCAGTTCGTGTCAGATTCATGGTTAGCAACTACAGTCGTATAAAAGGTTGGTTTGGTTTTCCAATCATTCGCCTAGGAACCATTCGGAGGACCCCAAGTCTACCAGTTGGGAAGACGATCTCGGATTGAAAAATTTCCCCTTGCTTTCCTTGAGCGAATTTTCTGCCTACGCGATTCGTGCGAGGTCAAGATAACCTTCCCCAACAGACCGTCATCCTTTCGATTGGTTGCCGTCAAACGACTCATGACCGATCCCACGAGTCGCACGAGAAGATTGGTGCAGGTTGCAGACCACATGGCTCCTTCTGCTAACGCTCACGGTGGCTCCAAGTCACGAATCGGAGCCGGTACAGCATCATCGCGCTGCCGCTGAGACAGTAAGCTTCTTGCCGATCGGAACTCGATTTCAATTCTTTGAAAGTGTTCTCGTTGCCATTGAAAAAAAGGGCGAAGCCCTTCCGAGTCAGATTGGGGAAGCCCTTCATCTCGATCGATCGACCCTTTCGCGGACGATGGAGCGATTAAAAGAGCGCGGATGGGTCGAGGAACTCGAGGGGGACGATGGTCGAAGCTGCCCAATGCGACTTTCCAACGCTGGACGCGAAATCATTCGAAAAGCATATCCGCTCTGGCAGAACGCTCAACGAATGGCCGCCAAGCTTTAAATGGACGCAGAAAACCAAAGGCATTTTTTAGGCCGATAGTTGCATGTACATCTATCGAAAAGACGAATTTTACAACAAACTTCAGGAAATCTTATGAGCACTCAAGAATTCAAGTCTCTTGACAGCATTGATCGACAATTCACCTTTTGGCTCACCGCGTGGTTTGGCGGAGTTGCCGCAGCCGGCTACTTTGGCCTGTTTACGGCACTCCCCATCCAAACTCTCCCGTTATGGGTTGTCGCCGGTATTGCTATCCCGCTCGCGATCTACTTCCGATCGGACGTTTTCAGGCATTACATCAACTCAATCGCGCTGAAACATCTGACGCTGTTTCATCTGTGGCGAATCCCGGCCGGGTTCGCATTTCTGTGGTACGGGAGTCAAGGGGTGCTGCCTGAGGCCTTTGTCCACAATGCGGGGTACGGCGATCTCGCCGTCGGATTCTTGGTGCCGTTGGTATTGCTGAGCCCCGGCAAGAAAATGAAATTATATGTTGTTCCATGTGTTTGGCATGCTCGACTTTGTGCTCGCTGTCGGCACCGGGCTTACGTTCGCGCTGATGAACGTCCCGCTAATGGAAAACATCGCCACCTTTCCCTTGGTGACGATCCCTTTGTTCGGCGTCTGCGTCACCGGATCACTCAGCATCATGACGCTTGACCGTCTGGTACGTTCCATTCACAGTGAGCAGATTGTTTCGTCGCCAACGCTGGATGCAGTCTCAAAACCAGCTCAAGCCGTGCGAAATCCAATCAATTGACTTTTTAAACTTTCTGACTCTGACGCAAATTTTTTCGGACTTTCGCTGCATCGTCGTTGAGAATCCATCCTCTTCCTTTCAACTTGAGAACAAAAGGAATGAGGCAAATAGAGTTTTAACGCGACGCCGGTCTTTTCAAGCGGTTTTCATACACACATTCCGGTAAGAGCGGATAGCTTTCGGGTTAACATGTTACAACCGAGATCATTGCCCCATCCGTTGCGAAGGCTGCCAGCCTTCAAATTTGGACCAAGAAGGCTGGCAGCCTTCGCAACGTAATGGTCTTCAATTGAGCACGCATTAGTATTTCCTTCTTCATGCCAGAGGCCTATGTTGTTGATGCCCTTCGATCGCAGTGCCGAAAACTGACGAGAGATGAATTGCCTGTTCTTCTTCGGTTAGCTTTTCAGCAGTAATGCACATGCTGTCCAGCAGAGCCCCGCCATACATTTGAAATTGGAAGTCGAGTCCTTTTCGTGGCGCAACGATCGACCTTTCGTGGGCGTGCAATTCGATCCATTTGTTGCGGTAGACAACATCAGAAGATCCCTCGACCCAGACTGCGCCATTGCATTGCAATAAGTCCGATCCCTTGCTCCAATGTTGTCAAGTCTCGGATTCGTCTATGAGAACAGCAGTGTTTGAGTATATCGTGAAAAAGCTAACCAGCGTTCCGCCGCGCAATATACCAACTTCCAAATCAAAGACGGATCTGAGACCGAAGTTGACAAGCGCTAATTTCCAAGCTCCAATTTGGACAACGGCTTTGCGACGTAGGATGACCAACGTTTAAATTCCGTAAAGTCTCCGGAGGCGTGCCTTCGAGCAGACAGGTATTAAGGCGACTGGCAGCTGGGAATTTACCATCCGTTGGCGACGCTGCCAGCGTCGGAGCGAAGCTGGCAGCATCGCCAACGGTAAGCTTCAACTGCCAATCGCCTAATTGGGACGATTTCCTCAACGCTAGTTTGCGTGTTGCTCGAAAGCGATGTGCTGATCGAATCGACCATTGGAAATGCTTGGTTCCGTTGCTGATTGTTTCGATAGACGTACTTCAAGCAGGGCGTTTTCGCCTGATCCTTCATCGATGGCATTACTTGGCCGGGACGGTAGTGCCTGTGATTCGATCGTCTTTGTCCTTGAAAGAACTTGTCTTTTTCGAAGACGAAGTCGTAAAACGGGACAAAGCAGATATTTATTGGAAACTCGAAGCAAAAAGTCGCGGTCTGTTTTTCGGTTTGTTTGCCGCTGCAGGTACAGTAAGTGCTTACGCGATTACATCAGGGCCACTCGACTCTAATGGCGGGAGAGCCTCCGATTGGTACTCGATTCTTGCGATCATAGCCTACGCGGTAATTGCATTTTCGGTTACTTTCTTAAAGGTAGAGTGGAGGGCATCAACCAATGCCGTCAGTCGGGTAGACCGCCCTGTTTACAGCATGAAGCACGTAGTTGTTCCGCTAGTGCTTGCCATAGGGCTTTGCTTTGCAGATTTTTTAACGGGCGGGCATATTTTTAGCCGTGTCGTTGGCAGCGTTAATCCAGCTAACTAAAAATAAGCAATGGCGGTTGGGACGGTGGGCTCACCGAGTAACCTATCGAGTGCTGAGAGGTGGTTTTGCATCTGATAGAGAGACAAAATGAAACTTGGCCGATCCAACGACTGGCTCCCTAACCTATTCACCTACTCGGGGAGTGATGCCAGCAGTTTCAAGTCTGCCCTATATTGCCTTTGCGATCGTCGGAAGCTGTCGGTCGTTTTGCTTAAGCGAAGCGTAAAAGGACGGGTGAGGCGGTCGATGGTGGCAACCACGTCCAGTTGGTCGCTTGCAATCTGCGCCTCAAGGTGTTCGCACTTGCGTTTTAGTGCTTTGATCGTTCCATGCTCCTGATCCGCTGATGACAGAAATGCCGCCAACTGATGGCACTCATTGCAGTCGCAACTGACCTCCGCAGGCCGAGTGAAATCGATGGGGGGCTGCGGAGGTGCGTTCGTTGCACGCTTCAGAAACTCACGCACCTTTTGAAGCCAAGTCGCCAATGAGCTCAAACGCTGATCATGGTTCTTGTCGGACCATGCAATCAGTTCGCCGCACGCCACGACATCAAAATCCCGAACTTCCAGCAGCTCGCCAGCTTTCTCCCGAAGCGCATAACACTCGGCGAATCCGGCTTCGTCGCTTGCCGCGATCGCAGTTTTCATCAACACGGGCAAAGCTTCGATAATGGATTGAGTTTGCGGGTGGTATGCTTGGAAAATTTCGTCAATCTTTTTGCTGATGCGTTCGATCATCGGCTGGCGGAACTGACGAAGCTGCTCGCTGTTAAAGCGCGCTCCTGATTTTAAGTTTGCAAGCTTCAGCAACCATTGCGCGTCGCGGAGTGGTAGCCCCGATGCCATGGTTCTTCCGTACTGGTTCGGTGCCGGCACAGTGTCAAGATAGTCCGAGATAACGGTGGTCAGACTCTCTACATTAAAACATTTCGAGCTTTCGCAAATCAGCTTGTCCAGCGGTAGCGACCAATCGCGCAGCGCGATCCTCCGGAGAAACTCGCCGATCAGTTCAAGATCCTTCAGTTCCGGCAACGCGTTGGCAAAATCTTCCAGATGAACCAATCTCTCTGGTGGTTGACGGTCGAAAAAGTACAGGCGATTGGGCCAACCTGTGATAATCGCACGTGCAAACTGTACCTGTTGGTCATGGAGTTCCGGATCTGGCGTCTTGCGGCGTAGAAGTTTGTGCTGCTGTTTTAGAAATTGGGCGATGCTGCTTTCCATGCCCATTTTCACCAGTACGTCGAAGTGATCCGCTTGAGCCCAGATTGTGATTGCCGACTTATGGTACCAGCGGTCCAACGTGTTGCCTGCATTACCGGTGTAGCCTTCATAGTCAAACGACGTTGGTTTCCACTGCTCGACCGGCACCTGCGAGACGATCGAATCTCCACCGACCGATAACGGCCCCATCGGAACACGTTTGCCCGTCGCAGACTTCCAACCATCAACGCACACGCAATCGTCAATGATCTCGAGAATCTCAAGTTCGGAAGGATCGGTGATTTTTGGACGTCGATAGTGGTCGCGATACCTTCCTCGCCGGTATCCGGCATACTCCGAAAACCCGTCCATGGCGTGTTCGACCAAGTGTCGTTCGACTTGCCCAAAATGCAAACAGCAATTCGCTCGTTCGGCGGCGGCGATCAGGTGCCTAGCCATGGTTCGGTCTTTGCCCTTGAGTAAATCCGGCTTTAGACCGTTAGCCGTATATTGGTGCTCCAACGCAAAGACCAGCGGGTGTGCCGACCGGGCTTGCGTCCAGTTTTCGATTGCCGTGACCAACGGGTCCATTGGATCAACTTTTCTTGCGGGCTCTTTATTCTTGCGTTCAGCTTTCAGGCTCAAGTTGTAGGACAAGCAAACGCGCACTCCGCTGGTGACCTTGCGTACTTCGTGCAGGCAGTCTGCGTAAAACGCCGCACAATCACAGGCCTCCTGTTTTCTGGCGTTATTGAAAGCAAACTTTTGGCGTTTCTGTTGGTGTTCGACAATCAGGTCCCCACCGCCAAATTTTGAGGGCAGCATGACGATCAGGCTGGCCACCATTGATGCGTGCTTTTCACTGTCCCGGTGAGGCAAAAAGAATCCTCCCTTGGGGTAGATCAACAATTTGTAAGGCTTGGCAGTGATCCGATCGGGCGGCAATCCAAGTTCCTCGGCAACGCTTCGAACAGTTTGCTGAATCGCGGCCTTCCACGGGTCAGAAAAACTCAGGCGTGAGGCGTTGATTTCCAACGAATCGCGTACCGAAGCATCGACGAGCGTCTGCGTTCCTTTGCCGTACGGGGCTGAGTGTGCGCGAGCGATTAGTTCCCGCACGTCTTTGGGCCGCATCGGCAATTTGACTGGTCCGATACCTTCGATTTCAATCGCGTCTTTGACAACCGCAAGATCAAATTGATCGGACGCGACGAACGCTGCGTCCTGCTTTGCAACGCTGGCGATACAGTTGGCCAACTGTTGAATATTCTTCGCCTTCATCTGACCCTATCCAATGACTGGCTGGCTTCGAGGTAGAATTCTGAGTCAATTTCAACACCTCGAAATAATTTTAATGCCAAAAGCTTCCGAGGCCGATTTGCCCCAAGCTTCGGCTGACAAATTATGTGGTTTGTTTCGAAAAAATGCGATCCTGTATTGCGCTTCAGGGGGGCCGGGGAGTGATAAATGAGGGCACTCCAGACTGATAAGTGCTGGTGTTTACCGGTGTGCGAACGATTTTTACTGAAGGGAGGCTCACACCATACAAAAGTTTGTCGGACAGGAGGCTTTCAAAACCCAAAGAAAACAAAGCACCCCTGGCAGGAATCGAACCTGCGACACCAGCTTTAGGAAAGCTGTGCTCTATCCACTGAGCTACAGGGGCCTTGGCGATGTTTTCAACAACTCTCAAATGTAGCAAAGGAAGACAAACTTTCCAACCGTGGGCGCAGACTTACATTTCGATAGAACGACTGCCGCTGAGCGACCATCGCTCGACAGCCCCATCGACCGTTCTGGCCGCCCGAGGCTTGGCCGCATCCATGCCCTTTCCAAGACTGTTCTATGCCTGCCGCCGGGAATAGTGCCAATTCGCATATTGGGGCGTTTCGTTGGCGCGGCCAGCGCGCTCTAGCCACGGCATTTTAACAATGCGACTTCGGCCATCATTCCCGGGCCAAATGCAATCAGCACGCAATAATTGGTTGGCCTCTGATCGGTGTCAGGGCCGTGCGGTCCAGTCGACTGCCGGGCAATCTGCCGGCGGAAGCGCTCAAGGATAAACAGTACTGTCGGTGACGACATGTTTCCAAATTCACGCAGGACACCAGTCGAGGTTAAAAGCTGTTCCGCTGTCAGACCAAGGCTTGATTGGACCGCCGACAGGATTCTGGGGCCGCCCGGGTGAACGCCCCAGCAAGTAATCCGTTCGAAATCAATTCCCTGTTCGGCCAGCCACTCCACCAACCACCTGTGCAGCGATGCCCGGATGTGATCGCCGATATCGCTGGTTAGAACCATCTCGAAACCGTGATCGCCCACGTGCCAACTAAGTGCCGGTTCAGAGTCGGGGATCAGTACCGAACCGGTTGCGATCGGTTGCCAACACGTTTCCCCCTTGGCGGGTGAAGCCGAATCTACCGCATCCCCGGTGAACACCAGCGACGCGGAACCGTCTCCAAACAGTGCGTTGCCGACAATTTTCTCACTATCCCACTGGAAACGGCAATGCAGACTGCAAAGTTCAACAGATGTCATCAGCACGACTGCCGCCGGATCGGCTTTCACGATGTTCAATGCCACCCGCATCCCATTGATTGATCCATGACAGCCCATGAAGCCGACGTTTGTCCGCTGGATCGTTGCCGGCAGCCCCAGTGTTTTCACCAAATGAATGTCCGGTCCGGGCGAGGCGAAACCAGTACAGGATACGGTAACTAAATGTGTGACCGAAGCAGGCGAGACCCCGGAGTCCTGTATCGCTTTGCCGGCGGAATCCGCCGCAAGTTTTCCGGCGTAATGTGCGTACAATTTCGACCGCTGCCCCGTCGTCAGTCCCGGGCTGGCACCGGGTTGCAAGGCTGGAATTGGCTCCGGAGCTGTCGAAAGATAACTGATATCGCATTGGTCTGTCGGAACCGGGTCGGGACTGCACCAGCGGTAGGCCGATTGATGGGGCACGAAGGTGTGACGTTGCTCAACGGCCGCTTTTTCAAACAAGACCTTCGCCAATCGTCGTTGCCGTTGATCGACACAGGTTAAATCTTGGAACATCGCCAGTGCGGCAGGCTGCGTCATGACGTGTGGAGGAACGGCAGTACCGATTCCGCGAATGATGGGGCTCATGCAAACCTAGGAGTTAATTTTTTGAATGATTTTTGCAGCCAGAGGCGGGCTGAAACGAAGTGCCTGGTGAGCCACCCAGCGGAGAGCGGGGCGTTTAAGCCCGGACGAAAGTTGCCGGCACAATTTTTGTTGGTTGGTGATGGATCGCGCGTACCAGTGTTCCCATTGCTCAATCAGATCGTCGGTCCAGCCTGCCACAGCTGCATCAACCATTGGCGTCACCCCTTGGGCGCTTTCAAGTGCCCAGCGAATTCCCTCGCCAGTAAATGGTTCCACGTAACCGGCGGCGTCACCCACCAGAAACACCCGCCGATCTGCCAATCTGATCGCTCGCGCGGTTAATGGCGGCGTTCCCTTCCAACGCGCGCCTGTCTGTGAAAGTTGGGGGGCTCCTGCCTGTTGCAGCAACTGAGCGACGGCCTTTTCAGGGCCGTAGGTTTGAAGAAACTTTCGATCGACCGACGCGGCCACGTGCAAACGCACTCCTTGGATCTCTGTCAGGCCAACGTAGCCCTGCGTCCCGACCACCATGGCAAGCCTGCCGCGTTGGTAACCGGATCGATTGGCATCGAAGACTGCTTCGACGCCGACTCGCGAGTTCTTCGAGGGCGATTGATGAAGATCAGGGAAATCGCCGGCGGTGCGGTTGCCAAGCCCACTGGCGATCACCACACATTTAGCTCGCAACGCAAATTGACGCTGACCGGCCGTGACGTGCACGATCCGAAACTCTCCATCAATCGGCCCCAGCCGCGCGGTGGCTTTGTCGATGAACGTCGCCCCTGCACGCTGGGCTTGTTTTACCAAGGCGGCATCCATGACAGCCCGATCGACAGCGCATCCGGATTCGACCGGATAGGTGAAAGATCTTTGGCGATGGAAAATCTGGTACTCCGAAAGTTGAATCGAATTGTCCCACAGAGGATGATGTGGCCCGACCAAGTTTTTCAACAATCCAATCGAACGCGGATTCAAACAGCCTCCACAGGCTTTGCGACGCGGAAACGCCTTTGCATCGAGTAACAATACTTTTCGCTCACCGGCATCCGGATGGAGTGCCGAAATCGTCGCGCCGGATCCGGCGGGGCCAGCTCCGATGACGATCAAATCCCACCGATGACCTTCATCACTGCAACAGTCAAGAGGATGAAGTTGGGTCATGGAGTGGTTTCAGTAGAAGTATTGTGCAAGGCAGGCCACTGAATCAGCTTGTGCGCAGGCTGTCACTGGTTCTTGTTTGACCAATCGATGACAAAACGTTCGGGCCAGCGTTTCGTCAAGGTGTGTCCGACGAGCCCTGCCTGACTGGCCAAGACGTGCATTTCGCCGCAGGTAAACGCACCTTCCACCGAACGCAGGGCATCGTAGTGAACGACCGAACTGCGGGTCAGTGCATGACCCGCGACATAGCTTAACACATATCCGAGCGACGTCCGGCGCAAGTCTTCCACAATCAACCGCAGTTTTGTCGCAGCGCTGAACTTCGTCAGGATCTGCACCACCTGATCAGCCTCAAAATGGTGGAGAAATAATGAATTGATCACAATGTCTGACGGCGGGAGATCTTGTTGGAGGATGTCCACCTGTCGGGTCTTAATTTGAATCTGTTCAGCCTGCGATTTAGCCTCTGCCAATCGCAAAGCCGTTTCGCTCATATCGATGCCGATCAGTTCGACCGCAATCCCGGCCGCTCTTGCCTTCTGGCCAATTTGCCGAAGCAGGTAACCGTCGCCGCACCCGACATCCATAATTCGCGGCAAAGGTGCCGCCGCGCTGCGATACTGCGATTGCAGTTCGAGACAGGTGCGGACCGGGTTCCAAAAACGGTTCACCAGTCCGGAAAATTGATGGATGCGGGTTAGGCCACGCAATGCATGATCATGTTGGGCATCTGGTAGCGTCGGATCATCCATCAGTTCCGGTTGGAGGTTACGATTTTCTAGTTTGGCAAACATCGCCATGGTGATAGTCCGTTTAACTTTGATTTGGAATGGATGGATGGATGGATGGGATTGGAGGCCACGGGGGCGTAAGGCGGAAGACGCTCTGTAATTGGGTGTGCTTCCGTTCGTTGATTGGATAATTGTCCCGCATTGGCGCGCGTTTGGAAGATGCTGTTGCCGATTAGTTGTAGACGTTACAATCCTGTTCAAGAGTTGCCGTTGTTCTGGCCTTCCGCCGTACAGCCTTACCGAATCCTCACAGGAGAGTTTTCTTGCCCTTCAAAATTGGAACTGACGAGGCGGGGTATGGTCCTAATTTGGGACCGCTGGTTGTGACAGGAACGCTGTGGAAGACAAATGGGCGCGATGATGATCTGTACCAGTTACTTTCTCCGTGTGTGGTTGATCGCCCCCCGGGGCGCAATCATCCTGACAAGCAATCGATCGCGATCGCAGATTCCAAAGTCGTCTATCGGTCGAAGTCGATCGAGCAACTGGAACGCTCGGTTCTGACGATGCTTTCCCTGCTGGCAGGGAGGATCCCGCGCAGTTTGCGGGAATTGACACGCGTGGTAAAACGCGATGTGACGGACGATTTTTTCTCTAGGGTGTTCTGGTTGGCCGACCAGGCCGTACCGTTACCGGTTAAATGTTCGGTTGATGCGGTGGGGCGCGCGGCGGATCGATTTTTGACACAGTGCGCGTCCAGCGATGTGTCCCTGTTGAACGTGAATGCGGAAATTGTATTGCCGGAGGAGTTTAATGATGCGATTGCCATCGAGGGGAACAAAGCCAATATGCTTTCCGGGTGCACGATGAATGTGATCGATCGCTTACTGGCAGAATGCGAGGGGGCGGTATTGGTGGACTGTGACAAGCACGGCGGGCGCTCCAGTTATCGTCATTTGATTGAGCGCTATTTGACCAACCGTGAGGTCCTTGTTGCCAGAGAGTCGGGCGAACAGAGTGTTTATCGGTGGTTGGATCAAGCGGTGGACGCTGAAATTCGTTTTACCGCCAGAGGGGAGGACCAATTACCGGTGGCACTGGCGTCGATGGTGTCCAAGTACTTGCGCGAGGTGTATATGCGGGCTTGGAACGGGTATTGGGCTCAACACCAGGAAGGTTTGAGGCCGACCAAGGGTTACCCGGAGGATGCCAAGCGGTTCCG
The DNA here is from genome assembly GCA_937967505.1 of uncultured Pirellulaceae bacterium. Classification (GTDB taxonomy): domain Bacteria; phylum Planctomycetota; class Planctomycetia; order Pirellulales; family Pirellulaceae; genus Mariniblastus. The sequence continues at coordinate 45,455 of CALCJM010000060.1, read as the reverse complement.
CCAAGACATCGCCCAAACGCAGAAAAAGCTGGGGATTCGGCAGGAGCAGTTTTGGCGGTGCCGATAAGATCGATATGTTCAAAGAATCGGCAAACGACTACAATTTTGTGAGGGTACAGCCTTGCTGAAATCAATAACAGACGATCCATTTTTTTAGCCTTTTAACATTTCATGGCCAAACGACGAAAACGGTCTTTTCCCGGAGAAGAGCCTCGCGCTGTTAAAGCGAAGGCCAGCACGGCGGCAACAATCCTTGCGGACGATCAGCCACCGGGAATCTTTGGATTCTTCAAAAGCATGGCCGTCCGGGAAACGGTCGAATCGATTGTGATCGCCGTGGTGCTGGCAATGATGTTCAAGGCATTCGAAGCCGAAGCCTTTATCATTCCAACCGGGTCAATGGCACCCTCCCTTCAAGGGCAACACAAGGACTTGGGATGCGGACAGTGTGGGTACCATTATCAGGTTGGGGCCAGCCACGATGCCAAGGTCGCCGCAACGACCTGTCCCTTATGCCGTTTCACGACCCCCACCAAACGGTCCAATCCAGAACACAATACCTTCAATGGCGACAGGATTTTGGTCAATAAATTCGTCTACGATTTTGAGGATCCCCAGCGGTACGATGTGATTGTTTTCAAAAATCCCAATCATGCCAAACAGAACTACATCAAGCGTCTGATTGGGTTGCCGGGGGAGAACATCCTGATCGAAAACGGTGACATCTACACGATGCATAAACAGCCAGACGAGACCTGGTCGAAGAAAATTCAGCCCAAGCCACCTGAAAAGTTGGTGCAGACTGCCGAGCGAATTGCGGACACCAGATATTTTGGCAGTTCACTGCGGCAGGTCGGTTGGCCACGATCCTGGGAACAGCGTGGCGGCGAACCCAACTGGGTTGGCGAGGGCTTTGGTGAAAGCTTGCGTTATCGATCGACCGCGCGTCCTGAAGTGAGTTGGTTGCGGTTTAGCAACAATCGTCCCGATGAGGTCGAATGGGAGCAAATCAATGAGATGCTCGACAGCGCGGGCGAGATTAAAGAGTTCGATGTGAAGGGACGTTTGGTGAATGACTACGTCGCTCATAATGATGGCGTGATTGGACCAATGGACAAAAAAAGCGTTGGCTATCACTGGGTGGGCGACATTGGTTTTGAGGCCAATTTGGAAATTGTGTCGGGGAAAGGGAATTTGAGTTTCGAGATCGTCGAAGGCGGTGCTCATTTCACTTGCACGGTCAACTCGCAAACTGGCAAGGCGACATTGGCGGTAAAAACACCGGAGGGATCCACGATTGAGTTCGTCGATGCTGACGGCAACCCGGTCGCGGAACCTGCAGGCCAGACGGCCATCACGTCGGCGGGCAGATACAAGGTCCGTTTCTTTAATGCCGATGATCGATTGTATCTTTGGGTCGATGACAGCGTGGTGGAATTCAATGCGATGGACTACCGACGGTCGGACATTCCGGTTCCCCATTTCTCTATCGAGGATTCAGCAGACGCCGAACCGCTGGGAATCGGCTGTCAAAATCTTGAAGTGACCATTAATCACATCGCCTGTTTTCGCGACGTGTATTACACATCGACCAATCAAACCGGTTCGCTCGCACGGTTACTGGAACGCTTCCATCGTTTTGGGGAAATGAAGTACCGCCGTAACTCATTACGCGAACAGGTGCAGGTTTCCCAGATGGAAAACGAGTCACTGGCGGATCCGTCGTTGGTCTATCAAATGATGCGAAGTCCGGAAAAATGGAGCAGCAAGGCCGCCAGGGATCTGTTTTCCCGAAAAAAAGGGCAGACAACTCCCATGTTTTATCTGGAAGACTACGAAGACCCCGGCAAGGACCAGTTCCTTCCGATGGGTGATAACAGCGCCGAGAGTTTGGACGGACGCGTCTGGAGTGGTCCCAAGTTTGTTGAACGCGAGATGCTGATCGGACGTGCGTTGTTTGTGTTCTGGCCGCATTCGCTGAACGAGCCATTACCGTTTTTTCCGAACTTCAAACGGATGAAGTTTATTCGCTAGGCAAGCGGTTGTGGTGTTAGTCATGGAGGTGAGATGTGCCAATTCTTGAAGCCGATGGTTTGGTGAAGATTTATGGACGACGACGCGTCGTGGACGGCGTATCGCTGGACGTTAACGCGGGGGAGATCGTTGGTCTGTTGGGGCCCAATGGTGCGGGTAAGACGACGTCTTTTAAGATGATGTGCGGTATCGTCACGCCCAATCGGGGACGCGTGTTTCTGCAAGGAAAAGAGGTTACCAAATGGCCGATGTATTTGCGATCGCGCGAGGGCGGGATGGGCTACCTGCCTCAAAAGTCCAGCGTATTCGCAAAGTTGAATTGTGAGCAAAACCTGAAGGGAATGATGCAGTTTTTGGGGTTCTCGCGGCGGCAGCAGAAGGCGCGCTGCGAAGAGTTACTGGAACAGTTTAAAATCACACATATCCGCAAATCGAAGGCGGGCGATTTGTCTGGTGGCGAACGCCGAAGACTGGAGATCGCGCGATGCCTGGTCTCGAATCCACAAATCATCATGCTGGATGAACCGTTTGCCGGAATCGATCCGGTGACAGTTCAAAATATTCGCGTGGTCATTAAGGAGTTAAGCGATCACGGGATTGCCGTGTTGATTACCGATCATGATGCGCGGGCGATCCTACAGTTGGCCGATCGAACTTACGTGGTCAGCGCAGGCAGGATTCTGGTCAGTGGTTCGGCGGAGCAGATCGTGCGCCACGAAGAGGTAAGAAAGAAGTATCTTGGCGACATCGAGTTGCCTGAGGTGTCTGCTGCGGATCGCGGTGGACGGCGGGTGGATTCGGGGCACGCATCTGGCTCCGTTACCACGTTGCCGATGGAGGCGCGTTCCGAAGGTGGAGCTCCCGGGGTTGATGGTGCGGCGATCGGAAGCGCGCATTCGAAGATCACATTTTCCAAACCCCGTAATCGGAAGTTGAAAAAGGTGGTCGCCCCGTTCCGATCCACAGATCTCGATTGAACTTTGGAAAGAAAGGTTCAATTGATGTCCGAAGCTGATGGCTTGGGTAAGTACGTGGCTACGCTCGCCAGAGCGTGGAAGAACTTGGGGATGCTTTAGCCTGCGGCGACCTTGTTCCGTTATGCTCCACCGTCTGGCGACGGTAGCTACGTTTTTTTGCGGCTAACGTTTGGGTAAGCACGTGGCTACGCTCGCCAGAGCGTGGAAGAACTTGGGGACGCTTTAGCCTGCGGCGAACTTGTTCCGTTATGCTCCACCGTCTGGCGACGGTAGCCACGTTTTTTGCGACTAACGTTTGGGTAGGCACGTGGCTACGCTCGCCAGAGTGTGGAAGAACTTGGGGATGCTTTAGCCTGCGGCGAACTTGTTCCGTTATGCTCCACCGTCTGGCAACACTCGCTACGTTTTGGGCTTTAAGCATGTAGATATGTCTGCTCACTCTGCCAATTTGTGTAGAATGAGACGAAATATTTGAGGATTGCGGGATAGTCTTGATTGTCGAACTGGTGGTTGGCCGTGTTGATGAAAACTCTTTGCCTTGCTTGCGCTCTGTTGGTCCCCTACCTTGCCCCGGATGAACCGGTGGCCCCCAAACAGCAGCAAATTTCTGAAGTAGTCGATACCCAGAAATTGACCAAGCCCTTGACGACAGCGCGCGAGGCGCTCGCAGCGTTCGACCTCCCCGACGGTTTTTCGGCAACTGTATTTGCAGCGGAACCCGATGTGCGGCAGCCGATCGCGATGACCTTTGACCACCGCGGCCGGTTGTGGGTGGTGGAAAACTATACCTATGGGGACATTGACCTGCGGTTTGACCGGTCGGTCAATGACCGGGTGTTGATTTTCGAAGACACTGACCATGACGGTGTCTTTGACAATCGCAAGATTTTCTGGGATCAGTCGAAATTGGTAACGGGAATCGAAATAGGTTTAGGTGGAGTCTGGTTAACTGCTGCGCCCGAGATGGTATTTATTCCTGACCGCAATCGTGACGACATTCCTGACGGGCCGGCGGAGTCGGTATTGACCGGATTCGATGACCAAGCCGTCGCTCATAATATCGTCAACGGCCTGCGTTGGGGGCCTGAAGGGTGGCTGTATGGTCGGCATGGCATCCTAGCAACCTCCCACGTCGGTTTGCCCGGTTCATCAGCCAATGAACGTCAGAAAATCAATTGTGGGATCTGGCGGTACCATCCTCTCTCGAAAAAATTTGAGGTGGTGGCACACGGATCAACCAATCCGTGGGGATGGGACTACAACCGGCAGGGAGAAATGTTCATGATTAACACAGTCATCGGGCACCTGTTTCATGTGGTTCCCGGTGCACGATATACACGGATGTATGGTTCGCACTTTAACCCCCACACCTATCAGGTGATCCAGCAGACGGCCGATCATGTTCACTGGGCAGAAGGCGAGCGTTGGTGGAAGGCAAAGAAGGGAGCTCTGTCAACGGGAACGGACGCCGCCGGAGGCGGCCATGCACATAGCGGGCTGATGATCTACCAGGGAGCATCATGGCCGTCGTCCTTTGACCAGGCCTTGATCACGCTTAACTTTCATGGTCGCCGATTGAATCAGGACCACGTCAGACGCGCGGGAAATTCCTACACGGCGACTCATGGAAAAGACATCTTTCCCACCAGCGATCCGTGGTTTCGGGGCGTCGAACTTCGGTACGGCCCCGACGGGAATGTGTTTGTGTTGGATTGGTCAGATATCGGAGAATGCCATGAAAATGACGGCATTCACCGTAGCTCCGGCCGTATCTACAAATTTTGTTACGGAAGTTCCGATGGTTCCGGGCAACAGAAACCGCTGGACTTGGGCAAACTGCCAGAAGCGGAACTGTTGAAACATTTTCTGAATTCCAATCAATGGTGGGTGCGTGCGGCAAGGCGCGAGCTGGTTAATCGACATCATGAGTCGGCGCTGGATGACGACACGGTCTATTCGGCCGAGCGAATGGTGTTTGATTCAAATTTATCCACCGCGCAACGTTTGGCAGCGGTCTGGTTTTTGTACAGTATCGACAGAGTCAGGGACACGCAACTGATTCGCTTAAGCGCAGCGGCAGACGAACATTTGCGGGTTTGGGCGGTCAGGTTGTTGACCGATGGACTGCGGAAGGTAAGCACCGATGCGATCGAGTGTTTGAGAAAGTTGGCCGTTGACGATTCCTCTGAATTGGTGCGGCTGTATATTGCCAGTGGTCTGAATCGATTGCCACCCGAAAGTGCATTGGAGATCGCCGCCCTGTTGGCAAACCACGAACAGGATGCCAACGACCGCGCGCAACCCTGTCTTATTTGGTATCGCATTGAACCACTTCTGATGAACAACTGCGATGCTGCGATTGAGCTTGCGCGTCACAGTCGTATTCCGGTCCTGCGGCGGAACATCGTGCGCCGGATGGTGTCCGAAATCGACAGCCACCCCGCTGCGATTGAACGATTGCTTGAGGCAACGGCCGCTGATTCGCGATCCGTCCGGCGCGATGTGCTGCGGGGGATGACGGTGGGACTGGAGGGTTGGGCGCGAGCCGATCGGCCCGCATCATGGCCAGAGTTCGTGACAAGATTCGAAAGGGATACCGAAATTACTGAATCCGAACGGCTGAAGATTTTGGGGGAGATTGATGAACTGAATGGGGTGTTTGGCGATGGTCGATCCGTTGCGTCGTTGTTGGAGGTTGCACTGGACAGGTCCGCCGCAGCCCCAATTCGACGCCAGGCGATTCTTTCGTTGGGGAAATCAAGTGTCGGTGACGATGATCTGGTCCGTCTGAAACCACTACTGACCGAACGGGCGCTTGCACTTGATACGATTAAAACGATGATCCGTTTTGACTCTCCGGTGGTTTCGGAAATGTTGCTGGCGTCGTTTGAAACCCTGCACCAGGACGCAAAATCCGGAGCGATAGATACGCTTACCGCACGGCCCAAATGGTCCGCAGACTTACTTGACGCGATCGCAGATGAAACGGTCAATCGCAGTCTGTTCACGGCCTGGCACGCGCGTCAAGTGATCAGCTTTGGCGATGAAAAACTTGACGCGCGTCTGGCCAGCGTGTGGGGCGCGGTTAGAAAAACGTCCGGACAACGTAAATTGCAGATTGCTGAGATGGCTGCGGCAATGACGCCGGAGAAGTTGTCGAAGGTTGATTTATCCAGCGGGCAGCGCGTGTTCGAGCAGGTTTGCGGCAAGTGCCATCGAATGTTTGGCAAAGGTGGAAAGATTGGCCCTGATTTGACGGGGGCCAACCGGGCAAATTTAAACTATCTGTTGGAGAACATTTTAGATCCGGGCGCTACCCTAGCGACTTCGTTTCGTTCGTCCGTGATCCTGTTGGATGATGGCCGGCTGGTCACGGGTGTGGTGGTCGAGGAAACCGACAGAGTGATTGGAGTACAGACCAAAGATGAAATTGTAAGAATTGACAAAACCATGATTGAGGAACGAAGGCAGTCGGATCAATCGTTGATGCCCGAAGGTCTGCTGGCCCCCCTGTCGCAGCAGCAGCAACTGGATTTGATTGGGTGGTTAATGCAGGCCGGGCAGTGATGCGATTCGCAGGTGCCTCACGCTGGTGCACACCATTGGCAGACTTATCGATTGATAGACGTTTGGGCGACTGGCAGTCAGGAATTTACCATGCGTTGGTGACGCTGCCAGCGTCGGAGCGAAGCTGGCAGCATCGCCAACGGTAAGCTCTCAACTGCCAATCGCCTTACTGATCGATGCCCTGGAATTCGATGCGTCCATGACGAGCGGTGGAAACCAGACGCCTACCGTCGGGGCTCCAGTGAATCGAATAGGGCACGCGCTGGTGCAAATCAAATTTCGCGATGTAGGCTCTGGTTCGGGCGTTCCAAAGACAGACTTTTCCGTCTTCGGTTAACGCGGCGATCCGGTCAGATTGGTTGCTCCACGAGAGATCCAGCACCATCGCGCTGGGCCCCTCGCAGACACCGGTCAGTTCCGGTTTTTCTGAATTGTTGATCTGCCAGATCGCGACGCTCCTGCGGTCGGAGATTGCCAGCGCATCGCCCTCTGGTGACCAGTCAAGTCCGGTTTTCCAGCCCGGCTGCCGCAGTTCTGCGATGACAGTTTTTTTGCGCGCGTCGAAGATTGTGATATTATCTTGAGTCCCCGCCACTGCCAGCCATGACTGATCAGAGTTCACCGATGGCTGCCAAGAAACCACCAGCGATTTGCCGCAGATCGGCAAGGTCTCCGCAATGTTGATGCCGGTTTGCGTGTTCCAAACCCGAACTTCTCCGTTGGAACCAACCGCTGCAAGAAACAGGCCCTCGGGTGACCAGGCAACGGATTTGCTGGTGAGGTCGGGATAGAGATTTTGATCGCTGCCCGGATCGTAGAGCTTCTCCAATTTCCCGGTTTCAAAACTGACCGTCCACACACGCCCCTTGCGAGAGACACAGGCAATCTTCTTGCCTTGGGCATCGACATCAATCCCGTAGATTGATGTGTTGTTTGCACCTAGATCGCGCATCCAGCGTGTCCGGCCGCGTTCGTCCTGGATCACAATATCGACGCCTTCGGCGACGGCAAGTTGCTGCCCGTCGGGGTGCCATGCGACGGCAGGGTGGTCCTGAAGCTCACGTTCAAACGCGGCACTTCCGAGGGTGGTCAGGTCCCAGACGTGCAACGCATCTTCCGGTAAACCGCCGGAGACAACTTTATCCCCCGCAGAAGTCCAGGCTGCTGAATAGACGTGTGCGTTGTGTCCCAAGAGCAAGTGTGTTTGTTTTTCGGTGTCGGCATTCCAAATCCTGACCGTTCCGTCGGCGCTGGAGGACAGCAGGTAGTGCCTGTGCGGATGCCATGACAGCGATTCAATAAATAATTGATGGCCTTTGAAGCGTGTCGTCTTTTTGGCGGCGGGATCAACGACAGCGATTACGTTTTCCGGGCCGATGTAGGCAATCAACTTCCCTTCGTGGCTCCAGCAGGGCGACACGATCCAGTGATCTTGTGCGAGCACTACTTCGGTCTGGTTTTCAATGTTCAGCGCCCTGAGGTCTCGGCCGGTAGTCCAGCAAACCTGTTTCCCGTCGTAGGACCAATTCAACAGTCTTTTGTTGGGTTGATTCAGAACGCCCGATGCTTTCGCAACGATCGCCTGTTCGTACCACTGCCAGACGACCATCTGACCTGACGAGTCGCATGTCGCCAGCATGTCGCCGCCAATATTCCAGCAGACATCAGTAACGGCAGAAGTCAAATGTAAGAACTCGACCGGCTTCAGTTTTTTCCCGGTCATATCATAGACTTTTACGCTACCGTCGCGAAACCCGAGGGCCATTTGCGACTGATCCCGGTTGAAATCGGCCGTAGTGACATTGTCGGGAAGCGTTGCAGGATCCAGCAAACGTTCGCCATCGGTGTCAATTTCCAGCATCAATCCGGCACCGGTATCGAGGATCCGTCCGTGGGCTGCATCACGGGTGAACATAATCTTGTTTGCGGTGGCGCCCGATTTGATGCTCCAGAGTTCTCTATGACCGAGTGCATCGAGGTGCTGCCATTCCCAGCCGCGAAAGGCCTTGAACTGGTCATCGCGCCAGCGATTGGTCAGTTGCCGCATACGACCGACACCACCAGGTTCCGAAGAAGCCTCGCTGGCCAGCAACATCTGGGTCTGGTAGAGCTGCTGTACACTTTTTTGTTCCCTGACAATTGCCTCGGCGGCCAATTGCTGTTCGATGGTTACTGATTTCTCCAGTTGTATATTTAGATTGGCCAGTTCGTTATTTTTATCGGTCAATGCCGCGCGTTGCAGGTTGGCCATCAGTGCCAACAGGACTGCCGAAGCGAAACCAACCAACAGTACTCCCAGCAGCGTTGTAAATAGTGTCCGGTGTCGTTTGACAAACCGTCCGGTTCTGTCGGTCCACGATTCCTGATAGGCAGACACGGGGGTCCCCGCCAAAAATGCATCGACATCGCGTGCCAAATCATCGGCAGTCGCATAGCGCTGGGCCGGATTCGTTGCCATCGCGCGGTGACAGATCGCTGCAATGGCAGGCGGCACGCGTGGGGCCACCTCTTCTACGCGGCGAAAGTCGCATTGCCGTACCTGCTTTAGTGCGCTATCAATTTCTTTGGTGTCCGAGCCACTGGTTTGAATTGCGAAATCGCCAGTAATTAGATGAAACAGAGTGGCCCCCAGACCAAAAATGTCACTGGCGGGCCCGACACTGGAACCCTTGCCACCGGCCTGTTCAGGGCTCATAAACTCAAGGGTACCCATGACAGATTCGGCGACGGTCATCCTTGAACTAAAGCCCTCCCCAAAGATCTCCTCCAGTTCATCATTTTCGATTTCCAATGGTTCGATTTCATGGTCGGCTTCATTGAATTTTTTTGCACATCCCCAGTCCAGCACCAATGTTTGTCCTTGCTGGCCGATAATGATATTGGCGGGTTTGATATCACGATGAAGCACTTGCTGGGAGTGTGCATAATCGATCGCATGGCAGGCGGCGATAAAGTGGATCAATAGTGGACGAATCCCGGATTGCCACTGATCCCGGTTTGGTCGAGGGCCCAGTTTTTCATGAGTGTCAACAATCAGGTTGTGCAGGGTCGATCCAGATACCAACGGCATCGTATAATTGCTGCCGGCATCGTTTACGTTCAAGCTGTAGATTGGCACAATGCCCGGATGTTGCAGCTGCGCCGTGATCTCGGCCTCGCGCACAAAACGGGTGGCACGCCGTTGATCGTGTGCCAGGTCAGGCCGCAGGCGTTTCACCGCGACCTCGCGCGAGAGAGACTGATCATGAGCCACGAACACTTCGCCAAACGCACCACGCGCGTGCAGCTTAATGAGACTCACACCATCCTGAAGCGACGGTCCCGTTGGATCCGATGCGACGGTCGAAGCGGAATCCGAATCCAAAATGACGGTGGCAGGCAATCGCTGATGTGAACCGCAGCCGGTGGGCTGATTAAAATCTCCGTTCGGCAGAGGATTGTCCTGCATCCGATCTTCAGCCACCGTGCGAGGTGAAGCGTCAGGATCCGGGAGATTGTTGTCTGACGGTCGATTGTTTCCCAGAGCCTGCCGAACCATCGCACGGGTCGAAGGGGTCAACATCAACAGCATTTGCTCAAGCTGAACCGACGAAAGTGAGGCGGCAATTTTGACGATCGATTCGAAAGACTGATCAGCGCGTTCCGACATGGTTGGGCAAAACTTGAACGAGGAAAAACGGATCTGGTTATTAGAACAGATCGACAAACATTGTCAAAAAAACCAAACCGCCCAGTGCCTGACAAACGCGAGACGGAGGTGCTGCTGTTGACCGCAAGCTGTGGTACCGGTAGGCGAGGCTGGTGGGGGGCGTGGCTGCCGACAGATCGCAGTTGGGATGGGCTACCGATGATCTAAAAACAACCACATTGACAGGTTGTTCGTGAAATTTTATGACTCAAGGGCCACAGATCTACCATTTCCCACTACAAAGTATCGCCTGCCAAAAAATCCGGGAGGGACGCCGTTATACCGTTTGAAACAAGGTTCCGCTATGAGGGGGCGTCGGGCAGCGTGCAGTCACTGACCGGTTTTGAGCACACCATGCATGAAGATTCGCCATCCTCACCGACAGCCGCCGCGATACCGCCACAGGATCCCGTGACGGGTTTGTTGGCCACGATGGCACCGATCGCCATACCTACAACGGCCAGCAGAAACACGGCCAATGCAGCCAGAAACGTCGGGGCAATTGAATTTTTGTTTCCTGTCCGTATTTTTGCGGCAACGTCGTCGGTTACCGGTTCTTCAGTGACCAGCGGGTAGTCGCCGCCACGCTGCTGGGTGTAGTCGCCGTCACCGCGCGTAAAGGTCAGAATGGCGATGCCGTTTGCGGCGGCCGTTTGATGGGCGCGTTGCGTTCCCATCACCATGGCTGCGGTTGCCCAAGCGTCGGCAGTCATGCAATCGCTGGCTGCGATCGATGCGGACGCCAACAAGTGGTTGACAGGACGGCAAGTGGTTGGGTCAATCGTGTGTGAATAACGCTGCCCCTCGTAGAGGTGAAAATTACGATAGTCTCCTGAAGTTGCGACTGCAACATTGTTCAACGATGTTTTGCGAATCGTGCTGGCTGCAGCGTTTGTCGCTTGCTTGGCATCAGGGGATTCGATAGCGACAATCCAGTTCCCCCCTCCAGCGCGCTGGCCGCGTACGGTCACCTCGCCACCGACCTCGACCAGATACCGCTGAAACCCCATTGATTCAAGCTTCGCACCGACTTGATCGACCGCGTAACCTTTGGCGATGGCGGACAGGTCAATCTGAAGTCGCGCTATAGTTTTTTTGATCGCCGCCGGTTCCAAACGTACCTGAAGGTGTGTGTATCCCACCAGCGTCTGCAGCTCTGCGACTTGCCGGTCGGAGAGTGGTTGGAAGACATTTTTTTGGGGTCCGAAATTCCACTTGTTAACCGCCGGGCCAACCGTGATGTCGAAAGCACCGTCGGTCATACGGCTGATCTCCAACGCCCGCTGCACCACCAGCGCGGTTTCGGGATCGACAGCAAACCACTCGGTCGAATCAGTGGCATTGAAACGGCTAACGTCTGAGTCAGGCCGATAGGTTGACATCAACTGGTTGACCGAATCAAGCGCCGCGACAACCGCTTGTTTAATCTCCAGACACCTCTCTTCGGGAGGATCAGCCACCACGATGATTTTGTAGGGAACCTTTCCCATCGTGATGCCGCGAATCTCTACCTGAAATTCACGCACTGTTGAAGAGGCACCAACGGACGCGACCACCGCAGCGTTCAGCAAGTGATTGGACACTACCAAGCCGGCCAGCATCATCAGAAACAAAAATAGAGCCTGAAGTTGAACCCGTGTTCTGGTGGTCTTTGATCGATTCATGAAGTTACGTCATAGGGTTCGAAATGACCTAAGGTGACTGGGGCCCGGCAGTGAAATGATAAATGCCGGCACTAATGCCGTGGACGGCGGAAGTCCAACTCCCATCGGGAAATTTACCCGCCAAAATCGTCGTAAGCAATGTTTTCCGGTTCCACGCCCAAATCGTCAAGCATTCGGAAGACCGCCGCGTTCATCATTGGCGGACCACAGATATAGTACTCGTTGTCTTCGGGTGATTCGTGCTTGGACAGGTATTCGTCCAACAACACTTGGTGAATGAAACCAACATAGCCGTCCCAGTTGTCTTCCGGTTGAGGATCAGACAGCGCAATATTGAATTTGAAGTTCGGGAACTGCTCTTCAATTTTGCGGAAATGATCTACATAGAACAACTCACGTAAACTTCGACCGCCATACCAGTAGGTTACCTTGCGTCCTGTTTTCAGGTTGCGGAACAGTTCAAAAATATGGCTTCGTAGCGGGGCCATGCCGGCACCGCCGCCAATGTAAACCATTTCTGCATCGGTGTCTTTGATGAAGAATTCGCCATAAGGCCCTGAGATCGTGACCTTGTCGCCCGGCTTCAGGTTAAAGATAAATGAGGACATCTTTCCGGGTGGCGTGCCTTCGGGGGCGCGTGGTGGTGGCGAGGCGACGCGCACGTTCAACATGATGATGCCTTTTTCACCCGGGTAGTTTGCCATCGAATAGGCGCGAACAACCTCTTCGTCAACCTTGGAAACGTATCTCCAAACATCGAATTTGTCCCAATCTCCCTGATACTCTTCACCGATGTCAAAATCTTTATAATTGACAACGTGTGGTGGTGCCTCGATCTGAATGTAGCCACCGGCCTTAAAGGCAACGTCCTCGCCTTCGGGCAGCTCCAGCACCAGTTCTTTGATGAAGGTGGCCACGTTGTCGTTGGAGCGTACGGTACACTCCCATTTTTTTGTTTCAAACGCTTCTTCGGGAACCTCGACAACCATGTCTTGCTTGACGGGTACCTGGCAGGACAGTCGGCAACCTTGACGTTCCATTTTTTTGTTGATGTGCCCTTTTTCGGTTTCCAACAGATCGCCACCGCCTGCCTCGACCTTCACCAGGCACTGGGCACAGGTTCCGCCGCCGCCGCATGCCGACGAAACAAAGATGCCGGCATCGCCCAGCACGTTCATCAATTTGCCGCCAGCGGCGACTTCGATTTCCTTCTGGCCATTGATCATGATCTTGACCGCACCGGATGAGACCAGAAACGTCCGGGCAACCAGAATCAGTCCAACCAATGCCACGACCACGATCGTAAAAAGCGCCACACCTAAAAGGATATCCATATGATTATCTGCTGTAAGTCAGTTATTGAATCAGGAACACGACCGCCAAAGAGGAACAACGCCCTGCCCTGCTCTGTTTTTTTAAAACTTGTTCGTCAACCTTAAACCTGAATTCCAAGAAATGCCTGGAAACCAAGTGCCATTAACCCAACGATAATAAAAGTGATGCCCAGCCCGCGTAGTGGAGCCGGGATGTCAGAGTAACGCAGTTTCTCGCGAATCCCGGCCAGGCCGGCGATCGCTGCCGCCCAACCAAATCCGCTGCCAACTCCAAACACGACGCTTTCTGTAAACGTGTAATCGCGCTGTTGCATAAACAGGGTTCCACCAAGGATGGCACAGTTCACCGTGATCAGCGGCAGGAAAATCCCCAATGCGTTGTATAGCGGCGGGAAGAATTTATCGAGCGTCATTTCGAGGATCTGCACCATCGCCGCAATCACGCCGATAAAACAAATCAGGCCAAGAAATTCCAAGTTTGCAGGGACTAACCAGGCACCCTCTTTGAGTATCAGATTGTAGATCAGGTTATTGATTGGAACCGTAATGGTCTGAACTGCGATAACTGCAACACCCAGTCCCAATGCCGTTTTGACGTTTTTGGAAACGGCCAAAAAGGTGCACATTCCCAAAAAGTAAGCCAGTGCGAGGTTATCGACAAACGCTGATTTTAAAAACAGATTGCCGAGTGCTTGAATGTCCATGATTAACGCCGAGTTAAAATTTGTGTTTCGAAAATTACCGAAGCGGTTCGCTGGTGCAGCGTCCTACGCACTTTCGATCTGGTCAGGCTTCCAAGTGCGGAGTGCCCAGATAAAGAAACCAATAATGAAAAACGCAGATGGAGACAGCAGCATCAAACCGTTGGGTTCGTACCAGCCGCCATCGGCCTTCAAAGGCAAAATAATCTGGCCAAATAGCTTCCCGCTGCCGAACAGTTCACGGAAAAAACCGACCACCAGCAGGATCAGGCCGTAGCCCAGCCCGTTACCGATACCGTCCAAGAAACTGTCCTTGACGCTGTTCTTCATCGCAAAACCTTCCGCGCGTCCCATGACGATACAGTTGGTAATGATCAGGCCCACGAATACGGACAGTTCCTGAGACAGTTTAAATGCAAATGCTTTCAGCACTTGGTCCACCACGATCACCAGCGAGGCGATGATGGTCATCTGGACGATGATACGGATGCTGGACGGGATGCGATGGCGGATCGCCGCAATCGCTGCACTGGCGCACGCCGTCACAATCGTTACCGCAACCGCCATCACGAAGGATGTGGATAGCTGAGTCGTCACCGCCAGAGCGCTACAGATGCCCAGCACCTGAAGCGCGATAGGGTTGTTGTCGAAGACAGGATCCAAAATCAGATCCTTGTTACTTTTACCCATTGTTTGTGTCTCCCGACTTGATCATCGTGGTTTGCGTCTTGCCTTTTTTCTGGTCGATGTACGGGCCGAAACCGTTTGGTCCCAGCCAATACTGCATCAAATTAGAGACGCCGGTTGAAGTAATGGTCGCTCCAGAAAGTGCATCCACACTGTATTTATCTTTGGGAGCGGCCTTCATCACACGTACGGCCACATTGCCGTCCTCGCCATAAATCTCCTTACCAGGCCATTGGCTTTTGAATCGCGCGCTTTTGATTTCGCCACCAAGCCCTGGTGTTTCGCCGTGTTCGTAGAAGGTCAAACCCGCGATCTTTTGCAGATCTGGCTCAACGGCCAGGTAACCCTTCATCATTGACCACAGTCCATAACCGCGAACGGGGAAAACGTATTTTTCAACAGTACTGCCGTCTTCCGACTTCAACACGTACACGTGAGAGAATTTTTCACGATACTTGATCTGGGTTTTGTCTTCCTCTCGGGACAGTTCGTCGCTGACCGAGGGCTTTTTCGACTTCGACGCCCAGATTTGGTCGTATTTGTCAATCGTCTCTGCTTCGTCGGCGTATTTTTTCCCTGCCGCTTCCATCGCTGCCATCGCCTCTTTGGCGGCCGGTAAGCCGGTATTCATGTCGATTAATTCGACGGTGAATCGTTTGGAGAAAACGTCATTGATACTTGCCGTCGCCACATCTTCAAAACCGGCAACACTCAGGATATTGGCCCGTTTGTCCAACAGCACGTTGGCGTCCTGCCACGAACGCAGTCCGACGGCGGCCGACGAAACAACCAGCGAACACACTACGCACAACGCCACCGCCAGGAGAATGACGTTGACCGGTGAATCTTTATCGTAATTTTTATCCGACTGCATAACGAGCGGTCCTCCGTTTGATGTTGGCTTGAACAACAAAGTAATCAATCAGTGGAGCGAACACGTTGGCGAACAGAATCGCCAGCATGATACCTTCGGGAAATGCCGGATTGACCACTCGCACAAGCACGGTCAAAAATCCGATCAGCACGCCATAGATCCACTTACCGGTAGGAGTCATGGAAGCTGACACCGGATCTGTGGCCATGAAGACCGTTCCAAAAGCGAAACCGCCCACCACAAGGTGCCACATTGGGCCCATGTACGTGATAGGTGCTGCCCCCGGGATCAGACATAGCAGGCTGGAAAAGGCAACCATGCCAGCCACAACACCGGACATAATTCGCCATGAACCAACACGCGTCGCAATCAGGACGGCCGCACCGAAAATACAACACAGCACGCTGGTTTCGCCCATTGACCCGTGAATGTTTCCAATGAAGTAGTCCCACCACCCCCAGCCACCGACGCTGGTCATGGTTTTGGAAATTTCAGCAGTAGTCCCTGTGGTCGCACTGGCCATTGCCCCCAGAACGGTGGCCCCTGTGTAACCATCAACGGCGGTCCAAACTGCATCACCGCTGATTTTGGTTGGGTAGGCAAAGTACAAAAACGCGCGGGCGGTGAGAGCGGGGTTCAGGAAGTTCTTTCCGGTACCTCCGAAAATTTCTTTGCCCACGATGACACCAAAGGCGATTCCAATGGCAACCTGCCACAGCGGGATTGTCGCCGGCAGCGTCAACGGAAACAGCATCCCGGTAACCAGAAAGCCCTCGTTGATTTCGTGTTTGCGAAGGATCGAGAAAACCACTTCACAGTGACCACCGACAAACATACAGACCGCGTAGACAGGCAGGAAATACAGTGCACCGTGGAACAGGCAAGGCAAAATACTGCCGATACTGAGGAACGACCCCCGGTTATATGTGACATCGACGCCCGCTGCCTCAAGGACAGTGAATCGCCAGTCGCCATTCCACAGTCCTTCCGCGACAGTGAAACCCGATGGAACTTCAGCCAGCCCGGCGGCGAAAATTTTCTGAGCCTGATAGCCGGTGTTGTACATCGCCATCAGGATGCAGGGAATCAGCGCCACGATGACCATGGACATCATGCGTTTCAGGTCGATCGCATCGCGCACGTGGGTTTCACCTGTGGCAACCTCTCCCGGCGTATACAGAAACGTATCGTTGGCTTCGTAAAGCGGATACAGTTTCTCCAGCGGGCCGCCCTGGTGAAACAGCGGTTCGACTTTGTCGAGTAATTTACGCAGCATGCTTGTTATCCCTCTTTCTCGATTAGAGTCAGATTCTTCCGCAGGATGGAACCGTATTCGTATTTGCCCGGGCAAACATAGGTGCAAAGTGCCAGGTCTTCTTCGTCCAATTCAAGTGCCCCCAATTGTTGGGCGGGTTCGGTTTCGCCGGTCTGGGCACCAACGATCAACGCCCGCAACAACTGCGTCGGCAGCATATCCAGCGGCATCACGCGTTCGTAGGTCCCAACAGGAACCATCGCGCGTTTGCTACCACCGGAACTGGTCGTTAGCGGAAACAGTTTCTCTTTAAACTGAGCCAACCACGATCCACCATAAATTCGTGTTACCGAGAATTTGTCGCCGCCAGGCATCTGCCAGCCCAAAAACTCGCGCTTGTTGCCCTCTTCCAGAACGGAAACCAGATTATGGTAACGTCCCAGATAGGCAACCTCATTTGCCGCAGTCCGCCCGTTGAACAATGATCCCGAAACGATCCGTGAATTTTCACCAACGGCACGTCCGGAAAACAGATCCGAAATTGACGCACCCAAACGGGTTCTTAAAAGACCCGGGTTTTCAATCGCCGGACCAGCAACCGCCACGACGCGCTCGGTCATCAGTTTACCTGTTGTAAACAGGTGACCGATCGCGATCACATCCTGATAGCCAATGTGCCATACCGGACGTGAATCAGGCCCAACCGGATGCAGTGTATGAATGTGTGTGCCGACCAACCCCGCCGGGTGCATGCCGGCAAACTGCTCGAAACTGACATTGGGCACGTTGTCGCCAGGGACACGTGAGTCGGGACGAGTGCAAACGTAGGTCTTACCCTGGGTCAGTTTGGCCACGATCTGAAGGCCTGTGACGAACAGTTCCTTGTTTTCGGCAATGATCAGTTCAGGTTCGGCAGCCAGCGGATTGGTATCCATGGCAGTGACGAAAATCGCATCGGCCTCAGAACCGATTGTGGGGACCTTGCTGTAGGGGCGCGTGCGAAAGGACTGCCACAGTCCCGACTGTACGAGGAATTTCCCCGCCGTTTGGCGATCAACCGACGAAGGCGAACCGGGCACGCTGAAAGTTTCTTCAGCATCACCATCAATTTCAATCTCCAGCGATAAAAACTTACGCTTGGCACCACGGTTGACGGCTTTGACTTTGCCGGCCGCCGGAGCCACAAAAGTCACGCCCTCGTTTTTCTTGTCGGTGAAAACCGGCTGGCCAGCTTTGACGCTGTCCCCTGCGGCAACCAACATGGTTGGCTTCATGCCATGGTAATCGTCGCCCAACAACGCCACGTGAGAAATCGCCGGTCCGGGTTCAATCGACTGGACGGGTTTCCCGGTGATGGGTAGATCCAGCCCTTTTTTAATCGTGTGAATCATATGGATTTATTCATTATGAAGATGAAGACTCTGACACGGGTACGCAGCACCACTACTTAACCGAGCTCGTGACTAATGATATCGACTTCGTGAAAATTTTCACAGACTCAAATTCGCAAAAACTCCGGGAAAGAGTGCGAAAATGTGAGTCTGGATAAGGTTGGAGGGGCTGATTTCCCCAAGGGTGCCAAAGCTGCATTGTTGGCGTTCAATGTGCTTTAGGGGGCCGTTAAGTGCGAGGGCGAAACGTATTAAATCCAACCAATTTCCCGGAGGTCTGGATGATAGGTGATTTTGCAGCGTTGACAATCGGTGGCAAAGTGAAAACCTACCTGCCACAATCGGTCTGATCCAGATCGCGCTAGCGCGACCCGGGGGTCGCCGGGCGATGTACATTCATCATTTTTTTCTGGCGATCTGCTGAATGGGTCGGGGAGTAAAATTCTCTGGTGCTTCTACTTCTTCCGATGTTTGTCCCGGAAGGCCCGCGGAGAGATGTTTTGCAATCGCTTAAACTGTCGATTGAAGGATGACAGGGAACCAAAACCGGCCTCCAGCGCAATCTCCGTGATTGACCGCTGCGTCTCAGCCAATAATTTACTGGCGACCTCGATTCGTCTGGCTGCAATGAATCGGTTAAGCGTTTTTCCGGTGACGCGGTGAAAATAGCGGCTGAACGCCGATGGACTCATCCCGCCCGCTTTGGCCACTTCAGGAAGTGACAGATCCGGATTGCCAAGATTGCGATGCACGTACTCGGTGGCACGACTGATGCGATGGTTAGCCTTGATGTCGATCGAGGCATCAGTTGCCATCAACGAAAGGCGCTTGTAAGCGCGGCTGCCAAGTAGTGTTAACAGTTCTAACAATGCCAGTAACCGAAACCCCGCTGTTTTGCTTTTGACATGATTAATCGCCCGTACTATTTGATCATCGGCATCGAACTTCAATCCACCAATCGAGTGCACTTTCAGCAGTTTTTGCACAAACTCCAGTTCGACGTAGGAATCGATGATCGTTTCCGGAAACTGGAATACCGTCGCCTGCGCCTGATCCGGTTGTGGTTTACGATGGTTCTGCGCCGGTTCATCGCAGCGCACTTCGGAACTCCAGTAATGAGGCGTGTTCTTGCCCAACAACACCAGATCGCCGGGCTCAAATGGCTCGATACTGGCACCGACAAAACGCTCGCCGCGCCCCTTAATAATGTAGGTCAGCTCGACTTCCGGATGGAAATGCCACGTTTTGTCGAAGACGGGCAAGCTCAGGTCCAACATCACCAGCGAAGCACGATCAGCCAGATCAACATGCTCATATTTTGCTCTCAAGCCGCTTCTTCCATTGGGATTTGACAATAATTGGAGAAACTTGGTTAAGATTAGCGTGGAATGACGATACGGGTAGTGGGTAAAATGCAGCTGCGATGAAAAATGGTCACATTGTCCTGACACGGCCTTTGTTGAGATAAATCTCGTTAAGATTTCACGACTCAACTTTCATCGCCATGATTTTGCCATTTCGAATCTGGACCGTAATAATATTTACCAGCCTCCATCACTCGTTGCTCTCTGCCGGGAAGATGCTTAATTTGCCATGAAAAATGTTTCTGACGCTCGCAGTCCGTTTGTCATTTTC
This sequence comes from uncultured Pirellulaceae bacterium, assembly GCA_937967505.1. GTDB lineage: Bacteria > Planctomycetota > Planctomycetia > Pirellulales > Pirellulaceae > Mariniblastus. The sequence continues at coordinate 25,648 of CALCJM010000060.1, read as the reverse complement.
TTTACGACAATCCTGTTAACACTGATTGCCGCAGGCGATGGCGTTTGCCAGGAAAAGGCAATCGATTTCAACCGGGATATCCGGCCGATCCTCTCTGACAAGTGTTACTTTTGCCACGGCCCGGATGACGAGAACCGCGCGGCCGATCTGCGATTCGATATTGAGGAAGAGGCGCGGGATTCGATCGAATCGGGAGATTTCCTCGACCGTATTCTCAGCGACGATCCCGACTACGTGATGCCGAAACCCGAATCCCATCTTTCGCTTGATGAGCAGGAAAAAGTGTTGCTGGAACGATGGGTGGACGGGGGTGCCCATTATGAGCAGCATTGGGCATTCGTCACATTGCCTAACGCCGTATCCGCCCCCCCGGTCAGCGACGAATCGTGGCCGCACCAACCACTTGACCGGTTCGTGATGCATCGGCTTGATCAGGAAACAATGAAGCCAACCAATGCCGCGTCGCCACTGCGATGGCTTCGGCGTGCATCATTTGACCTGACGGGATTGCCCCCCACCGAAACAGATATTGCCAGTTTTCAAAAACAACTCGCAGCGGCAACCTCTGCTGAAGCCAGAGAAACCATTTATGCGTCTCACGCCGATCGCCTGTTGGGCTCCTCCGATTACGGCCAGCACATGGCCGTCGCGTGGCTGGATGCGGCGCGTTATGCGGATTCCTACGGTTACCAATCAGACAAATTGAACACGCAGTGGCCCTACCGCGACTGGGTGGTCAAAGCTTTCAACGACAATTTGCCGTACGACAAGTTTCTCACTTGGCAGTTGGCAGGCGATTTGCTCGAACAACCGACCACTGAACAGAAACTCGCAACGGCCTTCAACCGGATCCACCGCCTGAACAACGAAGGCGGTGCCATTTTTGAAGAGTGGCGGTTGGAGAATGTGGCCGATCGCGTTCACACTTACGGGTCGGCCGTATTGGGGCTGACCTTTGAATGCTGTCGATGTCACGATCACAAATACGATCCGGTCAGTATGCGTGACTATTATGCGCTGTCGGCGTTCTTTAATTCGATCGACGAAAACGGGCTGTATGACCGAACGGCAAAAGTTCCTTCTCCAACCTTGCTGCTGCCAACGGCCGAACAGGCACAGACGCTGGAAGATGCCAGAAGCAATATTGCCCGGGCCACGGAGAAGTGGGAGTCATCAAAAGCCAAGGTCGCAGAGAGGTTTTCTGCCGGCGACTATCAACAGCAGGCAGAAGAGGAAGCAAAACGCAAGACGCTGGCCGACCAGATCTTGATGCTGGATTTTGACAAACCATTCGATAAAAAAGACAAGAAAATCTATCATCCCTCCACCAGCGACCGGAATTGGGCGAAAGAGCGCGAGTTGGTCGATGCGAGCGAGTGTCCCGCGCCGCGTCCGGAGCCATTCGAGGGAGATCGAAAGGCTATGGCGCTCGATGGTGAGATCGGAATAACGGCGAAAAACATCACTCCGTTTGATCGTTGGACGCCTTTTTCGGTTGCTTTTAATCTGCGGGAAACCCGGCGCATCGCCGACCGCAGCGTGATCGCTCACCATACGCGCGGCACGGACGCGGGATACAACGGTTGGGATCTGACCATCGCAGACGGATACCTCGAATCACGCATGTATCGCGTCTGGCCGGGTAACGCGATGGGCGTGCGCACGATCGATCCCATTCCGAAAGATCAATGGCATTTGCTGGTGGCAACGTGGGACGGATTGTCAAAAGCCACTGGGTTAAAGTTGTTTCTCAACGGGAAGGAATTGCCGACCCGAGTTGTACGCGATTACAAAGTCAAAAGTGCAAACGTCAAGGTCGATCATGGGGGCGACTTTGTCGTGGGAGAGCGCTTTCGTGACCGGGGGCTGGCTGGTGGTTTGATTGCCGATGTGCGGTTGTTCTCACGCGTTCTGACCCAAGTCGAGATTGATTTTCTGGTTACCGGCGAACCGTTGGACGTTGACGCCGACTATATCGCGTCAACCGTAGACGGCGAAGCACTTGCCGCACGGAAAGAGTTGCTCGCAGCCGTCGAGGCATTTGTAATGGCCGAAGAGGCAATGAATGAAATTCCTGTCATGGAAGAAACTGAAACGCCACGTCCGGCACACGTGTTGGCGCGAGGTGCCTACGATGCAGAAACTTCTGATGAAACTCTTGTCGCGCGCGAGACGCCCGGTCGTATCGGTCCGCCACTGAAGGTTGCCGACGGACAGCAGGCTGATCGGGTGGCACTGGCACAGTGGACCGTTGACCGGAAAAACCCGTTAACCGGACGCGTCATCGTAAACCGTTTGTGGGCAAACTTTTTTGGCGACGGCCTGGTTCGAACTCCGGAAAATTTCGGACTCCAGGGCGAACTGCCGACGCATCCGGAGTTGCTGGACTATCTGGCGGTGGACTTTGTTGACAATGGCTGGGATGTCAAACGGTTTTGCAAGCATGTCGTGCTGTCATCGACCTACCGTCAGGATTCGGCCGCATCGCGCGCGGCAGTTGCCAAAGACCCCGAGAACCGGCTGTTGGGACGGGGGCCGGCGTACCGGTTGGGGGCCGAGCAGATTCGGGATCTGATGTTGGCCGCGTCAGGGTTGATGAATCGCGCCGCGGGTGGGCCTCCGGTTTCGCCATACCAGCCGGGAGGTGACCTGTGGAAGGAGTCCAATTCGATGTCGCCGGCGTGGAAACAGTCGGTGGGGAAATCGCTATACCGGCGTTCGTTATACAGTGTCTGGAAACGCACAGCGCCACTGCCCAACATGATGGCATTTGACACCTCCAGCCGAGAGGTATGTACGATCGCGCGCTCGCGCACCAACACACCGCTGCAGGCACTGGTGCTGTTGAACGATGTCCAATACGTCGAAGCGGCACGTCATCTGGCACAAACGGTGCTGACGATGGAAAACGCTGAAGAACAACGGCAATTACAGACCGCATTCGTGCGGCTGGCCGGACGCCAGCCGGATGAACTGGAGACCCAAACGCTACTGGAGTTGTTGAAAGAAGAACGCAAATACTACGCACAGAAACCGGAGGAGGCGTCCGCGCTGTTGAAACTGGGTGAATCGGAGGCGGACGAAGCAATCGACAAAATCGATCTGGCAGCGATGACGACGACGATTCAAGCCATCATGAATCTGGACGCGACCTTCACCAAACGCTAGTTCGGACCATGTCATCCAGGCGTGCCGATTGCGATTGTCGATTGCGATTAACCTGCTTTAAACATTGCAATCGCTACCTTGCGGCAACAGAGCGATCGGGCAAAACGTTCGGTAAATAAGATACTTGTACAACCTTCAGGAAACCAACATGGATATTTTCAACAACAATAATCCAACGCGGCAGCAATTAAATGCGCTCCTGCGCACCAACCGACGGCACTTCTTCAAAACCAGTGCCGCTGGCGTTGGTGCAATGGCGTTGTCTTCGTTGTTGGGGGCGTCGGTGAAGGCCAATGGTCCAGCCGACGAAGCCAACGGAGCCGAAAACGTCCAGCCGGCCGCGCGGTTTGGCGGGCTGGAGGGGGTGCCTCATTTTCCTCCCAAAGCAAAACGCGTGATCTACCTGTTTCAGTCCGGCGGCCCGGCACAGCATGACCTGTTCGACTACAAACCGCTGCTGAACAAGAGGCATGGAGAAGAGCTTCCGCCATCGGTGCGCGGCGAACAACGTTTGACCGGCATGTCGTCCAACCAGACCGGGTTGCCGTTGGCAGGTTCCAAATTCAAGTTCAAGCAATACGGCGAAAACCGGGCGTGGCTGAGCGAGCTGTTACCCTATCACCGTGACATCGTGGACGACCTGTGCTTTATTCGCTCATTGCACACCGAAGCGATTAATCACGACCCGGCGATCACGATGTTCCAGACAGGTTCGCAAATCGCCGGTCGTCCGTCCTTTGGATCGTGGCTGTCATACGGATTGGGATCGGAAAACGAAAACCTGCCGGCATTTGTGGTGCTGGCGACCGCGGGCAAAGGCGGACAACCTTTGTACTCGCGTCTGTGGGGATCAGGGTTTCTGGATTCGCGCTATCAGGGGGTCCGGTTCCGATCCGGGAAAGACGCCGTGTTCTACCTTTCCAACCCCGACGGTGTCTGCCGCTCGCGCCGCAGGGCTCAACTGGAAAAAATCAAGCACCTGAATCAACACCAGTTTGAAAAAGAACTTGATCCGGAAATCGAGTCGCGCATCGCTCAATATGAAATGGCGTACCGCATGCAAACCAGCGTTCCGGAAGTAACCGACATCTCCGATGAACCAGCCGAAACATTTGAGCTGTACGGAGAGGACGCGCGGAAACCCGGGACGTACGCGGCCAACTGTTTGCTGGCACGTCGCCTAGCGCAAAAAGGTGTGCGATTTATTCAGCTGTATCATCAGGATTGGGACCATCACGCAAATCTCCCCAAGGGCATCGTGGGCCAAGCGAAAGATGTCGATCAGGGATCCGCGGCGCTGGTCAAGGATCTCAAGCGGCTGGGAATGTTGGACGATACGCTGGTGATTTTTGGTGGCGAGTTTGGACGTACTTCCTATTGCCAGGGCGTGATGACCAACGGAAACTACGGACGCGACCATCACCCGCGCTGTTTTACGTCTTGGGTGGCAGGCGGCGGCGTCAAACCGGGTGTGATCGGCAGCACGGATCCATTTGGCTACAACATTATTGAAGACCCGGTGCACGTGCACGATTTCAACGCGACCTTATTAAAGCAGTTGGGAATCGATCACGAACGTTTGACATTCAAGTATCAGGGGCGACGGTTCCGTTTGACCGACGTTCACGGCGAGATCGTTGAACAGATGATCGGCTAGAATTCCGAGCAGATAGCAGCGGTAATTTGCAGTTTGTCACTGGCGGTAGGGGCTACTTTCGACTGTGATGAAACAGCATGTTGCGTAACCACTGCAGCCCTCTAAAGACCGCCTTCTGAAGGGCGCGTAACGTCTTGGTCAGGCCAACCAGAACCGCGGCACAGCTCAACGACAAAAACGCCGCAGAAAAGGCACCAGCCAAAACGAAGAGGCCGTCTTTGTCTAAATTGCTCATGCGGCTGATCGAACCCAAAATCCCCAGCGTCCCTGCCAGCCAAAACGTTCCCATCATCAACTGGGCAATGCCAAACCGGCGCTGATTGCCGGTGGCAGCTATGTCGGAGTCACTTACTACAGCGCGCTGCCCAAATCTTCGGATTTCCAAATCCGCTCCCAGCCACGCACCTGCTTGCAGAAAAGCCGTTAGAAAAACAGGGCCGACCATGGACGATTCCAGTTGAAGCTTGGCGAACGATAGCGGTGTCCCCGTCAGCAGGAACAACAGGAACAAAACAGAAATGCACAGCCCAGTCAGCGACGCGGCCAGCACGACCGCCCAGCGCGACGGGATCGGAAACTTCATCGAGGCATTCATCACACGCACCAACGAAAATACTACAGCGCCGATGATCCCTACCACCGCAAGCCCACATCCGGTTCCTCCAAAAAGAATCAAAATGCTGACCGGGCCAAAAAACGCCACCGAAAGCACCAGAAAAAACATCTGGAAAAATACGAATCCGCCAATCAACATCCCCGGGTAACCTGACCAATACGCGTCGGAAGTTTTCATTTCTCGCCAGGCGACATCGATCGGGACAGTGGTCACAGGCGAATCCCGAGGCTGTTCAATTAAATTCAAATTGTGGTCGCTCACGGATTCCAACGATTGTCTTTCGTACGATCAGCGGTTTGGTTAAAAAAGAGGGGCTTATGTCTGTTGCTTCCGTAAGACGACTGGTCTGGCAGTATAGGAATTTACCATCGGTTGGCGACGCTGAGAGCGTCGGAGCGAAGCTGGCAGCATCGCCAACGGTAAACTTTCAACTGCCAATCGCCTAATCGGCTCGCCTGCAAAAGTAAGTTGTTCCAAAAAACGGATCGTCTGCATGCCCGAATGCGTTACTCAATAATCCCAATCGCCCATCATCTCGCCGTCCTCCCGGTTGCCGATATTTTCGCAGATCTTGGGGTCAAGAGTCAAACTGAGCGAACGAACGGAACCGTCAGCCATACAGAACGAGGACGTTCCAGGGTGCGGGCTGCTGAATCCACCGACGAAGTCTGGTTTCGGTGCCACTCCAGTCTGGATGGTCGAGAAGACGGAATTAAAATCTTCAATAGTGCTCATGTTTCGCAGTGTCGCGCGTGTTCCGGAGGCCCATCCCAGATTCCAGTTCTCATCGGAGATGTATTCGCCGAACAGGACCGTATTGCTACTGCCGTCGTAGATGTCCTCGAAACCGATTCGGCTATTTAAAAAGAACAGACCGTTGTTGTCGCTGTCGATGGGAGTCTCACTTCCGTGCTGGCAGCCGGCATAGCTACTGATTGCGACCGTATCGGTGCCTTGGCCAGCCGGATCGGTCATGCTAAATCCGTTTGCCATGGAATCGTCCATGGTTGGGCTGTCTGCCCCTCCAATGCCACCGCCCGCCGCCGCAAAATTGGTTGCTAAAAGGCACTCTTTTGATCCCTGCGATGGGCAAATCAGCATTGGCAGATTAAGTTCCCGCACCGGTCCGTTTACCGGTGCGTAAGTGCCGGCCTTGACATCGAATCGGTCGGCCATCCCGCGCTGCTCAAGAAACGGCAGCAGTTGCACAAACAGGCTGATATGCTGCCCACTGGGTGTGGACAGGATGGGCCCCTTACCGCTATCCACCACGCCCTCGGGAAAACGCTCATTCGAGAACTCGTAGTTATGCGCGGCCAAGCCAAGTTGTGCGATATTATTCAGGCACTCAGACCGACGCGCTGCCTCACGGACCTGTTGGACCGCCGGCAGCAGCATCCCGATCAAGATGCCAATGATGGCGATTACGACAAGGAGTTCGACAAGCGTAAACGCGCGGCGGTACTGACAACGGGGAAGGTTTTTGTCAGGCGTCATTTTTGTATTCATCAATGGTCTCGTTTTCAGTTTTGAATATTGTTCAAACGCTACGATTCAATCTTCCTGCTTTAACAACCCGGAGCGGCGTGTTTGCGAAATTGGATTTTCAACATCGCCAATCATCGCCATCAGTGTAACGTTGGTCTCGTCGGGTTTCACGGCGGTAACGGTGGCCTGCTTGCCAATCGGCAACCGGACGGTGATTTCCAAAGGATCAGGTGCGTCGGTATTCGCCAAGGACTTGCGCCAGTCTTCAACCGCCTCGGATCGTATCGCGGCATTGAGCAGTAAGCGCGTCTGTTCCATCTGTAACTCGCGCGACAGCTGCCGCCGCTGGTTAAGGCTGGTTTGTAATGCTGCCAACATCAGGGCCAATGTAACACCAATGCAAACCAGCACTGCAAACAGCAGCGCGCCGACGCGCTCCTCCCTCATGCCAGATAAACCTCGGCCAGTTTTCACGGGGCGAAACGCAGAGTGTTGTTTGGTCATTTGGAGGCCTTTCGTGACGAGGCTCGCAGATGAAGTTCCAGCTTGGGAGTCTCCAAGCTGCCAACAGAGTTGACGAACTTTTTGGATGCATCCCGGGAGACGGTCGTAACGGGGCGCTGCCTGATCGTCAACTCGACCCAGTCCGGCTGTCCGGAGACGGTTCCCGTACTCCATTTCGCATCGACATCACTGCCGATTTGAAAGGCCTCTATATTGACGACCGTTTCATCGCCAACCGGTGCCATCCGCCGCTTGCGTTCAATCGCCCCAGCGGAGATGGTGTACGTCGTATTTGTCGCACCGTCGGTTAGCGATAATGTTTCGCCATCAATCTGAAAACGATCGGCGTCTGTAATATTCGATCGCAACTCACGTGAAAGCCGCGCCAATTGACGGTGGATCGTCGCCCGTTGCTTGATCGTTTTGCTGAATTTCATCGAAATGTGAATCCATGAAAGCGCGATCGTCATCAATGCGGTCAACATGGAAATCATGATCAGGCACTCCAGTAGAGTGTAACCAAGGCGTTTGTTGACATCATTCTTTCTCATTTGGGCTTCCCTCCCGTCAGCCACCCGGAAAGTTTGACCGAATTGGAACGTGGCGATTTGCGAGTTCCGTTGGTCGATCGCCACTTAAGTTCAACGTCGATCCGTTGGCCCAGTTTGTCTTTGGCGATGCTGGCTGTCAGTGCCGGTTCCCACAATGCCGCGCGGCAAATCGATGAAGGTTGTAGTTCCTTGATAACGGCCTTAATGTCGCCTTGAGGGTTGCGAGTCAGCATGTCCAGCTGGTCGGACAATTCGCCCATCGCGATTCTATGATGACGAATATTTTTCCAGACCAGATTAATGTTGTGAAACATACTGGCAGTGACACTCATGACGGCGGTCAACAATACAGCCGAAACCAGTACTTCGGTTTTGGTCAATCCAGCCCGCCGGGTAGTTGATTGAGAATGTTTGATCATGGCCGCGCTCCTGCGAGTCCTTCAACAATGACCAGCAGACTGCCCAGAATGCTTACCGCGACCAGCACCACAACCAGCGCCAGGAAGCAGTGCCCTGCCCCGATCAGAATGGTGGCCACGACGTTCTGGTTGCGAACCCGTCTTGTGCGTCGGCCGTCGATCATCTTTTCCAGTAACCAGTCTTTCAAATCACCATCATCGGTGGCCGATAGTGCCGCTGATTCGCGCTTGGTCAGAATGCGGGCCGAGCATAGTTGTTTTTCAAGCGTGGCTGTCGCGTCAAATTTACTGGCAGGAAGATCAATCAAGTCCGGGCGTGGGCCGGCCCGCATTGCCCACCCCAACGCCAGCCGCCTCCGATCATGCTTGTCCCATGAATTAACCGTCCACGAGCGTGGTGACCAGCGCCGCCACCACGTGGCAAAACTTGCCCCGCGCACGAAGAGAATACCAATCAAGAGCATGACGGGGCCAAGGATGAACCAGAACCTGACAATTCTTTCGGCCCAAATCATCATAAACGATGTAGGGCCTGTCAGCTCGAGGCCGAATTCCTCGAACATCTTTTGGAATTCGGGGATGATGAACAGCATCACAAAAAACAACACATTTAAGATTATCGCCCCCGTCAAGCCAAGTCGCACCAGTTTTGCCGTGACCGTGCGTTCGTGCGGAACAAGTTCGGCAGTGGTTAACGCCTGATTCATCCAGCACCCAAAAAAATCACTCAGTTGCGATTTGGCAGCAGTGACCTTAAGCGCCTCAAACGTCAGGCCACCGATCACCCGGCATTCACTCAACGTTTCCTCTACAGGCTTGCCCGATATGATGCATGGCACCGCTGCAGCAATCCGGTGCTCGAAGTTTGTACTAACGTCGCGTGCAAAATTCTGAAGTAATTCAACCAAAGTGTTGCGATTCCACGACTCCGTATGCGGTTGCCACGACGCGGCAAGGATCGAGATGATCATCTGCTCCTGTGTCGGGATCGCTTGAGCCAGTTCGGTGACCGTTTGATTGTGGCGATCGCGCACACGCGCCTCCGGGAAGCTATTTGTTGGGGTGATCGAGTCGCTCAATTCACTCCCCCCGATAATCCGGATAGTATGGCAAACAACGGCATGATGATTGAGACAATAGCGAATGTTAAAAACCCACCCAATAGACAAAGCAGCGCTGAGGGCAGGAAGCCGCTCCACCACTGCACCCAACTTCGGTGACGGGCGCGGTAGTAATCTGCTGTTTGATTGAGCAACGCCACCTTGGCCGACGTGTCGCCCAGTTTCAATGCCTGTTCCAGCAGCCCGAATCGCCATGGCCAATGCCCGTTCCGCAGCCATCGTCTCGATGATCGCATGGCAGTCGCGACAGCCGAATCCTGAGGGATACCCGATTGCAGCAAGAGCGCTGCATGCTCTGCCCACGCTGCAAGTGCCAATCGTTTGCCCTCCAGTCTCCTGTCCAGCCAACGGACCAAACTTAACGCACACCCTGAGAAGCGACAGAGTTCGACAACCATCGGTAGCAACGTCAGCAGCGCACCAAGCCACACTAATGGCCATGCCGTTTCAATACACCAACAAATGGACAACAGAAATTGTGTCGGTTTGGGTATTGGAATTCCAAATTCTTCCAACACCGACGTGAATTCCGGCATAAGATACGTGCTGAAAATTGCCAAAAGGCCAATCAGACCGGCCGTCAACACCCCGGGATAAACAAACGGCCCAATCAGGCTGCTGCGGTCGTTATCGCTCCGCTGCAATCGACAAACCCCAATTTGCAGATCGGACACGAGGTCTGCGGCGGTCAGGTCGTCACCAGAGTCGACACGTGCCGCCCGTTCCAGCAATGGTGAAACAATTGCAACGGCATCTCGGCCAGCAAGCAGTTGATGGTGCGCTTCGGGGCAGCTTAAACCGGGGCCGCGTTGCACGCTGCGTTCGAGTTGTTTGGCAACCGCCGCAGTTCGTTGTTTGAGTGATGCTGGTAGAACCTGGCCGAAGTCGCGTAATTGCTTGGCGATCTCCAATTCCTTCCCGACCACGCACTTCCAGATGTCATCTATTTTAGAATCACTCATATGACCGCCGCCTTGGCCATATCGCTCAGTAGCCGCATGACAGGATAGAAGGTCGCGATCGCGCAGATCAACCCGCACACACCGCCGACCAATGCCACCGCGACGGTTGGAAGCGCGCTGGAAACCGTCTCAAGTTTTTGCTGTGCCAACATGGCAAACAGATCTCTGTTCGAGGCGATCTGACTGGTGCAATGAGCAGTGATTTCTCCAAGATGAGTCTGCTGCTCTGGCGCAAGCCGTAACAGTTTTCCGGCCGTTTCAGTCGCACTGTCATAAGAGCTGCCGGAATCGACCAGCCGCAACGCCGTGTCCCAAAACAATGCTTGTCGCCCCAAATCGACACTGGACTGACTGCCGAAGAGCCGAGCCGTCCAGTTGTTCGCTCCCTTGAGTTGCTGTAACAGTCCCAGCAGAAGAGACGCACACAAAATGATGCAGCCTGCCACCATCAATCCATCATGGTGCTCTGCCAGTGTGACAGAATTGGTGGCGACGATATCGGCGCGGATCATTTCCAGCTGCGGACGTAGACCAAACCAGAATAATCCCAGGCAGCCAATCGCGGTACAGACGATCAGAATCAGATACAAAATCGTACGCCGCGCCAGTTGCTGAATTTGTTGCCGGGCCCGGAATTGGAAGGACAGCCCTTTGACGGCGGCAGGTAGCGAACGGGTTTGGCGAAAGACATCGAATGCGGCGGCCAGGCGAACGGTTTCGAAATCTGCCGAATTCTGTTCCGCCCCCTTCCACCGTTTGATCGTTTTAAGAGAGAGAAGCTGCGGAGTGGAGGAATCGCTGATGTCCAGCTGAATGCCCGCGAGCCGCGCTGCCAGCAGACCGTCGGTAAAATGTTCGAGATCGTTGGCAACGGTCGACATGCGAGTGGCAAAAAAAAAGCGGATCAGAATTTCATTGACAATTGTACGCGACAAAAGATCAGTCTGCCAGTAAAGTGATTGGCAGTTGAGCGTTTACCGTTGGCGATGCTGCCAGTGTCGCTCAGACGCTGGCAGCGTCGCCAACGGGTGTTAAATTCCTAACTGCCAGTCGCCCAAGCGCAATACTTGCCACAGTGAGCGCATTGATCGGCATCGACGCGCGTCGGTTGCCGGCAATGAGAACATGGCTCCTTGAGTAACCGTCATTGAAGGCAAGCCGCGTCACTACGATGACGGGCAGCAGTGCTGCCGGTGGAATGGCCAGCGCAATCCCGGGCTGACCGGGCTCCGGAAGCGCTGGCCCCCTGACAGGCCCAAAGCTTGTCAGACTGCCATCGTCGTCGAGCATACCGTAGAAGTGCTCAAGGGGGGCATCATTGTATCTGACATAGCCAAACCGGTCATCGTCGGTGCGAAAGATACTGGCCGATTCACGCGCGCTGATCGGCTCAATCTCCCAAGCCCCCGATTCGTCAATCTTGATCATGGGCAATGGGAAATTCTGACTGCGTCTGACCTACGAAGATTTCCCGAGGGAGATTTTTTTACACACGTTGTCTTTTTGCACTTCTTCATGGTGGTCGTGTTTAAAAAACGCCTCATCTTCTTCGCCCACCGAAATGCAAAAACGCTGTTTTACCGGCAATTTACCCGATCTGACGCTCGATTGTTGGCTTTGGTACGGCGCTTGCGACGCCGTGGTAGAAGCAGAATTGCAACCGGATCATTGATCCTTTCCTTCCCTTGTCCATGAGACTTTCCCGTGCAAAATCATCAGCAACTCACCTCCGAAAAGTACTACCTTGAGAAACTGGAAACGGAAGTAAGGTATTTCCGCCGTCGGCAGGCCGGTCAGTCGATCAAGACTGTAATCACCTTTGTGGCACTGTTCAGCATTTTTGCTGTCTGTGGATACGCCCTCTATCAGACCCCCAGTTTTGTTCCCGACTGTATCGACTACATGCGTGCCAATGGAGTCCTGTCGTATTAGCCTTCGGTTGCCCCGTGTTTGAAGGTTAAAAACACCCGTCCGATGTTTCGTCAGCCGTTTCTACGTTGGCCGTTGGGTGTTAGGATATCGCTTCCGATTTTCCACCCCAGACCATAGCGCTTTCCGATGGAAGACTTTGACATTCAGACACTCTCTGCTTATCTCCACCTGACTCCGGAGCAGGTACGGAAGATGGCCGAACGAGACAAATTGCCGGGCCGCCGAATTGGCGGTCAATGGCGTTTTTCGCGCCCCGAGATCCATAACTGGTTTGAAGACCGTATTGGCGCGTCTGACCAGCGCGAACTGGAAGAGGTCGAAAAGGTATTTGCGATTCAGAATCGCAAGCAGACGGTAGAAGATTTCCACATCCCCGATTTGCTGGCCGTGGAGAATATTTTTTCGCCGTTGTTGGCCAAGACCAAGGGCAAGGTCATCACGCGCATCTGTAGTATGGTGGCCCAGACGGGTGCCTTGTGGGAGCCGGAAAAAATGGCCGAGGCGATTCACAATCGTGAAGACCTTCATCCGACCGCACTTGAGAACGGCGTGGCATTACTGCACCCGCGCCGTCCGATGCCGCAGGCGATGGGCGAGCCCTTTTTGGGGCTGGGCGTCACGACCAGCGGTATTCCTTTCGGCGGTCCGCGCGGTTGCTTGACGGATATCTTTTTTCTGATCGGGTCTACTGACGAGGCGGTGCATTTGCGGGTGCTAGCCCGGATCAGCCGTCTGATTCAGCATCCAGAACTGCTGGCGGAAATGCGTGCGGCCGAAGGCCCCGCCGCCATTCACGCGTTGATTGCCGATGCCGATCAAGATTTGTAATGGACAACGTGGCTACGCTCGCCAGAGCGTGGATGCCTGATGGTAAACGTTTGAGCAGTGGAAAGATTTCACCTGTGCTCCACCGTCTGGCGACGGTAATTACGCTGGTCCAAGTGCGACGCCAACACGACATTCGGCAACGTGGCTACGCTCGCCAGAGCGTGGATGCCTAACGTTAAACGTTTGAGCAGTAGAAAGATTTCACCTGTGCTCCACCACCTAGCGACGGTAATTACGTTGTTGATACGGACAAGTATCGAGTCAGCGCGACGGCGGATGCCAGTCGCTGCCCTCCCCTGCCCTTGCAAATTGGTGCCTGAACTGTTCTTCCCCGGCCTGCCAGAAATGACTCGATGTCCGGAAACCGGCGTTCAGGATCGTAGTTAATGCTGTGCAATAAATCAAACGGTGGGACTTGTGCTTTTGCATTATGCAACAAACCAATGCTGCTGGCGTGATACGCAATCAGACGATCATCCACTCGCAGAAAGGCATTCCATTGGTCGCGGAATTCTTCCACCGATACCGCCGTTGCGAAATCAGATTCATCCAGGCCCATATGCCGCAAATGGGTTGGCGATAACATGGCAGCAGGAGCAATGCATCGCACAAACTGGTTTTCACTGCATGCTTCGACATTGGGATTCCGCCGGTCGATGCGCTGCGCACAAACATACACCGGTGGCAACGGGCAACGCTTGCGTTTCTGCTTCATGCTGCTCCACTGGCACGTATGAGTGAACTCGAGCGGAGTGGCTTCGGCGTAGAACACCACCTGCCCGTGTTCGCCGGACAGAAGACTTTTTGGAACATTCAAATTTGGTGCCCGTTGCGATTGAGTCGTCTCGCCGCCATAGTTGGCCCGAGGGTGTGCCAACTGAAGGTCAATCATCGCATGAAAACCATCTAACAGGCGAGCGATATCGGAATTCTCCGGTTCCATCTGCTTGACCGCCGCGACGATGGCCTCCGCTGTGGAAAGAGATGTGGCATCGGGTTCAAGACGGATTTTGTATTGTCCCGGTGTCGTCGGTGCCAACGCGAAACAGGGAAGCGCACGGAGCACTTCCACATCGCGGTAGAGTGTTTTTGCCTGATGCCATGTGCCGTCGATCACCACCAATTGCTCGGGCAGTTCATGCTTGGGCACGTCATTCAGCAACCGCGCGTTTGGCGACGGATAAAGCAACCCGGCAGACGAGTGAATAGGCAGTTCCATTTGCGCCAGTTGTTCGTTGCGGTCGCAAACAACGGTGCAACGGGTGAGCGCTCTGGCGGCGATTCGGGCCGAGTTAAATGGATGCGTGCGTTCCCGCCGATGTTGCAGGATCAAAAAATCAGTGCGCGTTTCCACCGGTGTAATGGCATCGCAATAGCAAAGATCTACCGGACGAAAGCAATCGTTGCAACGAGCGCGGTATGGTTCATCCGGGAACGCACGATGGCGGCCCCGCAGTGTGTTTGAAGGTTGGTTCATCGCCGAATGCACCTACACACGCGCCCGGGCTGCGTAGTTAGGATGGTCTGCCTTACCAGTCAATTCGTACAGGAATCGACTTGGTTTTGTATCCCGTGCCTTGCCCCACCGCATCCGTGTCAGAGACATCGAAAGCGTCAGCAGTTCCTCCGCCCGGGTCACGCCAACGTAGCACAAACGACGCTCTTCGGGCACACCGGCATCATCGTCCTCCAGTGAACGCTTATGAGGCAAAATGCCTTCCTCCAGACCGACCATATAAACTTCGGGAAACTCCAGTCCCTTTGACGAATGCAATGTCATTAGCGCGATCGCGTTCTTTTTTAGCTGCTTTTCCTTGTCATCATCGGTGCTCTGATCACCCAACAACAGTTTGTCAAGAAACTTTGTCATCGTAGGCTTGCGGGTCGATCGCTCGTATTCGCCCAAAGCACTGACAATTTGTTCAACAACGGCCCAACGGGTCTCGCGGTCTTCGGGAACCGGGTAGTTCTTTTCAACTTCGGCCTTGTAGTTGATTTTGTCGATCAACAATCGACACGTTTCGACCAGCGACAGGGCGCTCATGCGTGATTTGACGACCTGGACTGCATCGACCAGCCCATTGAGCCCGCGTGTGACCGGTGCGGTCAGTTTTGGTCGGTCGGCGCTGCCGGTGATCATGTCCCACAACGGCACTTTCTGCTTGACGCTGTGGTCCAGTAGCGTTTCGATGGACTTTTTCCCAATGCCGCGGGGTGGAGCGTTAATAATTCTCAAGATCGAGATGTCGTCAGGTTCCTCTTCCAGCAGACGCAGGTAGGACAGGATATCTTTGACTTCCTTGCGGTCGAAAAACGACATCCCGCCGACCAGCACGTAAGGCAGCTTGGCTTTCCGCAATTCGGTTTCGAAGGGGCGCGGCTGTTCATTGGTGCGGAACAGGATGGCGAAGTCACGCGGCTCGCGCCCTTTTTCCTGCAAACGGCGTTGAATGGAACGCACCGTTTCTTCAGCTTCGACCGTTTCGTTTTCGTACTGGATGATGGAGGGTTTGTCCCCGCCCGGGCGTGCCGCACGGAGAATTTTGTCATGCCGAGTTTTGTTAAACCGAATCAACTCGTTGGCGTAGGCGATGATCGATTCCGTCGAACGGTAATTGTCCTCCAGCCTGACCACCTTGGCATCCGGCCAGTCCTTGTGAAAGGAAAGAATATGCTCGACCTCGGCCCCGCGCCAACCGTAGATTGACTGGTCATCGTCGCCAACGACACACAGGTTACGATGCGATGCCGCCAATGCTTTGACGATTCGGTACTGACTGGTGTTGGTGTCCTGGTATTCGTCAATCAGCAGATGGTCAAACCGCGCGGCCTCTTCTTGTCGCACCTCCGGGTGATCACGAAAAAGTTGTTCGGTCAGCAACAGCAGATCATCAAAGTCAACGGCGCCTGAGAGTTTCAGTTGCCGCTGGTAACGTTGGTAGGCGATCGCCGCCAGGTGCTGTGCATCGCTCTCGCTTTGCATGATTGCATCACCTGGTTTCAGCGATTTACATTTCCAGCTACCGATGTGGAACAGCAATTGGTTGGGGGCCAGCATTTTGTCGTTGACATTAATCTCCCGCAGGATCGTCCTAGCAAGGCTTTCCTGGTCGCCGCGACTGTAGATCGCGAACTTGAGCGGATAGCCCAGTTTGTCAATTCGTCGTCGCAGAATCTTGACACACAGCGAATGGAAAGTTGAGACGGTTGGTTGCGGATCGTCTTCGGCGAACCTGTCCCGCGCGTATTTTGGTTTGAATTTGTCGTCCGGACCGGGAGCCTTACGCTTGACCTGGATCATCGGCATCAGCCGCTCGCGCATTTCATTGGCGGCTTTGTTGGTAAACGTCACCGCTAGGATGCGCTCGCGCGCCGTCCCTGTTTTAATCAGCTTGACGATTCGGTAGGTGATCACGCGCGTTTTTCCGGTGCCGGCACCGGCCAGTACCAGCAGCGGCCCGGAAAGCGTATTGACGGCGTCAAGTTGGTCCGGGTTGAGGCCGTGCATGGTGGAAATGACGTGTGAGTTGGGCGCTTGAGTCGGAATTGTCTGCGGAGCGTGGTCAGTATCTATTTCAGGGGGTGGTTGTCAAACGCAAATGCCGGGGCCGCAATGACGCAAAAACGGTAAAGATTCCGCAGTCGCTTCGGATTGGCAGACTGTTTGAGCCGATTCACCCTGCATTGAACCGGCGGTATTGACCATTGATTGCAGAACGACGTATACTTTCCCCTTGTTTAACAGTAAACGGCCATGTGCTGAATCTTTCTGATTCCGTCGCAGCCAACCAACACAATTAACCAGGGCCGGTTTGATCCGTTTTCCTACCCATGTCAAAAATCAAGACTGAAGACAAAAAGAATAACCGTCGCGACATCGAACTGCCACCCAACGTCAAAGGGCAGGCTTCCGAGGTAGAAATCGAGCCATCAGAAGCTGAAAAGATGCTTGAGGCGTCGCGTCCGTACTGGGGGCATCTCGCGCTGGGCGTACTGACGTTGCTGTTGGGTTATGTGTTGCTGAATTTGTTTACGCAGAACAGCGCAACGGTCGCCGCCGGGCCATGGAAGCAGTTGGACTTGTCCACCAACCAGTTTCGAATCAACCAGAATGTTGATTCGTTGAAGCAAATGGAAAACGACTTTCCCAATGAGAAGGCCACCAATTTTGCTTTGCAACTTGCCGGCGACTACGAATTGAACCGTGGTTTGCAACAGATGGTACTCGACCGCGAGGGCGGGATGAAGTTGGTGAAACGGGCCAAAGAGTCGTTCCAGAAGGTATACGACGCCCCCAGCACAACCAAAACCGTCATGCAGCAACGTCGGGCTCTGTTTAACGTGGCTTATGCGGCAGAGAGTCTGGGCGAATTCGAAGAGGCCAAAGCGTTATACTCCAAGTACATTGAAGAGGCACCGGATTCCTTGCTGTACCGCGATGCCGAGCGTGGTCTGGCGAGAGTCTCCAGTCCCGAATTTATCGCGTTATTCAATGAATTCAAGAATCACAGCGCTTTCGACGAGGAGGCACCCGGTGCGGCGGTGGAAGACGCACCAAATATTGAGTTCCCGGAAATCGATATCCCCAAGGATATGGAGGGGGCTACGGAAACCAAAGACGGAGCCGATACGGGCGGCGATTTTGAAGCAGTCAAGCCTGAAGTGAAGTCCGTCGACGAAATGGCCGAGGTCAAAGAAGCGACCGAGCCAATGGAAGATGCCGAGGGGAAAGCAGACGAGCCTGAAGGCGATGAGGCTGCGAAATCTGCCGAGTAGTAGATTTTGATCAGCGCAGCGGGAAATCTGACAACGTGGCTACGCTCGCCAGAGCGTGGATGTACTGGTGTCAGGCGATTGAGCAGTGGTGAGCTTTCACTTACGCTCCACCGTCTGGCGACGGTAGCTACGTTGGCCCAATGCAACGCTTGCACGACCTTCGACAACGTTATTGATCTATTCGGCCACTTTCTTTTTTGCAGCCTTCTTTTTGGTGGTTTTTTTCTTGGCCGCTTTCTTCTTAGTGGCCTTTTTGGCGGTGGTTGTTTTCTTCTTTGTCGATGCCTTTTTGACCTTTACCTTGGCGTCACCCTCAGTGCCTGTGTCTGCTTCCTCTTCGCCTTTTTTCTTCTTCGCCTTGCGCGGGGCAAACTCAAAACCAAGTTTGCCGGTCTTGCGATCGACGGTCAAGTGCGCTGAAAATTTACGCCCCTTCTTGGAGATGAAACCGGGCATCAAATCTGTTTTGCCTTCGACAAACATTTTGATCCCCTGATCGGTCGGGATCTCCTTTTGCAGGATCGTTTTGGAGATACGCGTGCCGTTCTCATTCTTGTCCTTTGCCATTGCCGGACACAAAAACGCTTTTTCCGTCTCGTAAACCGGCGTTAGTTCATCACCGTCGTCCTTCAGTTTGCACTGGCAGATGATCTGTTCCGGCTTCAGGTTCGCAACCTCATTGGCTCGTTCCTCGTCACCCTCAAAGACAAAATTGACCTTGTAAACCTTTTTCGGTTTATCCAAAACCAACTCTGCCGCAAACGGCTGGCCGAAGCGGTTTTTGAAGGTTTCAATCGGACCAACTTTGCCTGTTTCGATCAGCGTTTTGGCTTCGGATTCGGTCAGTTCGTGGCTGGCAATGTGCTTTTTCAACTTGAAAATGCACTCGGGATTCTTACACTGAAACAGCCCGTCGGTCTGCTTGTGGGATGCACCTCCGCATTCCGGACACTTCGCCTCCAGGTCCGGGAAGACGCGATTGACCAACACCTCCACGTAGTCCTTCGTCTGGGTCACGATGCTGTTGGTCATCTGCTTGATCTCGTCCATGAAAGATTTTCGTTCAAGCTTCCCTTGTTCCATCGCTTTGAGTTTGTATTCCCACTCGCCAGTGATCGCCGGTGAAGCGAGTTCTTCGATGCCCATCTCGTTAAGCAATTCCATCAACGCGAGACCCTTGTTGGAACAGACAAGTTCGCTCTTGCGGATCTCGTTGCGGAACAGATACTTTTGACGAATCAGTCCCTCAATAATGTTCGCGCGAGTTGCCGGTGTACCCAAGCCACGTTCGCTCATCGCTTCACGAAGCTCATCGTCGTCGACACGTTTGCCGGCGGTTTCCATGGCCGACAACAAGGTCGAGTCGGTAAATCGTGCAGGTGGGCGAGTCTCTTTCTCGAGAGTCTCGATCGAATTGACTGTCGCCGATTCGCCATCGGTTGCACCGCACAACTCGTCAGCATCACCTGCCATCCCGGGCTTGCGTCCGTAGACTTCAAGGAAACCCGGAACAACAAGAACGCGACCATCAGTTTTGAATGCGTCCTCGCCGATCCGGGTGATACGTTTGGTGACTTCGAATTCAGCCGATGGATAGAAGATCGCGAGGAAACGTTTGAGGACCAGATTGTAAATTTTTGCCGCACCATCATCGAGGCTTGCCGGCGGCATCTTTCCTGTCGGGATGATTGCGAAGTGATCACTCACTTTGGCGGTGTTGAAGATTCGCTTCGACGGAGTCACCCGATTGTTATCCATTATCCAGCGACAGTAGCCTTTCATGTCATCGCCGAACGCTGCGTTGGTTTTTCCAGCGGCAAAATTCGCGATCGTTTCCTTCACCTGATCTACGTAATCTTCGGGAAGGTATTTCGAATCGGTACGCGGATAAGTCAGGATTTTGTGTCGGTCGTAGCAAGCCTGAGCCAGCTGCAATGTACGGTTGGCCGGGAAGCCATGTTTACTGTTTCCTTCGCGTTGCAGCGAAGTCAAATCGAATAGCTGCGGTGGTGCTTGTTTGGATGGCTTTTTCGTCTCTTCTACGATTCCGGTGTTACCCTCGCAGCGACTTTTGACCGCCTCGGCTTCTTCGAGAGACCACAATCGTTCCGCTTTGACGTGGTCATCGTTGGGGTCTTTTTCAAATTTCTCCCGGAACCAGCGGCCTGCATATTCGCCTTTTTCAACGCCGAACGTGCCGTGGACTTCCCAATAAGCACGCGGCACAAACGCGCGGATCTCCCGCTCACGCTCGGCCAAAATCGAAAGAGTTGGCGTTTGAACACGTCCCGCGGTGGTGACATTGAATCCGCCGTGTCGCGAGTTGAACGCAGTCAACGCGCGGGTGCCGTTAAGCCCGATAAGCCAGTCACTTTCCGATCGACAGATCGCAGCGTTGGCAAGGTTGTTCATCTCTTCGTCGGAGCGAAGGTTCGCCCAGGCTTCCATGATCGAGCCATCGGTCATCGACTGCATCCACATGCGGCGGACGGTGAAGTCTTTTTTGAGTTCGGCCAACTGGAGCAAATAGCGGAAGATCAGCTCTCCCTCACGCCCGGCATCGCAAGCGTTAACGATGACCGAAACGTCTTTCTTTTTGAACAGCCGGACCAGCAACTTGAATCGCGATTCGTTCCGTTCGATCGGCTGAAGCTCGAATCGATCAGGGATCACGGGGAGGTTCTTCATGCCCCACGGAAGTTTTTTTCCTTCCGGAGTCAGCGGCATTTTCAATTCAACGAGGTGGCCAACTGCGGACGAAATGTACGCTTTGTCATTCTCAAAGTAGTCTTTCTTCTTCTCGAATTTGCCGAATTCTTCCATCTTGCCCAAGACGCGAGCGAGATCGGTTGCGACGCTGGGTTTCTCGGCGACGATTAACGTTTTCGACATTGTTTCTCCGACGAAGGCCATCCATTAGCCAGGCCCGAAATCGGCCAAAGCATTGAAAATAGCGGTCGCGACGTGTTGTTCACATATATAAATAGGCGGTTGACGTTCAACCTTTAGACGACAACGATTAATTGGTCAGTAGTAGCGTTGTCAACCCCCTTCGTCGGCAATTGAGGCTCACTTGTCCACCAGGAAACCAGGTTTGGCCGCTCATAACGTCTTGGGCAGTCGGGAAATCGAAGCTGGAAGCGAAGCAGAAAACCCTCAGCATTCCTGACCGCTTTCGGTGTCAAACCGCTGCCTTCCGCAGCGAATTGTGGAAAATCCTGTTATTAATCCTTAAAAGAAACATTAAGCCGTTGTCGGTAGAAAGCCGATTCGTTAAACTTCTCCGCTACGAATTTACCTAAATCTTTTCACTTTTTCCAAATTTTTGGATCAAGCCATGGCTGTCCCAAAGCGTAAACATTCTAACTCTCGAACCGGCACACGCCGCGCACACGACGCGCTGAAGCCGAAGAATCTCACGATCTGCGCCAAGTGCAGCACGACCATTCCGACTCACGTTGTTTGCCCAACTTGCGGCTTCTACATGGGCCGCGTCGTCTCTGCTCCGAAGACCGAAATCATCGCTGAGTAGACTCAGTTGCGTTCACCCATGATGGTGAACTGTGATGTCAGTCGTGACCTGATTCGGCCGACGATTTCGACAAGAGCGATCTCTTTAAGCATATGGTTTCTCCATGGCAGACGAGTCCGCAAAGGTTGACGCATATATCGAGAACTCCCCTGAGTTCGCGCGACCTATTCTGCAGCGGCTACGCAAAGCCGTTCATCGTGGCTGCCCCAAGGTCGAAGAAGTGATCAAGTGGGGATGTCCCTACTTCAGCCATCACGGCCTGATGTGTGGCATGGCTGCTTTCAAAGGGCACGTCGGATTCGGATTTTGGCGCGCCAAAGAACTCGACGATCCTGCAGGTTTGTTTCTCACCGGCACCGGTGCGAAAGCTTCCATGTGCTCAGCAAAATTTCTCTCGCTCAAAGAAGTGCCAACCCAAAAAGTTCTTGTCGATTACATTCGACGCGCCAAGGCGCTCAACGAACTGGCAGCTGAGGAGAAGAAGCAATCGAAACAGGCTGCGTCAAAGTCGAAAAAGAAATCGTCGCCGACTAAAAAAGCAACGGGGAGTCGTTCCAAACGAAAGCCGGTTGTTGTTCCAAAGGTTCCCGCCGAGTTGGCGGTCGAGCTGAAACGAAATTCGGCAGCCAGAAAATTCTATGATTCACTTGCGCCCGGTCAAAAGCGAGATTACCTGGAGTGGATCATTGCCGCCAAACGAGCAACAACCAAAACCAAACGGATCGAAACGATGATCTCTCAACTCGCCGAGGGCAAGCGATTGAACTGGAAATACGAATGAGGGTTGGGAGGCCGAGTTGCTTTTGCGCGATCAAACGCCGCAAAGCTCAGGCGTATTTGGAAAGCGGGAATTCGCGCACGTCGCCTTGCTCGGACGCCTGAACCAGCAGGTCAGAATTAACATCCAGGCACGAGAGCCATTTGCCGCCATGGGCAAACGTGTCGATGCAAGCCCAGCCGTCGAAAACCAAAGGCACTCCATCTCTTTGAGCCGTGTGCCCGCAGACAACTCGCTTGCCCGATACATGCGGTGCTTCCATGCCGCCAAGATGTTTCCAACGCAAATAATCACTGGTTTGGTTGGTCAGCGAGATATTGGACTCGAGGCACGCATGCACGAAGATGTCATTTTCTGATTCCCAAAAAGCGACACCTGAAACCAAAAACCGAATATGTTCTGGCGGCACGTTGTCCAGTGATCCACCGTACGAATCGACAGTCGCTTGACCACCAGCTTGCAACCATTGGTCCATCAGTCCACTACCCGAGATGGCTTGCCGCATCATCTGTTCGTGGTTGCCCGCAATGAAGATGACTTTGCAACGCTCCCGCAAAGACAGGATTTGATCAATGGCTTGCCGCGACTCCGGACCGCGATCAACCGCGTCGCCCAGAAACACAACCGTGTCTTGTGGCTTAACTGCAACGGATTGCAACAAAGTTTCCAACGCGATTGAGCAACCATGAATGTCACCGATCGCGAGAATTCGCCCATCAGGTTGATCGTTATCGTCAGTTGTCACGTCAGGCATACTGGTCCGTTGATTCAAAGTTGCCAAAGACCGGATTCGATTCCGCCCTGGATGACGATGGCGCAAGTTCCATGGCCAGGAATTTCCATTGGAGGCAGTGCAATTTCGGCGCCAGCCTCGGCGGCCGCATCAACGGCGGCTTTGATATCAGCAACCAAAACGTAAGGCCGCACGACAGGCGTCTCCGTTTCCCGCAATGGTCCACGGACTCCAAGAAATCCACCACCTTCCAATTTTGCTGTCCGCGCGCCACCGAGATTTTGGTCTGGCTCACCGAAAGACACATCATGCAATTGCGAGTAGGTCTGGCAAACAGCGTCAACTTCCGAAGTCACGATCTCGAGGTATTGAACTTGCATGGAATTCCCTTTGTCTGTCGATTCAGTCTTGTCGTCGGCCGCGGTCGTCTGACTGTCGGACGAAGTTTTTGTTTCTTCTTGAAGCGTACTTTCCTGGCCGGGCGTACAACCCAGATGCAATAAGGTGCTTGGCAGTGCGACAAAGGCAAGCCCAACACGGAGCATATTTCGCCGATCAGTTTTTGGCATTCTCTTCTTCACTCAGCGGAATGTTTTGCAACCGTCGCGGATAAACGAGACGGTTTGAATCGGTTTGATTTTAACACTTCATCGTTGGTTGAACAACAAACGGACTTGAGGTGGCCGATTGACGAGAGCAAGACTGATCGGCCGCAACACCAGCCCGAAGCGCCACAGGATTTTGCATCAACGAACGCGAACCGTTTGTAGTACAGCCTTTAGGCGGCTCTGCATGATTCCGCCTAAAGGCGGTACTACGAACAACATTCGCCGGTTCATGCAAAATCCTGGCCAGCGAGTGAATCACCTACCAATCTGCGTTATCCGTCGTGGTGAGCAGAGAATCGTATACCGTTGTAGTATTTGGTGTACACGTTCAATTCGACGGAAACTGTTTGTTTCAAATTCATTTCGCGGCGGACAAAATCACCAAGTTCTTCCAGCCCATCGTCCCGGAAGACGCGTGAATAGCAGCCAGGTTCACCGCAACAATAAGGTGCACCGCCGGGAAGAAATCGGACTGACACAGATGCAATAATTTTGTCAGGTGGCGAGCCTGAAGCGACAACGTTCTGGACGATGATGAAGAACCGATCTTTATCAAGATCTCCCACTTCGCGAATCCCTGACTCAAGTAGTCGAATCAGTGCTGCCTGAGAGTGTTTATTGGTCATTGAAAAACGGGTCGCGGAATTAGCCGTCGCAAAAGGGTGAACGAGAGAATAGATGACACGAGAATAGATGACACGAGAATGGTTCGCTCGCACCACCAACGACGCACGCCGCCATTGTACCAATGCCAATCCGCCCCAGTCACATTCCGACTTCGACCTCCGACCTCGAATTACGACCTCCGACTGGAACTCCAACCATAAGGGTTTTCGCAACCGGACAGGTTTGCCAGACTCGCTAGCACGTCAGCATCTATTCCGCCGTCATACAGAAAGAATTTCCTGTAACATCCGCAAAATCCGAAATATTGTGTACGTCCTTTGGTGTCCCTGCCGAATACAAACGTGGGTTCAATAATTGAAGCCGCGAGGGGGGACACTCGCAACAGAATCATGGATGATTCGACTTTTTGCCAGATCGCGAACGTGATCAGCATTCAGATAATCATTCTTGACTCTTTTGTGGTGCCATCGCATCAAAGAAGTTGCTTGATTTGGATAACCTTGGTTAGCAAGTCATCTTTGGCAACTGACTTTATGGTGCGACCTTTTGTGACCGAACAAATTCGGATCACAAGGTCTTCTTACGGCGTCAAAACGGAATTGAATCCGAAACAAATCATTTCGGTTTTGCAAACGCTTACTTTTTGAAGCTCGGCCTACAAGTTCAATTGACCCAGCCGTTGGCTGCTAGGTCAGCCTGACGGTTAAATTGAATTTCATGCGGCGCGGGATTGTACCTGGAGGATCTGATGCGACGTTTAGTGCTTGGAATCGCGGTCGCGGTTACTTCGCTGATGCCGAGTTTTGGCATGGCAAACGATCAGCAAATTGCTGATTACATTAAAGGCCAGCTGCAAATGGAACAGCAGCAAGGCAACTTACGCGGATTCAACGTTGATATGAACGTTGAGCGCGGAACTGTGTGGTTTAAAGGATACGTTTCAACTCCTGAACAGGAATTGATGATCCTCAAGACTGCTCAACAAGCAGGACATCTCGGTGTCGTGCAAGTGGTTGACGATATCGAAATTTCGAACGCTCAACCAGCAACACCTTACATGGCGCAGCAAGCTGGTGAAGCAATGGACTACTCTGGTCCAGAAGCTCGTCCGGTTGCTTACCAACAGCCACAGTTTGCAACACCGCAAACAACTCAACCAGCTTACACAGGTCCGGCAAGCTACTCTTCTGCAGCTCCACAGGAGTTCATGGATGGTGGTTACGTTGGCGGCGGAGAGCCACTGGCTTTCGCATCCTGTGCAGACGGCGGTGCCTTGGGAGCTCCAATGGGAGCACCTATGGGTGGCGGCGGAGCAATGATGGGTGGTGGTCCTTCTGGTTCACCAAAC